>JANLTI010000074.1:0-2679 GCA_031362845.1 Gemmatimonadaceae bacterium | reverse complement strand
GTACGGCACGATGTCGCTCGCACGGGTGATGGCGCCAGCGATCCGGCTCGCCGAGCGTGGCGTCGTCGTGGATACTGCGCTGCACTACTCGTTGCGCAACAACGCCAGCTTGATCCAGCAGTTCTCCGGTGGCGCGCGCTTTCTTCCCGACAGCGAGGGGCCGGCCATCGGCGCGACGCTGCGGCAGCCGGAGCTCGCGCGGACCCTGCGCGCCATTGCCCGCCATGGCAGCGCCGCGTTCTATCGAGGTCCCATTGCCGAAGCATGGACCGCTGAACTGCGGAGCGCCGGCGGCATCATCACGATGGACGATCTGGCGAAGTACCGTGCCGTGTGGCGCGCGCCGGTTCGCTCCACGTATCGCGGCTATACCCTGCTGACGATGCCGCCGTCGTCGTCAGGCGGCGTGACGATCACGGAAACGTTGAACATCCTGGAGGGCTACGACGCACTGCCCGCGTTCGGCAGCACGCGCTGGGCCCATCTGCTCGGCTCGGCGTACCAGCGCGCGTTCATCGATCGCAACGCGAAGCTCGCCGACCCCGCGTTCGTGCAGGTGCCCATCGCCCAACTCACCGACAAGGCGTACGCCGCGACACTGCGGGCGACGATCGGTCGGGAGCGCGCCACGCCCACGGCCACGCTTGGCGGTGCGCCGCGTGAAGGCATGGAGACGACGCACTATTCGGTGGTGGATCGCCGAGGCAATGCCGTGGCCACCACGACGACGCTCAACAATCTCTACGGCTCTGGTGTGTACGTCGCGTCGGCCGGCTTTTTCCTGAACGACGAGATGGACGACTTCGCGGCGCAGCCCGGACGGCCGAATATGTTCGGACTCGTGCAGGGCGAGGCCAACGCCATCCAGCCGGGCAAGCGGATGTTGAGCGCGATGTCACCGACCGTCGTGCTCGATCGGCAGGGGAAGCTCCTGCTCGTGGCTGGCAGTCGAGGCGGCCCACGGATCATCACCAGCACGAGCCAGGTGATCCTGAACGTGATCGACTACCGGATGACGCTCGCCGACGCGATGAGCGCGCCGCGCCTGCATCACCAGGCGCTGCCCGATTCGCTGGCGATCGAGCGCGATGGCGTGTCACCGGCGGTCGCCGACTCGCTGCGTGCGATGGGGTATGGGGTCTCGACGAGCCGCGGGATCGGTCTCGTGAACGCGGTGATGCGCGTGCGCGGCGGGTACGAAGGCGTGAGCGATCCGCGGTCGAGCGGCCGTCCGGTCGGCTACTGAGCGGTCAGCCGGTCACGGCCGCCCGCGGCCACGCGGCGGGCGCCGCTTGAACTTCTCCCGCTGCGTCGAGTCGAGGCGTGCGCTGATCTCGGCGCGCGACCCGTCGAAGATCTGTGTGAGGCGCGGTTGCATCTCGCCGCGCACGATACGCAGCGCGGAGTCGGTGCGCTGCATGATGGAATCGATCGCGGCCCGCTGCGGCGGCGTGAGATTCAGATCCTTCGTCATTCGCTCGAGCATGGCTGCCCGACGCTGCGCCGTCAGCTCCGGCGGCATCTCTCCGGAGCGCTGTCCTCCGCCACGATAGTGCCGCGCCCCGCGCGTGAGCAGCACGCGGTCGAGTCCCGCGCCGGCGATGGCGCTCCCGATGATGATGGCGGCGATGATGAGCGCCGCGCGCACGCGACCGGGGCTCACTCGGGCGCGCCGTTCGCGAGCCAGGGTGATTGAGCGACGGCGCCCGCATACGTGAGCGCCGCGTCGCTCGATGACGTGCCGCTCACCACGGCACTCACGAGGTCGAGCGGCTCCGACGTCGGCTCCTCATCGCCATTCGCCGCATTGCCGGTCCCGAAGAGGGCCAACGCTCCCACGAGGCCGGCGGCAAGAGCCAGCGGCACGGCTCGACGCTGCCAGCGCGCGACATGACTCCACCATGGGGTCACCTGCCCGTCCCGAACCGCGGCGCCGATCCTGGTTGCAAGCGCATTCCAGTCCACGGTGCTCATGGGTGGGTGACCAATGGTCTCGCGCAGGAGTGCGCCAAGTCGCTCGTCGCGCGCCGGCTCGTGATCGTCGGACACCGGAAAATCGAACATGCGTGTCATGGGTCAGCCCTCGAAGTAGCTCGAGAGCGCGCCGCGGAGAGTGCGGCGCGCCTCGTGGAGATGCCAGCGGACGGTGCCGGGTGCGAGCATCATCTGCTCGCCGATCTCGCTGCTCGTCAATCCGTCGACGTCGAACAGGGTCACGATCATTCGCTGCTTGTCGCTCAGTGTCGCGAGCGCGCGGAGGAGCAGGTGGCGCGTCTCGCTTCGCGTGGTCTCGTCGAGCGCGGACGGTGCCGGGCTCACGGCGTCCGTCTCCGGCTCGGTCTGTCGCCTGCTCCGCGAGCGGCGCAGGTTGGCGCCCCGGTTCATCACGATCCGGTTGAGCCAGGGCCCGAACGGCCGCTCGATGTCGAACGTGTCGAGATACTGGTGCGCCGCGAGAAAGCTCTCCTGCACGAGATCCTCCGCGTCCTCCCGATGTCCCACCACGCGGTACGCCATCTGAAATGCCGGCCGCATGTACTCGGCGACGAGCGCGTCGAACGCCGTGATGTCGCCTGCCCGCACACGCCGGATCAGCGCCGCATCGCGCGCCATGGCGGCGCGTCGAACAGCACCGGCACCGTCAGGTGCCGAGAGATCCGTCACCGGCGAGGGACGCGC
>JANLTI010000052.1:0-8522 GCA_031362845.1 Gemmatimonadaceae bacterium | reverse complement strand
CTCTCCCGCGCCAGCCGATGTCCCGCCCCATATCCCTCCGCCCGCTCATCGCTTTCACCGTCGCCCTGGTTGCCGTACCGCCGGTGCGCGCGGTGCTTGGCGCGCAGTCCACGGAAACGGTGATCGAACGTCGCGCCCCGCGCGCCGCATCCGACGACACCAGCGACCGACAGCTCCGGCGGCTCGAGCGCCGGGCCGATTCGCTCGCGCAGCTGTATACGGAGAGTGGAGACCTCAATGCCGGGGAGCGGCGAAGCATCGGCGATGCACTGGATCGCACGGTGCAGCAGATCGAGGTGATCGCGCGCCGCCTGTCCGACCGCGGCCGGGCCCTGATGCGAGTACAGGTCCAGGTGGCGCCGATGATGGATGAGCGCGATGCCACGGCCATGAGCGATGCCCTGCGGCAGGCGCATGCGAGCCAGTTCGCCATGCCGCGTGGATGGCTCGGAATCGTCGTGAGCGGCACGGCGCTCGATCCGCGCATCGAGAACGGGGAGTTGATCATCCGCTATCTGCAGCATCCGGAAATCGTGTCGGTGGAGCCGAGCTCTCCGGCCGAGCGGGCCGGATTGATTCCGAGCGACACGCTCGTGGCGTACGATGGACGCGACGTGGCGGACCGTGACATCTCGCTGACACGGCTTTTGCGCCCGAACGCGCGCGTGCTCGTCCGCATTCGGCGTGATGGGAGGACGAAGGAGGTACCGGTGACGATCGCCGACGTGCCGTCGCGCTTCCGCTTGCGCACCGAGGCGAACTTCGAGCCGCGCGCGCCGCGCGGACTGATGGACCCCCCGTCGTTTCCGCGTGCCGTGGCGCCCACGCCGGCGACGGCTCCACGCGTCGCCGTCATGTCGCCCATGAGTGCCATGGCCCCCATGCCGCCAGCGCCTCCGCTGCTCGCCATGTCACCGATGGGACCGACGCCGGCAATGATCGCCGGATATGGCATGAACACTGTCGCTGGTGCGCAGCTCGCCGCGCTGACCGACGGGCTGGCGCGCACGGTGGGCGTCCAGCGCGGTGTGCTCGTGACGCAATCGGCGGTGGGCTCGCCCGCGTTTCGATCGGGGCTCAGCGATGGCGACGTGATCGTGCGCGTCTCTGGCGAAACGGTGCGGACCGTGGCCGACGTGCGTGACCTGGTCCAGACGGCGGTGGACAACGGTGAGCGCAGTGTCGTGCTCGACTGCGTGCGTGCACGCAAGCCGTACAAGGTCGTGTTGCGATGGAGCGGGAGCCGATAGCGCGGGTCAGTACTCGGCCGTCTCCAACTTCTCCAGCTTTCGCCCATCAGGCACGAGCGACTTGTGGATCGCCAGCGCGGCAATGGCACCGTCTCCTGCCGCCGCCACCGCGAGCTGCGGACCCGGCACGATGTCGCCGGCCGCGAAGCAGTTCATGACGGAGGTGTGGTAGGCGTCGTCGACGATGATGTGGCCGCCGGCGTCGCGCTCGCACCCGAGCTGCGCGCCCAGATCGTCGGCGGGATACTGTCCGATGGCGAGGAAGATCTTGTCGGTGTCGAGCGACATCCCGCCGGCGAAGTCGAGCGCGTGCACGTGCGTGCCGCTGTGGCGCACGCAGGTGACGGGCGCTTCGATCACAGGGATGTTGAGCGCGTCGAGCTTCTGGCAGTACTCCGGCAGGTCGAGATCCGCCGGCTCGCCGTTCGTGCAGATGATGATCTCGCGCGTCCAGGTGGTGAGGTTGAGCGCCATGCCCACCGCCTTCCGGCCCTTGCCGATGACCACGACCTTCTTGTCGGCGCAATCGCGTCCGTCGCAGTCGGGGCACACATGCGCATTCGCCCCGTACACGTGTTCGAGTCCTGGAATGTCGGGCCACACGTCCTTGAGGCCAATCGCGAGCAGGAGCCGGCGAGCACGATGCGTCGCGCCATCGGCGAGGACGAGCTCGAAGGTCTCCTCGTCGAGCTGCGTCACGGTGTCGCACAGGGCATCCACCAGCTCCGCGCCATGCTTGCGCGCCTCGTCGCGTCCGAGCCCGCGCAGCTCGGAGGGCCGAATGCCGGGGTGGCCGAGGAAGCCGTTCACCCCCCGAGTCTCCCAGTTGCGTGGATCGCCCGAGTCCACGAGAAGCACGCTGTGGAGATACCGGGACAGCCAGATGCTCGCGCTCAATCCCGCCGGGCCACCACCGATGATGGCGACGTCCCACGGCGCCGTGGCGGTTCGCTCGTTCTTGTCCGTTGATTCCGAATTTGCCGGTACGCGCATGGGGCGCTGCGTCGGCAAGAAGGAGTCCGCGCGAGTCACGGACGCGCGGCGCGACGCCTAGTCCTTGAGCGTTCCCGGTGGCACCAGGTATAACAGGCGCAGCGTCGCGTGATCCGACGCCGACAGGGTGGACGTCGCCGACTCGGCGAACATCACGCTGGTGCTGTCGCTCGCGTGGTTGAGACCGAGCGCGTGTCCCACCTCGTGTCGCACGATGCCGGCGATGAAGGGCGCCGAGAACGCGCGACCGGCGCTGTCGTGCAGGGCGATGGAAATCGTGGCACGCACGATGAGAAAATCACTCGTCTGCGTGCGCTCCGTGACGCCGATCCGCCGCCCATCGGCGTCGGGGAACCGGTCGCGCCATCGAATCCACACGTCCGCATCGACGGAGTCGTAGACGAACGCGAAGCGAAGCGGGAAACCGGTGAGACTCCACTCGCCGAAGACGTCGCGCGTCATGTTCGGCAGCGCGCTGTCCCAGTCCGGCACGGTGGAGGTTGGCTCCACGTACACGCGCACGGCGTCGTTCAGCCGCTCGGGCCAGCGATAGAGTGTGCTGTCCTGCTGCACGAGAATGTCGGCGACGTAGGTACCACTGGACAGTCCGGCGACACGACGGCGCAGCTCGGCCGGTGGCGTCGACTGCCGGCTCGTCACGTCCGACGCTCGTTGCGCGATGGTGACGACGTGCCGGGATGTTGCGGAGGTGTCATCGGACTGCGGCGAAGCGCTCGTCGTGAGCGCACGAACGCGTGCGCCGCGTTGCCACCTGCCCACCATCATGCCCGCCGCGACGAGGAGCAGAAGGGCGAGCAGCGCTTCGGGCGTGCGCCGGATCAGCGGACGCCGCCCGGGGGCAGCGTGTAGAGCAGGCGCACGGTGGCGCGATCGGCGGCGGACAGCTCACGCACGCGCACGCGCGGCGCCATGATGCTCGTCGCATCCTCGGTGTGGTCGAGGCCCAGCAGGTGTCCGATCTCGTGCAGCGCGAGGGCTCGCATGGCATCCTCGTCGAGCGCCGGTCCACTGCGGTGATGCACGGCAAGCACGATGTCGGCATCGGTGATCCACCAGCTGTCGTCTCGCTCCCACTTCGTGCGGCCGCTGATCGCTTCGTCGAACTGGTCGATGAAGGTGACGTGGACATCGGCGCGCGCGGAATCGCTATCGTAGGCGAAGCGCACCGGCAGGTCGAGCGCGTCCCAGTCGTCCACCGCCTTGCGGACACTGGTCACGAATTCATCGCTCCAGTCGTCGATCGAGCTCGTGGGCTGGATCCAGATCGTGAGCGGACGACCCGCGCGGTCCGGCCATCGGGCGAGTGCGCTGTCGCGCTCGGCGAGCATGTCGTTGATGTACGTGCCGCCGCCTCGCTCGGCGAGACGACGTCGCACCTGCGCCTTGATCAGCTCACGCTCGGCGGCCTTTCGGCTCAACGGATTCGCTACCACTCCGCCGCTCGCGACGCTCGTTCGGACAATCGGCGTGCGCATCGCGCCCGAGAGGGGGATGAGGGCGAGCGACAGCGCGGCGAGGGCACGCGCGATCAGGCAAAGACGGAGGCGCATCATGACGACGATCGCGGCGGCCCGGTGGAGGGAGCGGCGAGAAAGGAACCGGTCTCGTCGGAGAAGCGCTCGGGCGCTCCCCAGAACGGCATGTGGCCGGCATCCGGAAGGAGGGCGAGACGTGCGCGCGACAGCAGCTCCGAGAGTTCCAGGGCGACGATCGCGGGGAGCGCATCCCGTTCACCATGAATGACGAGCGTCGGGACGGAAAGGGCACTCGGCTCCCGACGCCAGTCATACCCCTCGCGGCGAATTCGTGCCGCGATTGCGGCACCGGTCACAGTTGCGGCGTGCGGTGGACGGAAATGTGCGGCCATCTCGGGATCGGCGAACCACTGCGTCCGCACGCGCTCTATCTTGCCGCACCTGCCCATTGCGGGCCGCCGGACTCGCCCGCGGCGACCTACATCAAGCGTTGCGGGTACTGATTCGATGACTACATGCATCAATGAGGGCTTCCACATGTGGAATATTGCCGGTGCCGTTGTGAGGGGCATCGTGCGCCCTGTGATGGTCTGGGGACTCGTGCTCGCCGGGGCGGCGACGGCCGGTGCGCAGCAGACGTGCCGCCCGGTGACCACAGAATCTCTGAACTCCGTCACGCGCTTCCTCAACTTGGTCGACGATGTACCTTGGCTGCGGGCGCACGGGATCACTGCCACTGATGCCTCGACGCTCGTGCCGCTCGATGCCGCGACCAGTCCATCGACCTGCGCGCGACTCGACTCGGCGTTCGACATCGGCCCGATCACCGCATTTCGCGCCGGCGCCTACATCATCGCCACCAACTCGCCGGTCGCGCCCGATCCGGTGACGGGTAAAAATCGCTTTACCGAGGTGTCGCACGTTCGCGTCTTCGACAGCGTGGGCGTGTTCGTCTACTTGCCGGGAACGGGGTTGGGTCCGCCCGCCCCGTTGGACCTCGAGATCGCCGAGGCAACGCCCGAGCAGGTGCGAATCGCCTGGCGCAACCAGTCCAGCAGGGCCGTCAGCAACCGCGTGCAGCGGGCCGTCGGGACCGGCTCGTTCGGCGACGTCGGGCCGGTGCTGGCCGTGACCGACACGTCATTCACCGACGCGAGCGTGACGAGCGGCGCCTCGTACCGGTACCGGGTAGCCTCGATCGCCGCCGACGGATCGCGCGGACCGTCCGAGGAAGTCACGGTCACGCTCACCGACATCGGCCCGGTCACGAGGCCCGCCACGGGCCTGCTGTTTCGTGACACGTTCGACCGCGCTGACGGCGTACCGGGCGCGTCGTGGGTGGTCGAGAGCGGCACATGGGCGATCGCATCGAACGCGATGCAGATCACCATCCCGTCTGGCGGCAACGCAGTGCTGCGGTTGACTGGCCTCGCGGCCCGCAAGGACTTCAACGTCCAGGTGGTGACGACGCGCACGCAGATCGGGAACTATGCGGCGACGTACTTGCGGCGTGTCGGCACGACGCTCTATCTGGCGGATCTCGGCTCCAATACCGAGCAGTATAGGCGGCCGAGAATGTATCGACAGACGAATGGCGGGTATGCCTTGCTCGGCTACGGGACGTTCACGTCGACGGCCAATGCCAACCATCGCCTCAACTACTCCGTGTTCGGCAGTGACCACAAGCTTTGGGCCGACGGCACGCTCCAGGTCTCGGCGGTCGATGCGACGCCAGCGAATGACATCGCGGGCAATCTGTCGCTGAACGTCTACGGGTCCGGAGGCGTCGGCACGGTGCGGTACGACGACTTGATCGTGACCTCCTCGCGCGCCGTCACGATGGCCGGCCTGCCGAACGGCCATCGCATCCGGGTCAACGGGCTCCTGTCGTCCATCGCGACGGGTGGCGCGCCAGTCTCCGTCGATCTGCTAGGCACGAAGCTCCCGGCGTCGAGGGTGGAGATCCTGAATGCCAACAACGTGATCGTGAAGACGTTCGGTCCTTCGGACGGCGTCTGGGGAGGCGACCGCTACTCGCTCAACAGCGTGCCCTGTCGCGCCGTCAGCCCCATTTCAAATCCTGCTTCGACAACGGCAGCGAGCGCACGCGCTTGCCCGTCGCGGCGAAGATGGCGTTGCACAGCGCCGGGATGACCGGCGGAAGCGCCGGCTCGCCGAGCCCCGTCGGCGGGAATGTGCTCTTGAGGAAGTGCACGTCCACCGGTACCGCCTGCGCGTGACGCAGTAACTGGAAGTCGTGAAAGTTGCTCTGCACGGTGCGACCGCGCTCGATCGTGATCTCCTGCGCGAGCGCCTGCGCGAGACCGTCGAGCACGGCGCCCTGCGATTGATTCTCGGCGTTGCTCGGATTGATGATCTCGCTGCCGACGTCGCCCACCGCCCACACCTTCTCCACCTTCAGCTTGCCGGCACGGCTCACGCTCGCCTGCACCACCTCGGCGAAGTAGCCGCGATGGCTGAAGTGGAACGCGACGCCCATGCCCGTGCCTCGGGGCAGCGCGCGTGTGCCCCAGCCGGCGCGTTGCCCCACGAGCTCGAGCACGGCGCGCATGCGATCGCCGTCGAACGGCGGCGAGAGCGGTCGCACGTCGAGCCCGGCCTTCTCCGCGACCTTGTCGAGCGCGGCGCGGACCTTCGTGAGGCCGGGTCCGTTCGACAGCAGATCGAGCCGGAACTTCAACGGATCTCGGCCCGCCGCATGCGCCAATTCATCGATGAACGATTGTGCGGCGAAGGCAATGCCATTGCTCCCCGGCGCGCGGAGCGCGCCGGTGGGCACGCCGATCTGCATCACCGATGTAGCCAGTGAGTAGTTCGGAACGAAGCTCGCGGGAAACTCGGCCGCGTTCATTCCCGCGGATGGCGCGAAATTCTGGCCTTCGCCGAAGCTCACGAAGTGATTCTGCCAGGCGACGAGCTGTCCGGTGGCATCGACGGCGCCGGTGAAGTTGTGGAATCCGGCGGGCCGGTAGAAGTCGTGCTGCATGTCGTCTTCACGCGTCCACAGCAGCTTCACGGGCACGCCGGTTTCCTTTGCGATCCACGCCGCCTCCACCATGTAATCGTTGCTGAGGCGACGTCCAAAGCCGCCGCCGGCGCGAACGATGTGCACGGTGATGTCGTCTTCCTTCATGCCGAGCGTGCGCGCCACCAGACCGCGACCCGGCTCGGGGGTCTGGGAAGGCGCCCAGATCTCGAGCTTCCCGTCCTTGTAGTGGGCCGTGCAGTTCTGCGGCTCGAGCGGTGCGTGGGCAATGAACGGGTAGTAGTACCCGGCACGCACCACCTTCACCTCGCCTCCGAGTGCGGCACTCGCGTCGCCATCGGTGCGGAGCGTGCGCTGCGGTGGCTGCGTCGCAAGCGAGGCCGCCTGTGCGGCGAAGTTCGCGCTGCTCTGTGACGCCGTCATGCCCTCGTTCCAGGTGACCCTGAGCGTACGGCGCGCCTTGTTGGCCAGCCACCAGCTGTCCGCGACGATGGCGACGCCACCGAGCAGTCCATTGAGTGCGGCGCCACCCTCCACGACGAACGCGTGGCGCACGCCGGGTTGCCGCTTCACCTCCTCCAGATTCGCCGAGACGACCTTGCCGCCGAACACCGGCGACTTGGCGAAGGTGGCGTACAGCATGCCGGGCACGGTGACGTCGATGCCGTACATCGGCTTCCCGGTGACGATCGCATGATTGTCCACGCCGCGCACTCGCGTGCCCACGATGGTGAACGTCGAGGGATCGCGCAGCGGAACCGTCGCGAGATCGGGCGCTGGCACCGACGCGGCAGCCGTCGCGATGGCGCCATACGATACGGAGCGATTGCTCGCCCGGTGACGCACCACGCCCTTGGCGGTATCGCATTCTGACGCCGGGACGCCCCACGCGGTCGCTGCGGCGGACACGAGCATAGCGCGTCCAGCCGCACCGGCTCGGCGCATCGGCAGCCAGCTGTTCGGCGTGGCCGTGCTGCCGCCGGCGAACTGCTGCGTGAACCGCTTCGTATCCAGCGACGCCTGCTCCACGCGGACGTTCTTCCACTCCACATCCAGCTCCTCGGCAATGAGCATCGGGAGCATCGTCTTCACGCCCTGACCGGTCTCGGGATTCTTGCTGATGATGGTGACGATCCCGTCCGGCGTGATGCGGATGAAGGCGTTGAGCGACGAATCCGATGGCGTGTACGGAACGAGCGATGCCGTGGCGGCCAGTGGCTCGAGATAGCTCGCGAGCAGGACGCCGCCCCCAACGATGGCTGTCGCGCGCAGGAACTCGCGCCGGTTGAGGCCCGATGTACCAGTCGTAAACGTCATGGCGTGCTCCCGTCCAGTCGCCGCGGCGCGCCGGCCTGCGTGGCCTCCACCTTCAGCTCGGCGGCGCGATGGATCGCCTGCCGAATGCGTAGGTAGGTGGCGCAGCGGCAGATGTTGCCATTCATCGCCGCATCGATGTCGCCGTCGGTGGGTCGCGACTTCTTCGCCAGCAGGGCGGCGGCGGACATGAGTTGTCCGGCCTGACAGTATCCGCACTGCGGAACATCGAGTTCCTCCCACGCGCGCTGGAGCGCATGCGTCCCGTCGGCCGACAGCCCCTCCACAGTCGTCACGTCGGCGCCTTGGACGGCGGAGACCGGGAGCACGCACGAGCGCGTCGGCGCGCCATTCACGTGAACCGTGCAGGCGCCGCACTGGGCGGCACCGCACCCGAACTTGGTGCCCTTGAGATCGAGCTCGTCCCGCAACGCCCAGAGCAGGGGCATGTCGGATGGCACA
>JANLTI010000029.1:0-4700 GCA_031362845.1 Gemmatimonadaceae bacterium | reverse complement strand
AGCTGAGCCACGCGCCACTGACGTCCGTGGGCGGCGTTCCTGAAGTCTGGACGTTTGTGCCTTCCACGAACCTTCGTGTGGCTGGCGACCAGTCATACCGATACGAGAAGCCAAGCTCGATCCGTCGACCGCCATGGAAGGGATTCACGTACGCCAGGTAGTCCGTCGGATCGCGTGTGATGATTGTTTCCGTCGTGACGCTATCGCGCTGGACGACGATGTTGTTGTTGCCATCGTTCCAGATCCGATTGCCACACAGAGGGGCGCCGGGTCGTTGTGCAGCGAGCTTGAGCGACTCGTGAGCGTTGAGCATCGGGATGCCGCCGGCAGTTCTTCCGCCCGCCAGAGCGCCGGCAACGATGAGAGCTCGAATGTCACTGACGCTTAGATTTGGATCAAAGGACGCGAGCAGACCAGCGACACCGGCGACATAAGGCGCTGCTCCAGAAGTGCGATGCATTACGCTGGTCACGACTCCTGCCTCATTTATCGCTTGAAGCCGTTCTCCCGGAGCCGCAATGTGCACCAACGGACCGAAGTTCGATCCTTGGTATAATCCATTGCCGCTCGCTGCGGCGGCAGCGACAGCCAAAACTCGGTTGGGGTAGTCGAGGACGAGAGCCGGATATCCATTGTAGTAGGCGTTCTGATTCGCATTTCCCGCGGCAAACACGAACAGTGGTGCCCGTGGATCTCCATTTCGGAGTCGCAAGACCATCCGCATGTATCGCCGTTGGTACTCGACGTTCGCTCGACCGGCGGAGTCCGCGCGCATGTTGCCGATGTGTCCAGATACGTTGATCACGCGCGCTCCACTGAGGACCGCACTGATCATTCGTGTGATGTCCGAAACGATAGCTCCCGTCCGGAGTAACTGCTCCATTGAAGTCGGAGCGCGTTCGTAGAGTCGAAGGTCTGCCTTCCACATTACGCCCGTCATGCCGGTGCCGTTGTCGCCGCTCGCGGCAATAATGGACGCGACAGAGGTTCCATGCCCGGATCCTGGCGTCGGAAGTGAATACCTTGTGTTCCCTTGTACATTGCCTCGCAGGTCGTCAACGCTGTGGAATCCTCGGTCGATTACGGCGATCTTCGTCAGTGTATCCCCCGTCGAACAACCCCAGGCAGACGGGGCGCCGATTCGTTCGAGCGCCCAGTTGTCGCCATCGGCTGAATCCGGCATGAGCGTCCAATCGCGCGCGGTTGGACCATCGAACGGCTTGCGGTAATCGTCCTCAGCGTCACCCAATAGAGCTGGAGCTGACAAGACTACTCCCTGCATCAAGTTCACAGTTTCCGCGGCCGCCATGATTTCCGCGGCGGTTTCCCCATGCGCAGGGCGCACATAGTAAAATCCCTCAACAGTGTCGATCGGGATTCCACCCACTACGATGCCACCGACCGTGGCCAGAGCTGTCGCTCGCAATTGCGGCGATGTCGCGGGCTCGAACGCCACCACGATCACGTTTTTTGCGAGCGGTCCTGCGAGGATTTCGCCGCCGTCGATCACGTTGGTATCGGCGTGAATCCATAGCGGCAGGGTGTCCGGCGGTAGCGCCGGCACTGTCGCTGGCTCAGATGACTCAAAGTCGAAGGTCGTAGTTAATCCTTCCACGCCGATGGTCAAATTATCGACATTGCCGCGGAATCCCGCCCAGTTGGAGCCTGCCTTCAGAATAAGTGACCCGTATGTGAGGTGGATGCCTACGTTCGGGAATGCCGTTAGTAGCTTGGCCCAAGTGCATGGCGTTGCTTGCACGCAGGTATTCGTCGTGGAGACGCCGTTCTTGATAACGTTGGCTCGCGTGCCCCACCATTTGCCTTCCTTCGCGTCCCAACTCTGCCATGTGCTCTGAACAACCTCCCCACCTTGCGCATGGTAAGGCTCGAACACCAAGCGGCCTTGCCAGGCGTTCGACGCGTCAGAAAGGTCGAAGTCTGCTGTGAGTTGAAGCGCAATTGCGAGGTTGTTGCCCGCATCCATCGACTGCCGATAGGTGGCGTACCGCAGCTCCGTAATGTGGTCTAAGCGCGTTCCCTTGTAATCTTGAAGTACAAGCGCGAAACCGTCGGTCGCTGTCGGCGTCGCTAGCTCAGCGCTGCCGCTGCCTAATGGAGGTGCAGCAGGCCCTGAGGCCAAACGGCACACTGACGTGTCCGTGCACGAAGCCGAGCGCTGATCATCGACGAATGCCCAGCTATGCATGGCGCCAGGCGACACGTGAACGCGTCCAGCGGCATTCAGTAGGACAGAAGGAGAATTCGGCACGAGTTCATTGATGCTCGGCCGCGTGGTTTCGTTGCAGGCAACACAGGTCCACATCGAGCCCAGCAGTACGATGCGCGCGAGCCGATGGATCGATTTAGTCATTATGAAATAGCGGGTGAAGGTAGGGCGGGCCGTCTAAGTAGGAATTGCCACTTGTGCGTTCGTCCTTGGACAGCCGGCTACCGATCGACTGCTTGTGGCAGCTCCACGAAAAGAATGGCACGCTCCCGAATTGCTAATCGAGGGAGTAGGACGCCACGGATGGAACGATCGCCGTAATCTTGCATCGCTTCTTGAGTATGTAGGCGCAATCGCACGACGATGGTTTCCGATTGTCGGCAGCTGCGTACATCCTCGATTTCGAGCCGGAATGGCCCGCTGGTGTATTCCTGACTCGCGACGATAACCAGAATAGAGTCACGGAAGTTCACTTTCGGGAGCGCAATTGTGTCGGCGAGGGTTTTCCAAACACGCGCCCATTCAGCTTGATCGCGAACGATAGCGCGACCACTGGGTCCGGGGACATAACCGATACCACCATGTACACTTGGCCCCAAATCGGCAGCTCTGTATGGAATACGTTCCGAGTCACCTGCCGATGCGCTACATCCCAGCCGTGCGGTGTCGCGCGTAGTTGTTGATTCACTGCTGGTCATAGAAACGATCCCACTCGTTAATGGCGCCTTCTTCACGGATTCTCGTCCGCACGACGCGAGCGAGAAAAGCAGTATCGTAAGGCGGAGCGCGAGGGATGCAGCTGAGTGACCGCAAGAATTCGCCAAGATTGTCTTCATTTCCACGTTGATCACTCGGTCTGTGTACATTGCTGGCGAACTACCGACGTCGGTAGATCTTCCGGTAGCGGATAATTCCAACAAAGGGCGCAAAACGCGATGGAATCCTCCTGAGTAAGACTGCGGCGGGTGGACACCGTGACACGCCGCGTGAGCTCGGAACCGAAAAGGAGGAAGGCGGCAAGGCGACCGGCCAGAGGAAATACACGGACGACATCGTCCTGCCCGGCACGGTGTACGTCCGTATCGTGCGCTCGACGATCCCGAGCGGCACGTTGCGCGACATTGGCTTCGAGTAAGACACTGCGGGCTTCGCGATCCGTGATTCCCGCGACATTCCCTCCGCAACCTCGTCGCGCTGATCGACGACGACCGGCCAATTTTGAGCGAGCGCTCGGTTAATCACGTTGCCAAGCCGATTCTCCTGCTTGCGCACGAAAAACCGATCAGGGCGGGGCTGGGCGGCCCGGCTCAGCCGAACGAACGGAAGGGTAGGTCACCTCACGTCTGCCGTAAACCGGTGATTCGTGACAGAAATCCCGGTTTTTGCGACAGGCGTTCGTTTGCGGGCGCAGCCTGTGAGTCGACGGGCATAAGGCGTCACTAGGACTTGGGCTCTGGCAATGGCGCCTCGATAGGCCCTCTTTGCCAACTGTTTCCCCCTTACGCTACGTATGCTTGTTTCGCGTGTGAAGGGCGGCTTGCGGCGGCGAGCGGCGATCACTCTCTTACCGAAATGAGCCTTGCCGTCGGCACCAGCGTTTCCCGCAAGGACGGCATCGGCAAGGCCACCGGCCGCGCGAAGTATGCGGACGACATCGTCCTGCCCGGCATGCTGTATGGCCGCACCGTGCGCTCCACGATCGCCCGCGGCACGGTGCGCGACATCCGCCTCGGGTTCGACACTGCGGGCTTCACGATCGTCGACTACCGCGACATTCCCGGCCGCAACGTCGTTGCGCTGATCGAGGACGACCAACCATTCCTCGTCGAGCGCACGGTCAATCACTTTGCCGAGCCGGTTCTCCTGCTCGCGCACGCGAACCGCGAGACGCTGCTCGCCGCGGCGGTCGACATCACCTACGACGTCGACGAGCCGAACTACGATCCGTCCCTGTCCACGCACTCGTTCAAGGACATCGACATCGTGAAGGGCGACGTGCACGACGCACTCGCGCGCGCGGACGTCATCGTGGAAGGCACGTACCGCACGGGCCACCAGGAACACGTCTACATCGAGACGAACGGCGTGATCGCCGTGCCGGAAGACGGCGGCATCACGGTGTACGGCTCGTTGCAATGTCCCTTCTACGCACTCAAGGCGCTCAAGAGCCTGTTCGGTGCCGACGCGACCCTGCGCGTCGTGCAGACGGAGACGGGGGGCGGATTCGGCGGGAAGGAAGAGTATCCGTCGATGCTCGCCGGCCACGCGGCGCTGCTCGCGCGCAAGTCGGGCCGCCCAGTGAAGATCATCTACGATCGCGTCGAGGACATGGTGGCCACCACGAAGCGCCATCCCTCCATCGTGACGCACCGCACTGGCCTCACGTGCGACGGACGCATCGTCGCCATGTCGGTGGACGTGCTGATGGACGGCGGCGCGTACGCCACGCTGAGCGGCGTCGTGCTCTCGCGCG
>JANLTI010000024.1:0-3193 GCA_031362845.1 Gemmatimonadaceae bacterium | reverse complement strand
ACCTCCGCATCCTCGAGCCGCTCGATGCGCGCGCCGCAGCGGTGGCAGTGCGGAAAGAGCGCGTAAATCTCCCGGGCGATGTGGTCGATGAATGGGTCGCCGTGACGACTGAAGAGTGGCATGCGCGCGTCAGGCGAAATCGTCCATGCCTCGGGGACGATCGAGCAGGCGTCTACGCCACGGTCGCGGGGCGTCGCGCGCAATCGCTGTGGGATGGATCACGGCGAACATCTTGCCGTGACGACTATCGATCACCGTAGGTCAGGCTTTCCGGCGCCCGGATCGTCGTCGCACGCTTTGCATGGAACGCGTCCGGGGGCGAGGTTTATTAACTGAGACGCCGGCGAATCATTGGCCGGCGCCGTTCGTCCTGCTACCGAACCTGTTCCCGCATGCGCCGCGCGGGATTCGCCCTTTCCGGAGCACCACCGAATGCGCGTTCGACTTCGTCTAGCGCTGTCCACGGTCATTCTCGCGAGTGTCGCTGCCTGCAAGGATGGTCCGACCGAGCCGGTTGGTCCGTTCGACACGCCGCTTCCCGCGTCGCTGAAGGTTGGCGATCTCGTTCGCGTGAACGTGAACGGAGAGGACGGCTGCACGAACGCGATCATCCGCGCGGCGCGAGTCGAGGCCATCGGCGGCAAGTCGATGATTCTCGCGGATACGCTCAATCCTTCCGGTGGCTTCACGACGGCGGATTACCAGCGCTTCGCGGCCAAGTTCGACACCCTGGTCTATCCGATCGATGAAGGCGCGTTCGGCGCGCCCACGGACATCGACAACAATGGCCGCGTGGGCATCATCTTCACGACCGCGGTCAATCAGCTGACGCCGGTGGGGTCGACGTCGTACGTGGGCGGCTTCACGTTCTCTCGCGATCTCTTTCCCAAGGTGGCGAGTGCCCGCGCGCAAGCGTGCGCCACGAGCAATCAGGGCGAGTACTTCTACTCGCTTGCACCCGATCCGCTGGGGACCATCAACGGGAACAAGCGCACGGCGGGTTTCGTGGATTCCGTGACGGTACCGGTGCTGGCGCACGAGCTCGAGCATCTGATCAACGCTTCGCGCAAGCTCTACATCAACACGGCGGCCAACGACTTCGAGGACAAGTGGCTCGATGAAGGATTGGCGCACATTGCCGAGGAATTGCTGTTCTTTCGCGAGGCGGGAGTAGCCCCTCGCACGAACATCGATCTCACCGCATTGCGGGCGCGGGCGGCAATCGTTCGTGCCTTCAACGGCGACATGCTGGGCAACGCTGGCCGCTATCGGTCGTACCTCACCGCGACGCCCACCTCCTCGCCGTACGCCAGTGGCGATTCGCTCTCGACGCGTGGCGCGGCGTGGAACTGGTTGCGGTATCTCGCCGACCAGAAGCTCTCCAACGTCGTGCGAGCCCCGTCGGCCGCCACCGAGCTGAATGGCGCCGGCACCGTCAGCGTCGCCGGCGGCGCAACGGGCGCGGAATACTATGCCACGCTGGTGAACAGCTCCACGGTCCAGGATTCGACGATCACCTACGGTCTCAGCGCCACGAGTGTCATTCCGCCGGTCGCCTCGCGCCTGCCCATCGGTGGCCCCTCGCTGAGTCGCGCCACGGCGCTCGGCTCCACCGCGCTGCCGCTGCAACGCGACGCCGGATTCGAGGCGCGCCTCCGGAGCGAGGAACGTGCGATCGCGCTGCCTCGTGTCGTCGGCGCGCGCGCATGGTATCGCTCCCGGAGCAGCATCGAGGAGGTCCCGCAGGGGGGACGCTTCGCCGTCAGCGCCGCGCCCATTGCTTCGCCGGACGGCGATATATGGCTTCGGCTCGCGAACAACACCGTCGTTGGCATCGCGAACCTGCAGCAGGTCTTCGGCGGCGATCTCAACGTATCGGTGAGTGACTGGTCCGCCTCGCACGCGGTCGATGACATCTCGGGTCTGGTGCGCGACCAGTTCCTCCAGCAAAGCTGGAACTGGCACAGTATCTACTCCGCGCTGGGCGCGTCCGGCGCGTATCCGTTGCCGGTGACCACGATGATCGCCGGTACCCCGTACGCCGGTGCGCTGACAGCCGGCGGGTCAACGCACTTCCGATTCGCCGTGCCGGCGACGGCCACCGCGACACTCACCGTCACCAGCGGCTCAACCACCACGCCGGGCCTCCGCCTGCTCGTCATTCGCACGAAGTAGGCATTCGCTGCACGGCAGTTCGTCGCGGGAAGTCGCGGGGCCGGCAGAGGACGCCGGCCCCGCGCTCGTCTGCGTGTACATGTGCGCGCTGCGTCCCGCGTGGCGTGCGCGGGCAGACGGACTGGCCGTCCCGCCCCACGGGCGATAACGTAGCCGATCGCTCGCGCCGTACTCGTGCGATCATCCCCTTCGCACCGGTTCCCACGCTCGGAGACCCACCGCCATGCCCACGCTCTCGTCGTTCGCCTCAGCCGCGTTCCGGTTCGCGCTCCTGCTGAGCGCCCTGCCCACGCTGCTGGTGGCGCAGGAAACCACCGGCTCCGTCGCCGGCCGGGTGATGGGCGCAGATGCGCCGATCGTGGGCGCGACCGTGCGCGCAGGGGGACGCGCCGCACCGACGCGCGCCGATGGCCGCTATCGGCTCGCGCTGCCGCCCGGACGCTACGAGGTGCGCGTCCGGGCACTCGGCTTCAACACCGTCACCGATTCCGTGTCCATCACGGCTGGCGGCGTCACGACCGCGGATTTCTCGCTCACCCGTGCCATCGCCACGCTCGAAGCCGTATCGACGCTCAGCACGCGCGGCGAAGCGCGCACGGTGATCGATGCGCCCGTTCCCATCGACGTCTTGTCCGCCAGCGAGATCAAGGCGACTGGCCGCACGGAGACGGCGCAGATGATCCAGGCCATCGCGCCGAGCTTCAACTTCCCGCGCACCTCGATCGGTGACGGCACGGATCACGTGCGGCCAGCCACCTTGCGCGGACTAGCCCCCGATCAGACGCTGGTGCTGGTGAACGGGAAGCGACGGCACAACAGCGCGCTCGTCAACGTGAACGGGTTCGTCGGCCGCGGAGCCGCGCCAGTGGACCTGAATGCGATTCCCTCGAGCATGATCGACCACATCGAGATCCTCCGCGACGGCGCCGCCGCCCAGTACGGGTCGGATGCCATCGCCGGCGTGCTCAACGTGGTGCTCAAGCAGGGGGGAGCAGGCGAGGTGCGGACGACCCTTGGA
>JANLTI010000267.1:0-21146 GCA_031362845.1 Gemmatimonadaceae bacterium | reverse complement strand
GTGAGAAGTCATGAGCCGCGGGTGTACGTTCACAGCCTGTCACGGCCCCGAACTTGAACTGGCACTCCGTACTCATCACCGGAGTACACTCATGACCGACCCGAACTCCCCCATCGAGCAGCCGAACGATCCCGTCTCCAGCGCTCTCACCGACCGCAACGCCGATCCCAGCGCGAACGTGCAGGCCGAATCGCTCAAGGTGCACGGCGATCCGCTGTCGCACCCACGGTCCGCGCCGCAGCCGCAGCCGCAGGCCGACGACGCGGTGAACGACGCTCAGCGCGACGAAGGGTTCTAGTCCACCAACTCCGCAATCCGGCGCTGAAGGAAGCGCCGTTGCGGTGCCTGCGCCGTGAGCTGTAGCGCGCGCTGGTAGGCGTCGAGCGCCTCGCGCACGCGCCCCAGCCGTCGCAGCAGGTCGGCGCGCGCGGCGTGGGCGAGCTGGTAATCCGGCAGCTCACCCCGTGCGAGCAATGCGTCCACCACCGCGAGACCGCGTTCCGGACCATCGTGCATCGCGATCGCGACGGCGCGGTTGAGTTCCACGACGGGTGATGGCTGCAGTCGCAGCAGAACGTCGTACAGTCCCACGATCTGCCGCCAGTCGGTGTCGTCGGCGCACGCTGCTTCGGCGTGCACGGCGCTGATGGCCGCCTGCAATGCGTACGCACCGAACCGGGGTGATCGCAGCGCGCGCTGCGTGCGCGCGAGACCTTCGCGGATCTCCTCCCGGTTCCACAGCGACCGATCCTGCGACTCCAACAACACGATCTCTCCGTCGGCAGACTGTCGCGCCGGCCGGCGTGAGCCGTGCAGCAGCATGAGGGCGAGCAACCCCTCCGCTTCCGGTTCGGGCAACAGCTCTACCAGCGTGCGCGCGAGCCGAATGGCTTCGGCGCACAGATCGGCGCGAGTGGGTTCGTCTCCGAACGTCGGAGCATATCCCTCGTTGAAGATCAGGTACAGCACAGCCAGCACGGCGTCGAGTCGGTCCGGAAGCTCGTGCCGCTCCGGGACCTCGTACGGAATTCGGGCCTCGCGGATCTTGTGCTTCGCTCGCACGATACGCTGCGCCAGCGTGGGTGGCGGCATGAGAAAGCAGTGCGCAATCTCCTCGGTCGTCAGCCCGCCCAGTGTGCGAAGGGTGAGTGCGACCTGTGCATCGGCCCCCAGCGCGGGATGGCAGCAGGTGAACATGAGTCGGAGCCGGTCGTCGACGATCTCGTCTCCCCCATTGAGTGACGCATCGGGTGACGGAGTGACTCCAGCCAGCTCGCGCGCCAGCTCCGCGCTTCGCGCAGTGAACGATGCGCGGCGCCTGAGGTGGTCGATCGCGCGAAATCGGCCGGCACTCACCAGCCACGCTCGCGGATTGACCGGCATGCCATCCACGGGCCACCGCTCGAGCGCGGCGACGAACGCGTCGTGCAACGCCTCCTCGGCGAGATCGAAATCGCCGAGGAGACGGATCAGCGTCGCCAGCACACGACGGGACTCGGCGCGGTAGAGTGCCTCCACCTCCTGATGTAAAGACGTGGGTTCGTCAGTCATGCGCGCGCGGTTGCACTGGCGCGGTTCAGTCGAACGACTGGATCGGACGCACCTCGATCGAGCCCGTTCTTGCCCCAGGAATCCGCGAACCCACCTGAATCGCCTCGTTCAGATCCCTCGCTTCAATCAGGTAGTAGCCCCCCAGCTGCTCCTTCGTCTCGGCGAACGGGCCATCCGTCGTGCTGAGCTTTCCGTTGCGCACGCGCACTGTCGTCGCGGTGGATGTCCGCTGAAGAGCATCCCCCTGGATCATGTGCCCGCTCTTCTTGATATCGTCCGTGAACGTCATGTACTCGCCCATGATCCTGTCCCCTTCTTCCCTCGACATCGTCGCCCAGGCGCCCTCGTTCTCGTAGATCAGGCAGAGATACTTCACGTGACCCTCCAGTGGAGTGTATGTGGCCTGCTGTGACGAGATAGTCGAACGGGGTGCGGCCAAATCGACAGCAGGATGAAAGTTTTGGCAATCGCCCCACAGGGCGTGTGGGCGTCCTGCGCTGGCACCGACGGCGAAACAGCGCCACACTTTCGACGTAGTACGAGTTGTCTCCTCACGCCATCAGCGAGGTCCGGTGCAACTGTCCGTCATTGGTCTCAACGTGCTCTACGCCGTCATCGGCGTGGTCCTCATGTACCTGTCGTACCGTGTGATCGACCTGCTCACGCCCGAGGTCGACTTCCGGGCGGAGCTTCAAAAGGGAAACGTCGCCGTGGCCATTTTCATGGCGTCCATCTTCATCTCCATCGCCCTCATCATCGGCAAGGCGCTGGGCTGATGCGGCGGCGTGCGATTCGTCTCGTGGCGCTGCGGAGCATCATGGTCTCGGCGTGCGTGATGCTTGCGGCGCCCTCGGTCTCCGCGCAGTCCGCGCGCGCCCCGGATCGTGCCGCGTCGACGCTGCGCAAGGCGGGCCGAGCGCTCGACGACGCGGCGCGTGAGCGGCAGGAGCGGAGGGCGACCGAGCGCTACGATCCGATCTTCCGGAAGTACACGAAGCGCTACTTCGGCGTGGGGACCGACTGGCGGCTGTTCAAGGCACAGGGCATGGCGGAGAGCGATCTCACACCCACCGCACGCAGCCGCGTCGGCGCGCGCGGCATCATGCAGCTCATGCCCTCCACTTATGGGCTCATCCAGTCGGCGCTGCCGCACTTCGGCGCGATCGACAATCCCGAGTGGAACATCGCCGCCGGCATCCTGCACGATCGCGATCTCTGGACGAGCTTCAAGCGCGACGTGCCCGACGACGAACGCTGGCGTTTCATGTTCGCCGGCTACAACGCGGGTGAAGGCACCATCATTCGCGCTCGGCGCGCCGCCCTGGCCGAACAGCTCGACGACAAGACGTGGCAGAGCATCGAGACCGTTGCCCCTCGGGTGCAGCGGTGGCGCTATCTGGAGACGCTCGGCTACGTGCGGACGATCGAGCGGAACCACAAGGCAATGCCCCGGGTGCGGTGACGCGCCCGGACTACGATTCACGATTCACGATTCACGATTCACGGTTCACCACGATCGTCGGCGCCGCCTTCTCTTCCGCCACGCCGGGCACGTCGGCCTTCGTGCCCGTCGTCCCTTCATCCGCCTTCTTTTCCTCGCGAATCGCCGGCAGCGATTCCTTCGTGATCCATCCCTGCTCCACCGCGTGCTGCGCCGCGGCGTATGTGTCGTCGGCGATGATCAGCGTCGAGCCGGCGGCGAGCACCTCCTTCGCCAGTGCCTGCACGGCGCTCGAGCGCTCGGGGTTGGCGTCCACGTTCCGGATGTAGATGGCGAGGATGCGGCTGGGATACCGGTCGAGGATCGCCCGATAGATCTCCGGGTCCCGCTGGCTGTTGTCACCGATGAGGATGAATGGCAGCGCGGGGTACATCTCGAGGATGTCGCGGATCGCCGGTTCCTTGAAGTTCCCGAGCCGGCTCGACGTGAGCGCCGAGAGCACGACGTCCCAATCGCGCAGGGTGATGGGACCGCGCGGGATGCGCTGGAAATCCATGAAGTCCGCGATGATGTCATGGATGTTCCATGGGCTGCTCGACACGTAGAAGATCGGGTTGAGGCGAGCGCCGTCGCCTCCACGCTCCAGCGCCTGGTAGAATGCGGCCACGCCAGGAAAGGGGAGCCGCGTCCGCGCATTCCCGAGCAGCACGGTGCGCACGGCCGAGAGAAAGCTCGTGATGTTGGATTGAATGACGGTGTCGTCCAGGTCGCTGATCACTCCAAACGACGGCGTGCCGGTGAGCACGCGAACCTCGGCCGTGGCGGTCACGTCGGGATGGCCGGGCTGTAGTGGCGCGAGCAGTCGGAGCGTTACCGACTGCCAGGGCACGTCGGCCGGTAGCGGCGCGGGCAGGTCGATCCATTCGTGGATGAAGCCTTCGTCATCGGCCACGACCTCGCGCTCCGTGCCGCCGACCGCGATTCGCACCCGCGCGTGCGCCAGTGGACTCGCGTCGATCCGCTTGTAGGTGCTGACGAGGTTCCGCCACGCCGAATCCGTGGCGGTGGCGGGTGGAATCTCCTTGGCCTCTTGTGCCCGTGCCTGCACGCGGACGCGCGCGCCCGCGGCGTAGCCCCGATAGCCGACGATCTCGTGATGTGCCGGCACCCCGATCCCGAGCGACCGGCTGGCGCGGTCCAGTTCCCCCACGATTTCTCGCGCGATCCGACCCAGCCGTCCGCGCCAGCCTCCCGTCGCCTCGTTCATGCGATCGCCCCGTGCAAGCGGTGCGCCCTTCCGCACAGGCCGCGGAACAGGCATATGGTCAGTGTGGACTCGCGTCGATTCATGAGTCCCCGCCCGCCGATCTAGTGACGCAGCGCCCGAACCTCGGGTGCTGGTAGCAGGAGCCGTACGGCCCCGACCGGTAGTTCCAACCCCCCACCACCGGAGCGCAGGATGTCTTTCTTCGTTCGCGCGAGGACGCACCACCCTCTCCTCGCGGCAGGTTTGCTGTTCCTCTTTCCCGCACTGCTGGCGGCCCAGGGCACCGGCGTGATCACCGGTACCGTGATCGACGCCGGCACCAAGCGGCCGATCGCCAGCGTGCAGGTCACGATCGTCGGCACGACTCCGACCATCGGATCGGCCACGAACGCGCAGGGTGCGTTCCGCATCCTCGGCGTGGCGCCCGGCACCCGCACCGTTCGCGCACGCATCATCGGCTTCACGCCGGTCCAGCGGACGGTCGACGTCGCGGTGGGCGGAACGGCGACGGTGGCCATCGAGCTCACCCAGTCCGCGCTCGAGCTCACCGCCGTCGTCACGACGGGCACGGGCGGGAGTCAGGTTGAAGCTCGCAAGCTCGGGAATACCGTGGCCTCGGTCTCGGCGCCGGAGAACGCCCCGATCTCGAGCTTCTCGGACATTCTGCAGGGGCGTGAGCCGGGCGTGATGGCGCTGCCCTCATCGGGCACCACCGGCGAAGGCACGCGCATCCGCATCCGTGGCAGCGCGTCGCTGTCCCAGTCGAACGAACCGATCGTCTACGTGGACGGCGTGCGCATCGACAACGGTGGCGGCTTCGGCTCCGGCTTCGTCGGCACCGGCGGCGGCGGGCGGCCCTCGCGCCTCGATGACATCGACCCGATGTCGATCGAGAAGATCGAAGTACTCAAGGGCGCGGCGGCGGCCACACTCTACGGCACCGAGGCGTCCAACGGCGTGCTGCTCATCACGACGAAGAGCGGCGTCGCCGGCGCGACCAAGTGGTCGTTCGATGTGGAGCAGTCCATGAAGAGCTACCCGGAAGGCCGGATCGAGCCACAGTGGGGCTTCGCGCGCTCGGACACCCAGGCGACTCGCCTGTCGCAGCACTACGGCATGCAGATCAGCGCCTTCACTCCGTTCAGCCGCGACGTCGCGACGAAGCTGTTCGAGACGGGCAAGGCATCCACGATGACCGGGCAGGTGTCGGGCGGCACGCCGCTGCTCACCTATTTCGGTTCGCTGCGCAGCTATCGCGAGGATGGACCGTTCACGGCGAAGAACTTCAACTGGCAGGACGCCACCTCGCCGGTGCCGCGCGGCGTGAACATGGAAGACATCAACAACCGCTATCAGGGCACCCTGAGCCTCGGCCTCTCACCGTCGCGGACGTTCAAGCTGCAGTCGAACGTGCTGTACGCCAACACGCACAACGAGATCCCCGAGAACAACAACAGCATCTACGCGCCGTACACGGTCGCGCTCTTCTCCAAGCCGGAGAATGCGCAGTGCAACGCGTCCAAGACGAGCCCCACCGACCCGACGAATGGGAGCCGGGGCGATGGCCTCTGTATCAACAGGGGAAATCCGACCGGCGCCAGCACCTTCGGAACGATGAGTGAGCTGGTTCAGCCATCGATCAAGCAGGACGCCCGGCACTTCAACGGCCGGGTCCGCGCGAGCTATATCCCCATCGCCGAGTTCAACGTCGACGCGACGTTCGGCGTGGACTTCACGGCACAGCGGTCCACCTACTTCATCCCGTTCGGCAACAACTTCGATACGCGGATCAACCGCGCGAACGCCGGCCAGGCGAGCGTGGATGATCGCTCGCATCAGGAGCTCACCGCGAGCGTCAACGGCGGGTACACGCGTGCGCTGTCGAAGATGTTCTCGTCGAATCTCATCTTCGGCGCGCAGGGCTTCCTGACGCGCGACAACGATGAGAGTTCTTCCAACCAGGGCTTCCCCGGTCCCGGCATCGAGGTGGTGGGCGGCGGCTCGACACCGCAGGTGTTCGAGTCGTTCAGCTCCATTGTCAATGCCGGCTACTTCGCGCAGGAGCAGATCGGCATCAGTGACTGGATCTTCGTCACCGGCGGCGCGCGTTACGATTACAACAGCGCGTTCGGCAAGTCGGAGGGCGGTGTGGTGTATCCGCAGGCGTCGCTGTCGATCATTCCGAGCGACCGGCCGGCGTGGAAGAACGGGCGGATGGCGAACTATCTGTCCACCCTGCGACTGCGCGCCGCATTGGGACGTGCCGGACGTCAGCCCGGTGCGTTCGACAAGCTGACGACCTATGCGGCACTGACCTCGCCCACCGGCAGCGGCCTCGTGCCGGCGAACCTCGGCAACCCCGACCTGCGCCCGGAGATCTCGACGGAGTTCGAGGTCGGGGCGGAGTTCGGTCTGTTCCAGGATCGCGCGTCGGTCGAATTCACGCGGTGGCAGCGTGTCGTCAAGGATGCGCTGTATGCGCGCCAGTTCCCCGTCACCGGCGGCTTCACCGCGGCGCAGCTCGTCAACATTGGGGAGATGCGTGCGTTCGGGTGGGAACTCAAGACGAAGGCGTTCCTGCTCAACCGTCCCAACGTGTCGCTCGACGTATACGGCAGCACAGGGTTCCTGAGCCAGATCGTCTCCAGCCTGGGTGGCGCGCCGCCGGTGAAGGTTGGTGGCAGCTATCCCCGTTACCGCAACTTCGTGAAGGAGGGCTACACACCCGGCGCCTTCTTCGGGGGCAAGCTCCCGAGTGCGTGTGCGGCGGGGGCGACGAAGACGGCGGGCGGCGGCGTCTGCCTGCAGGCGGGCCAGTTGCCGTTCGACACCAACAAGGACGGACGTCCGGACACCGAAGCGGAGCTCCTGGCGTATCTGGCGGTTCCGCGCTCCCTTGCCAATGTCGATCCGCTCGCCGCGGATGACGATGCGAACGGGGACAAGCTCGACCACTACGACGGCAAGCCATTCCCTGATTTCGAGGGCTCGTTCGGCGGCTCGATGACCGTCCGGAAGAACTGGCGTGTCGGAACGAACCTCGAGTACCGTTTCGGCAACTACACCATCTCCGATCTCACCGGTGCCTTCCGGCGCGCCAATCCCACGAATGGCGGCAACACCGAACTGCGGGCGCGCACCGAAGCCGCGATCCTCAACCCCGCCAGCACCCCGCAGCAGCGGCTCGAGGCGGCCAACGTCTACGCGTACCAATTGAAGGGGTTGTCGCCCTACGACGGGCTCAATCAGCAGTTCAAGGGCGATTTCCTCCGCTGGCGCGAACTCTCGCTCACGTACACGCCGCCGTCACGCATCGCCGCGCTCGCCGGCGGATCGGACCTCGCCATCACGTTCGCCGCGCGGAATTTCGCGCTCTGGACGAAGTATCCCGGTGTGGATCCGGAAGTGAACGTCTTCAGCCGTCGCTCGAGTGGCAGCACGGATGCCAACTTCGGTGAAGGCATCGATGCATTCGGCTTCCCGATCCCACGCTCCTTCAGCCTCAACGTCCGGGTAGGGTTCTGACCATGAAGAGACTGATGACACTTTCCGCGCGCGTGCGCCGCGCGCCACGCGTGCTCGCCGTGGCGTTGCTCGTGCTGGCATTCGCCGCCTGTTCCAACCTGCTCGAGGTGACCAACCCGAACAATGTCAACGAGGATGCGCTCGATAACCCTGCGGCCGCGGGCTCGCTGACGAACGGCGTGCTGGCATCGACCGTTCGCATGCTCTCCGCGGTGACCGTTCCCTACGGCGTCTCGACGGACGAGCTGGACTGGATCGGCTCGCGGGACGCATGGTTCGACCTCGAGACCGGCGGAATCGCGAACTACCTCAACGAATTCACCGACGCCGCATTTCCCTTCGTCGGCGAATCGCGCTACCTCGGCGATCTCACGGTCCAGAAGCTCGAGAAGTTCAACGCCGACGGCGCGCTCATCGACAAGCTGCAGCTGGCCAAGGCGTACTTGTACACGGCGATCGTCTACACCACGATCGCCGACATGTACGACGATTTCGCCTTCTCGGACAAGCGCACCTCGGCCCCGGCCATCGGACGCGCGAACATGGGAACGCTGTACGACAAGGCCGTGGGGTACCTGGACAAGGCGCAGGTCCTCGCCACGGCGGGCTCCGACAACGCGCTCAAGTTCAACGTGCTCGCCTATCGCGCGCGCGTGAAACACGCGAAGGCCGTGTGGGCCAGGATCACGCCCAAGGGCCAGACCCCGGCGAACGCGTTCGTCAGCGATGCCGGCGCCAATAGCGACGCAGCCGCGGCGATCGTACTCGGCTCACCCGACCAGAAGTTCACGCTCGTCAGCAACCTCGAATCCACGGCCGGCACCAACATCTGGTTCGAGGTGAACGGGCGCAACGAGCATCGCGTCGGCACGGTGTATACCAACCTGGTCGATCCGGTATCGGGAGCGAAGGATGCCACGGCCATTGCACTGCTCGCGCAGTTCAAGGCTTTCGGTACACAGTCGGGCGTCTTCACGCTCACCAGCGTGCGGGAGCTTCGACTCATTCTGGCCGAGGCCGCGCTGGTGAGTGGCAACGCCGTCGAGTTCCGCAACCAGATCAATGCGGTGCGTGCATTCGATGCCAAGCCTGCCTTCGTCGCCCAGGTCGCGGACGACGTCGTCTTGAAGCACGAGCGGCAGGCGCAGCTCTGGCTGATGCGACGGCGCCTGAGCGACATGTACCGCTTCGCGCAGAAGGATGCGAAGTGGGCGAACAACCCGAACTTCGAGTCGGCGTTCGGAACGCCCGGACTGCTCTTCCCCATTCCAAACGTCGAGCGGCTCGGCAATCCGTGCATCAAGGATCCGACCTTGTGCAAGTAATCCTGCGCACGGTAGCATGAACGAGGGAGGGCCGGCTCGCTCGATTCTCCGAGCGGGCCGGCCCTCTCCGTACACGGTTTCATGTTTACCGTTTTGCGATTCACGATTCACGATTCACGATTCGTAGTTCACCGTTCACCGAAGTGCCTGTCATGCTGCTCCGTGCTCGACGAACCGCCGCAATCGCATCTACGGTGGCGCTCTCGCTCCAGATGGCGTGTTACACGTACCGGCCCGTCACGCAACCGCTCGCGACAGCGGGACAGCGACTGCGCGTGAACCTGAGCTCCGAAGGAACGACCGAACTCGCGAAGTATCTCGGACCGCGGGTCGAACAGGTGGAGGGCACGCTCGTCAGCGTGCAGCCCGACGGGACGATGTCCGTCGCCGTGGAATGGGTGCAGACGCCCGGCGGAGTGCGCCAGCCGTGGATGGGCGAGGGCGGCGTCGCGATTCCGGCCGCCTACATCCAGAGCGTCCAGCAGCACACCCTCAATCGCACCGGCAGCGTGCTCGCGGCCCTCGGCATCACCGGCGGATTGGTGGCGCTCGCTGTCGTCGCGCTCAACTCGGCCGGCTCGCAGGGTGGCGGCGATGGTCCGGGCACTCCACCCCCCTGATCCCTCCGCGCTGCCGGGATACGGCTAACCACACCCTGGCTCCGATCGTGGGCCGGCGGAATCCAGGTTGCGCGTATCCCGTTCGGCGTTGACCGTCTGGCGTTTCAACGCGGAACGCCGAACGTTGAACGGGACACGCGCAACGTGGATCCCCCATCCCGGCCACGAAGCTTGAGGCGTCGGTCAGGTTACCAGCTTCGGCTTGACCGTGCGTACGATGACGCCGTTCACTCCGCCATCCTGCAGCAGCTTGTTGAACGCCGGGATCTCCTGACGCTCCAGCGCCTCGATTCGCCCCTGCAGCACGGACCACAGCCGCTCCAACTCGGCAAAACGCTCGCGGGACGGCTGGTTCAGCACGTAGCTCCCCTCCACCGCGCTGAGCAGGAACGCATACTGCGCGTTCAGGCCGTTGCGGTAGTTGATCACGTCCTGCCCGTTGGCCGCCTTCGTCGATAGTTGCGGCTCGAGCAGATCCACCGCGCTCACGATCTCCTTCCCCTTCGCCGCGATGACGCCGCCGCTCGGTACGTCCTTCGTGTGATCGAGAAAGCTCGCCACCTGTGCCTTCGTGTCGCGCAACCGGATCAGCGCGTCGTGAATGGCGCCGACGCGCGCGTTGATGGTGCGCGCGAGTGAATCCCGCGCGGCGATTTCCGCCGCGGGGGCCGTGATGCGCGGATCCTGACGCACCTCGAACGGTGCCATCCGCACCGTAGTCCCCACGGTGAGCCGGGCCTGATATCGGCCCGGCGCGACCAGATATCCACCCGTCGAGCCGCCCCAGACATTGATGTTGCCGGGCAGCGTCGTCGGTGGATCGGCTCGCAGATCCCACTGGAACGCGTTGAGCCCCGTCACCGGCTTCAACGTCGGACGCGCCGCGTCGCCCGATGGTGTACTCGCAGCCGGCACCGCTGTGGACGTCGTCGCCGGCGCCGCGCGTGCGTAGGTACGCAGCACCGCCCCCGCTGCATCGAGAAACTCCAGCGTCAGCGGCTGCGCAGAATCGGGCACGGCGGCGAGCGAGAAATAGACGTTGGCCCCGAATGGTGGGTTCTTCCCCGTGGTCGTCGTCGCCGGCGAGCGGCCTCCACCCAGCAGGGCGACGCGCGGCGCGTAGAGACGCACGCTCTCCGTTGCGGCCGCTCCGTTGTGCTGCCGAACCGGCGTGAGATCATCGAGCGCCCAGAATGCGCGGCCCTCCGTGGACGCATAGAGATCACCGTGGCGTACGGAAAGATCGGTCACCGGTGTGATGGGAAGGTTGCGCGAGAACGCGTTCCATTCGGCGCCTCCATCCCACGACACGTAGACACCCGTCTCCGTGCCGGCGTAGAGCAGGTTCCGTCGCTCGGGATCCTCGCGAATCACCCGCACCGGCTCGAGCGCGCGCAGCCCGTTCGTGATGCGGGTCCACGACCTGCCGTAGTCGGTGGACTTGAACGCGAGCGGCGCATAGTCGCCGTGGCGATCGCGACGAAACGCGACATAGACGGTCGCGGGATCATGCGGTGAGACTTCGACATTGTTGGCGAGTCCGAGCGTTGCCTCACGAGGGGTGACGTTGGTCCACGTTCGCCCCCCATCCCGCGTGACCTGCACGAGCCCGTCGTCCGTGCCGACATAGATCGTGCGCGCGTCATGCGGAGATTCGGCGATGTGCACGATGGTGCCGTACGTCTCGCCGCCCGCGCCCTCGTTCGTGATCGGCCCGCCGCTGAATCCCTGCGTCGCCGGGTCGTCGCGTGTCAGGTCCGGCGAAATGGGGGACCACGTGCGCCCGCGGTCCGCGGTGCGGAACAACACGTTGCCGCCATGATAGAGCACCATCGGGTCGTGCAGCGATACCACCGCCGGCGCCGTCCAGTTGAAGCGGTATCGCGTCTTGTCGGTGGGCTCGGTGAGGTTGAGCTCCGGCCATGGCATGATCGAGCGACCGAGTCCGGTCTGAACGTCCAGCTCGTCGAAGATGCCGGCGTAGCAGCCACCGTAGACATAGCGCGGGTTCGCGCGGTCCACGCCGACGTTCGCGCTCTCGCACCCCGGTCCTTCCTGCCAGTCACGCTCACTGATGCTCGGGCCATCGGATCGGCTCTTGATGATCACCGAACTGTTGTCCTGCTGACCGCTGTAGAGCCGGTACGGATACACGTCGTCAACGATCACGTGATAGAACTGCGCGGTCGGCTGGTTGTCCTGCGTGCTCCAGCTCCGGCCCGCGTCCAGCGAGATGGACACGCCCCCGTCGTTGGCGTTGGCGAGCAGGCGCGAATCCTTCGGGCTGATCCAGAGCTGGTGGTTGTCGCCGTGCGTGGCAGACACGGTCGCGAAGGTCCGCCCGCCATCGATGGATTTCATGAACGGCGCGTTCATCACGTACACGACGTCGGCGTTCTGCGGGTCGGCGGTGATCTTCATGTAGTACCACGAGCGCGTCTGGATGAGGCGGTCCTCGCTCAACAGCCGCCAGGTCTTCCCCGCATCATCCGATCGGAACAGGCCCCCCTTCTCCGCTTCCACGATCGCGTACACGCGCTCCGGATTCGCCGGCGACACGGCAACGCCGATCTTCCCCATCAGCTTCGGCAACCCTTCCCCGAGTCGCGTCCAGGACTCGCCGCCGTCGATCGACTTCCAGATGCCGCTGCCCGGGCCACCGCTGCGCACGCGCCACGGGAGACGTTGATGGTCCCAGAACGTCGCATACAGAATGCGCGGATTCGACGCGTCCATCGACAGATCGCTCGCGCCGCTCGTTTCGTTCTGCCCCTTCAGCACGAGCATCCACGATTTTCCGCCATCCAGCGAGCGATACACGCCGCGGTCGCTCGTGCCCTTCCAGCGATCGCCCTGCACGGCCGCGTATACGACGTCGGAGTTGGCCGGATGCACGCGCACCTGCGCGATCTGCCTGCTGCGCTCCAGCCCGATGCGCGCCCAGGTCCGTCCGGCATCGACGCTCTTGTACATCCCGTTGCCGTACGACGACGACTGCCCGCGCACGGCGTGCTCCCCCGTGCCGACGTACACCACGTTCGCATCCGACTCCGCTACAGCGATCGCGCCGATCGAGCCGCTCATCCCTGATCCATCGGAGACGTTCTTCCATGAATGGCCCGCATTCTCCGTCTTCCACACGCCACCGCCAGTGTATCCGGCGTAATACACGTAGGGCTGCGACGAAACGCCGGCAACGGCATTCGCGCGGCCACCGCGCGACGGTCCGATGTTGCGCCATTGCAACGCGCGGAACCGCGTGGTGTCGGCGCGCGGCGCTCCGCTGGTCGCGGAGTCACGCGATTGCGCTCCGGCAGCGGCGGCATGCAGCACGAGCGCGCAGAGCGCGAGGACGGCGCGGGAAACAAGGAGCGAATTCACGAGTGGCTATGTAAGGGGAACTTGCGAGGAGCCAAGGCAATATTTCTCCGGCGACGATCGACAGCAAGCGGATCGGCACGGCATGCGTGGGGCGCGCAGCCGTGACACCCTTCCGTCGTTGCGCCGGCCCGCCGTACATTCGACGCGCCACTCGCTCGTGTTCCCGGAGGCCATGATGCGCATCACCACTCGGCCCCTCCTGCTCTCTCTCACGCTGCTCGCCTGTGCGAGCGGCGCACCTGGCACGCAGCGGGGTGACGAACTCGACGCGTTCGTGCGAGCCCAGATGGCGCAGCGACGCGTGCCCGGCCTCTCGCTCGCGATCATCGAGGATTTTCGCATCGTCGAGACGCGGGCGTACGGCGTCACCGAGGCGGGCGGGCAGGATCCGGTCACCACCGCCACGCTCTTCCAGGCGGGCTCGATCAGCAAGTCGGTCGCGGCACTCGGCGCCTTGCAGCTCGTCGAGCAACGCAAGCTCTCGCTGGACGGCGACGTCAATCGGGTGCTCACGACGTGGAAGCTGCCCGCCAGCGCGTTCACGTCCACGAAGCCGGTGACGCTGCGCGGGTTGCTCTCGCACACCGCCGGACTCACCGTGCACGGCTTTCCGGGATACGCGCCCGATGCACCGATGCCGACGCTCGTGCAAGTGCTCGACGGCACTCCCCCGGCGAACACGGCGCCCGTGCGCGCGCAATCGGAGCCCGGTACTCGCTGGCAGTATTCCGGCGGCGGTTACACGGTGATGCAGCAGATGATGATCGACGTCACGCTGGAACCGTTCCCGGAGTTCATGCGTCGCGCCGTGCTGGCGCCCATCGGCATGACGTCGAGCACCTACGAGCAGCCGCTGCCCGCGCCACTCGCGGCGTTGACGGCGAGCGGGCACGCAGCCGGCCAGGCGCCGGTGCGGGGCCGATGGCACGTCTATCCGGAAATGGCGGCCGCGGGCTTGTGGACGACGCCAACCGATCTCGCCCGGTTCGCGATCGAGGTGCAGCGGTCGTTCGCGGGGCGTTCGTCGAAGGTGATCTCGCCCGCCATGACTCGGCGCATGCTCACCGTGGAGCGGGACGGCGATGGCCTCGGCGTCTTCGTGCAGGGCACCGGCCGCAGCCTGCTGTTCAATCACGGTGGGCGAGACGAGGGGTTCGATGCCTCGCTCAACGCGTTGGCCGAGACCGGGCAGGGACTCGTCGTGATGATCAACGCGAACGACAACTCCGGGATGATGAACCGGATCGCCGGCGTCGTGGCCAGGCGATATGGCTGGCCCACGGCGTCCACCTATGTGCCGCCGGTGCCGAGCGCCACTGACGTGCCGCTCGCGCGCCTGCAGTCGGCAACCGGGCGGTACGAGCTCGCGAACAATAACATGATCACCTTCGTCGTCGTCGACGGCCAACTGCATTCCGCGTCCGATGGCTTGCCCGACGAGCGGTTCGTCCGCACTGGCGACGACCGATACGCGTCGGCTGACCGAAACGTGCGCGTCACCTTCACCCGTGACGCCCGGGACGACGTGACCGGGCTGACGTGGACCCTGGGCGACCGCCAGCGCGCGGTGCCGCGTGTGGGTCCGCTCGTGAGCATGCTGGCACGACAGGCTGACTCCGATCCCGCGCTATCGGCGCGGGTGGATGCCGCCATGCGCGCGCTGGCGCCGGGTGGCGAGGGCGTCAGCAACGCGCCCGCGCTCACCGCCGGGGCTCAGCGGGCGCTCGGGCGCGGGCCATGGCGCGCTGCCGACGGCTACCGCGCCGTCACCTTCCTGGGCGCGCAGGACGTGCGCGGCAGGAAGCTCGAACGCCATGGGCATGCCGTGAGCCGCATCGCCTACTATCAACTCGCCACGGAGCAAGGGCGCCGTGTACTCCTGGTGTACCTGACCGCGGATGGACTGATCACCGATTTCGACGATGTGATCGACTGATGTCGTCCTTCCGGCGCACGAGCAGCTGATGGACGCGCCGGACGCCGCATTGACGGTGACGGCGGTTCGTCGCCTCGCACGTCGCATCGCCGAGCGCACTACCGGCTCCGGCCTGCCGAGCGCCGATGTTCGCCTCGAGATCGAGGCACTCGACCGTGACGCGACGTTCACGCCGGGCGCGCGCGCTGCATTCCAGGACCTGCTCGCACGACTCGGGATCGCCACGGCACACGCGATTCGCCTGCCGCTCAATGACGAGCCGTTCTGGTTTCGCGGCGGACATCCCCTCGCCGATCACCAGTCCCGACCCCAGCTACCCGACGCAGCCGATGTCGTGGTGATCGGTGCGGGTCTCACCGGTGCCTCCGCCGCCTACCATCTCGCCGAGAGCGTGAGCGAACAACGACGCATCGTCGTGCTCGACCAGGGTGATCCGGCGGGTGAGGCGAGCGGTCGCAATGGCGGCAACTTCGAGCTGATACCGGAGAATTCCGTCGGACTGTATGAAGGTCTCGCGCGAGAGCGCCATGCCTTTTTGCGCCGCAGCTATCCGAAGCTGCCGATCGAGGTGGTGCAGGCGGAGAGCGAGCGACAGGCGTCGCTCGTGCTCGGCCTTGCGCTGCGCAATCGAGAGCTGTTCAAGGGAATCATCCTGCACGAGCGCATCGACTGCGACTTCGCGCCCCGTGGCTGGATGCATCTCGCGAGTACGGAAGAGGAGGAACAGGGCATGTGCGAGGAAGTGACCCTCGCTGCGCAGCACGGACAGCGCATCGAGCTCTGGTCACGCCGGAAGATCCGGCTCGAATTCGGCTTCGAGAATCCCTACCTCGGTCGCTTCATTCCAGGCGACGGCACCTATCATCCGTTCAAGTACGTGTGTGGATTGCTGCGATGTGCCATCCACGCCGGCGTCGAGTTGTACGCGCGCACGGCCGTGCGCGAGCTCGTCTCGTTCGGCGGGCAACAGCTCGTCGTCACCGACCGTGGCACCATCGCGGCACGCGCGGTCATCGTCGCCACGAACGCATTCACCAGCCAGCTGCTTCCCGAGCTGTCGCAGATCAAGCCGTATCAGAGCCAGGTGCAGGTCACGGAGCACGCGCCGGATCGGGCGCGCGGCCGCGTCATCACGTGCGAGGACGGCCCGACCTTCTTCAATCAACCCCGTGCCGCTGCGCGCAACGGACGCGCGCCGCTGCTGATGGGAGGAGGCGCCGACCGGGCGATGTCGAATCCATCGTCACGCCGACGATCCCCACGCGTGCACCAGCAACTGCTCGCCCTGCGTGATCGGTTCTATCCCGAGCTGCGTGGGTGCCCGCCATCGGCGGAGTGGGTGGGACCGATGGCATTCACTCCGGACCAGTTGCCGGCAATCGGGTTTCTGCGACCGGGCGTGGTGATCGCCGCCGGCTACAATGGGTACGGCGGGAGCTATACGACGGCCGCCGGCATGGCGGCAGCGCAGATGGCGCGTACCGGCTGCACGCCCGACTGGGTACCGGAAGACGTGTTCTCGCCGCGACGACTCACCCGCGTCGAGCCGATCTTCATGACGGAGCGCGACAGCCTGTGGCGCATCGCGGCGGCGCTCTGTCGCCAACTGAAGTACGTGAACCGGCAGATCTCCGAGGCGCTCACGTTGAGTACGGGCGACGCGGCATCGGCGGTGCCGCGGCACGTCCCGCCACGCGTGTCGCGCATGCTGCGCGTCGGAGACCTGGCGCCCGCACCAGCGACGTCGATCGCGCCGGAGCTGCTCGCGGCGTTCCCCGCGTTCCGTGATTTTACCCTCGACGAACTCCGAACGTTGCTCGAGAGCATGCAGCGCCGGGACATGGCGCACGGTACACTTCTTTTCATGGAAGGCGATCCCGGTAGCACCTGTTACGTGCTTGTGCGCGGCGCGGTGGATGTGAGCGTGAAGGTGCGCGGGCAGCCGCAGCTCCTGGCGCAGCTCACTCCCGGCGCGATTTTCGGCCAGGCCAGCCTGATCGAGAATGAACCGCGCTCGACGAGCTGCTCCATCCATCGCGATGCGCTGCTGGCGGAACTCCATCCCGAAGCGTGCGAGCGTCTCTTCGCCGGCGGATCGCCGCTCGCCCTGAAGCTGTTGTCCGCGCTCAATCAGGGACTCGTCGCCGCGCTGCGCGCCGCCGACCGGAACCTGATGCGTCTCGACGCACGGCGAGACGGCGACTCGCCGGTGCCGATGATGGACCTGTCCTAGCGACTGATGGCATTGCTGGGCATGCAGGACGTCGGCATCGCGTTCGGAGGGCCACCGGTGCTCGAACGCGCTCGCTTCGCGATCGAGCGCGGCGAGCGCGTCTGCCTGCTCGGACGCAACGGGGCCGGCAAGAGCACCATCATGCGCCTGCTCGACGGCACGATGACGCCCGACGCGGGCGACATCGTGCGCCAGACCGGCGTCACCGTCACTCGGCTCGAGCAGGAAGTGCCGGACGACGTGGAGGGCACCACGTTCGACGTCGTCGCGGCCGGACTCGGACCAGCCGGCCTGCTCCTCGCGCGATATCACCACGCCAGCCACCGCGTCGCCACGGACCACAGTGACAGCGCGCTGCGCGAGCTGGACCGACTGCATCACGAGCTGGATGTCGCGGGCGGATGGGAGATGCAGACACAGGTAGACACCGTGCTGCAGCACCTCGGTCTCGATCCCGAAGCCGAGTTCGGTGCGCTGTCGGGCGGACGCAAGCGGCAGGTGCTGCTCGCGCGTGCACTCGTGCGCAATCCGGACGTCCTGCTCCTCGACGAGCCGACGAATCATCTCGACGTCGACGCGATCGAGTGGATGGAGCGTTTCCTGATCGATCGCGGAGCGACGATGCTGTTCGTGACGCACGACCGCGCCTTCCTGCGGCGCCTCGCCACGCGCATCGTCGAACTGGATCGCGGCCGGCTCGTGGACTGGGGCACCGACTACGACACCTATCTCGAGCGCAAGGAAAACGCGCTGAGTTCCGAGGCCAAAGAGTGGTCGGAGTTCGACAAGAAGCTGGCGAAGGAGGAAGTGTGGATTCGCACCGGCATCCAGGCGCGTCGCACGCGGAATGAGGGTCGCGTTCGTTCGCTGGAGGCGCTGCGGGTGGAGCGCGGCGCGCGGCGCGAGCGCACAGGCACGGTGAAGCTGCAGGCGCAGGAATCGGAACGCTCCGGCCGGCTCGTCGCCGAAGCCCGCGACGTGGCCTTCTCGCGTGGGGAGCGCGCCATCGTGCGTGGTCTTACGACGACGATCGCCCGCGGCGATCGCGTCGGGCTCATCGGGCCCAACGGCTCCGGCAAGACCACGCTGCTGCGTCTCCTGCTTGGCCAGCTCGCGCCGGATACGGGCACCATCAGGCTGGGCACCGGGCTCGAGGTGGCGTACTTCGACCAACTTCGCGAGCAGCTCGACCCCGAGCGCAGCGTGTTCGACAGTGTCGCCGACGGCGCGGACTTCATCGAGCTCCACGGTGCGCGCAAGCACGTGCTCGGCTACCTCCAGGACTTTCTCTTCTCCCCCGATCGCGCGCGTACGCCGGTTCGCGCGCTGTCCGGCGGTGAGCGCAACCGGTTGCTGCTCGCACGGCTGTTCACGCGCACATTCAACCTGCTCGTGCTCGACGAGCCGACGAACGATCTGGACATCGAGACGCTGGACCTGCTGGAAGAACTGCTGCTCGAGTTTTCCGGCACGCTGCTCGTCGTCAGCCACGACCGTGCCTTCCTCGACAACGTCGTCACCAGCACGCTCGTGTTCGAGGGGGACGGGCGAGTTGCGGAGTATGCCGGCGGCTACACGGACTGGGTGCGGCAACGGCAGGCAGCCGCGGCGCCCGTGCCTGCCTCGCCGGCGCCACCGCCGAAGAAGTCGGTACCCGTCACGACGTCGCGCCCAACCCGTGCCAGAAAGTTGAGTTTCGCGGAAAAGACGGAACTTGCCGGTCTTCCCGACCGGATCGACGCGCGCGAGCGGGAGCGTGAGCAGCTTTACCTGTCGCTCGCCGAACCTGCGCTCCTGCGCGACGGTGCCGCCGTCGCAACAGCGCACGCGCGACTCGCCGTGGTGGAGGCGGACATCGCGAAACTCACCGCGCGCTGGGAAGCGCTCGAGACCCTCGCCACGAGCCAGGACGCATGACGATGATCCCTGATCCACTCTCTCGCGCGCGCGCACTCACCCGGCTGCTGGACAGCGCGGCGCGTGTGCCGGGAACCAGCTTCCGCTTTGGCCTCGATCCCGTGCTCGGTCTCATTCCCGGACTCGGCGATGTGGCCGGCGCGGCGCTCAGTGGATACGTCGTGATCCTCGCGTCGCGCCTCGGTGCACCGAGGTCGGTCATCGTGCGCATGCTCGGCAACGTCGCCATCGACACGGTGGCCGGCGCGATGCCCGTCGTCGGTGACCTGTTCGACGCGGGCTGGAAGTCGAACACCCGCAACCTCGCACTGCTGGAACGGCACATCGGCCTCCCCACCACCGAACGGGCTGCGAGCCGCACCGTCGTGTGGCTGACGGTCGCGGCGCTTGCCGTGCTTGCCCTCGGTGCAGTCGCGCTCGCGATCTTTCTCGTCCGCGCGCTGCTCGGGGTGCTCTAGACGGACTTCGTGAGCGACTTCATGTCGATCACGAACCGGTACTTCACGTCGCTCTTCAGCATCCGCTCGTAGGCTTCGTTGATCCGTTGGATCGGGATCGTCTCGATGTCGGACGTGATCCCGTGCTCGGCACAGAAGTCGAGCATCTCCTGGGTTTCGGCGATCCCGCCGATCAGCGAGCCGGTCACGCTGCGACGGCCCATGATCAGCCCGAACACGTTCGGCGACGGATGTGCTTCCGCCGGCGCGCCCACCAGCGTCATCACGCCATCGCGCTTCAGACTCGCGATGAACGGATCGAGGTTGTGCGGTGCGGCGACGGTATTGATGATGTAGTCGAGCGTGTTCGCCCGCGCCGCCATCGCGTCGGCGTCCTTCGAGATCACGACTTCGTCCGCACCGAGTGCCAGCGCGTCCGCCTTCTTGCTCGGCGACGTGGTGAACAGCACGACGTGAGCACCGAGCGCGTGCGCGAGCTTGATCGCCATGTGGCCGAGCCCGCCGAGGCCGACGACGCCGACCTTGCTGCCCTTGCCGACCTTCCAGTGCTGCAGCGGCGACCACGTCGTGATGCCGGCGCACAGCAGGGGCGCCGCGGCAGCGGGGTCGAGCTTGTCGGAGATGCGGAGCACGAACTGCTGGTCCACGACGATGTCCTTCGAGTAGCCGCCGTAGGTCACGCCGCCCGTATGTGCATCAGGGCTGTTGTACGTGCCCGTCATACCGCGCTCGCAGTACTGCTCGAGTCCCTCTGCGCAGCTCGCGCACTGCTGGCACGAGCCCACCATGCAGCCCACGCCCACGAGATCTCCCGCCTTGAATCCCGTGACCTTCGTTCCGGTCGCCGCCACTCGGCCGATGATCTCGTGGCCCGGCACGCAGGGATAGACCGTGCCCGGCCATTCGCTGCGCGCGGTATGCAGGTCCGAATGGCAGACCCCGCAGTACATGATGTCGATGCGCACATCGGTCGGCCCGGGCTCGCGCCGCGTGAAGGAGAAAGGAGCGAGTGGCGCATCGGCGCTCGTGGCGGCGTAGCCGAGTGTATCGATCATTGGATGAAGAGCTGGTTCGGGGAAACGACGGGCTGAAAGGGATGAATACCTGGATCGCATCGTTGGTTCACGCGGGCGGGCGCGACGGGCATGGCGCCCGGTGACCGCGGCGCGCAAGTTGGCGCATGCGATTCTCCCGACTTTTCGCGTTCGCGCTGGCGGTGCTTCCGTATTTGGGTCAGGCGCAGGCAGTAGCACGTCAGACGGAAGCCGACGCCTATACCCGCTACGACCTGCTCGCGCCCGGCTCGTCAAAGTTCCGCATCGTATACGAAGTGACCGCGACGACACCCGGCGCGACGCACTACTTCAATCCCATCCGGAAGGGGAGCATCGCCACCGACGAAAGCGTCGTCGATCGCGCGACCGGCAAGCCACTCGCGTTCGACATCGTGGGCGGCACGGTAGCGCGCTCGGGCGGCGTGCGCACCGACGAT
>JANLTI010000269.1:0-10654 GCA_031362845.1 Gemmatimonadaceae bacterium | reverse complement strand
TCACCATTCACGTCTCACCGTTCGCTTCTAACCATTCACATCTCACGAGCCGTCAGGCGGCGAAGCTCCCGAGCGCACGGCCGACGTCGCCCTCACGGAGCCGCTTCAGTGCCCGATCACGCAGTTGCCGAACGCGCTCGCGTGTGACGCCGAGCATCGAGCCGATCTCCTCGAGGGTATGCTCGCGCCCACCCTCCAGGCCGAAATAGAGACGCAGGACCTTCGCGTCGCGCGGCGGAAGCGTGGACAGCGCCTGCTCGATCTCGTCGGTGAGAAAGCGATTCATCGCCTCCTCCTCCGTGTCGGGCATCTCGTCGGCCACGAAGCGTTCGATGAGCGACCGATCGCCTTCCGGATCCATGGGCGCATCGAGTCGCACGTCGCTCGTGTTCAGCGCCGCGAGCGACTGGACGACATCCACGGACAGCCCCGTGAGGATGCTGAGCTCCTCCGGACTCGGCTCGCGATTCAGCTTCTGCCGCAGGATTTCGCTCGCCTTGATGATGCGCGAGAGATCGGCCGTTCGGTTGAGCGGGACGCGCACGGTTCGTCCCTGTCGCGCCAGCGCGGACAGGATCGCCTGCCTGATCCACCACACCGCGTACGAGATGAACTTGACGCCCTGGTCCGGGTCGAACTTTCGCGCCGCGGTGAGCAGGCCGACGTTGCCCTCGCCGATGAGATCGATGAGGGGCAGGCCGCGGTTCTGGTATTTCTTCGCCACCGAGATGACGAAGCGCAGGTTGCGCTTCACCAGCTCCTGGAGCGCATCCTGATCGCCCGCGCGAATCTTCTTCGCGAGGTCGATCTCCTCCGTCCCCTTGAGCAACGGGTAGGTGGAGACTTCGTAGAGATATTGATCGAGAATGTCGCGCTCCGGCTCATTGGGCGCGATGCCCGCTGGCGCGGCGCGACGACGACGTACCGGCTTCTTGACTTCGGTCATGGCTGCCTCGAACAGGTCCTACGCGTGAGTGTAGGCATATATGAACTGCGACGGCCGGATGCAGAACTTCCGAACGCCGTCGCACTGACGGATCGGACGCGGCGTCGCGTGGTTCGTGATGAAAGAATGTCGGCCGCGGACGCCGCGTATTTCGATGCGCGGAGGCGAAGCCGGTGTAGCGCTCGCGACCGCAGTCCCGAGGCCGTGCAAATTACCGGCCGAATGGGATTGCGCCAGCCCTGTTTTGTTGACACCACATATACCCTCGGCTATGTTTGCTGGTTCCTGTCGGGAACGCTCGTCGGGATTTCTGCCGGTCGACGGTCGTTTTTCGCGGGACCCGGGGGTGTAGCTCAGTTGGGAGAGCGCTTGAATGGCATTCAAGAGGTCAGGGGTTCGATTCCCCTCACCTCCACTGGGCCTGCGGTAAGCAACTGTTTGACGGTCGATATGTCCGGTCCGGCGAGTGCGGGCGCAGGTTGTGGGCCGTCGATTCGGCGGCAGGACGTGCGGGAATAGCTCAGTTGGTAGAGCACAACCTTGCCAAGGTTGGGGTCGCGGGTTCGAGTCCCGTTTCCCGCTCTGGTGTTCATGTGGTTCAAGGCGACTGGGAGCGGTATCGTTCCCGCCGGCCGAGTTGGGCGGTTAGCTCAGTTGGTTAGAGCGCCACGTTGACATCGTGGAGGTCACAAGTTCGAGTCTTGTACCGCTCATGTTCTTCGCCCTCGGCCCTGCGCCGGGGGTTTTGTTTTCCCCTCCCGTCTGCAATGCTGAAACAGACGTCTCGGGTTGACTGGGCCCCGCGCGGCGTCTATTATCCGCGTCTGCATTCGGCCAGTTCGACCGGCCGGTGCATCGTCGGACTCGAGCGCGCTCGTAGCTCAATTGGATAGAGCATCTGACTACGGATCAGAAGGTTGGGGATTCGAGTTCCTCCGGGCGCATCGGCGATGCAGGGTTGGGTGGCAGGTGGTTCGGCGGGGCGTAGCGTAGCCCGGTAGCGCGCCTGCTTCGGGAGCAGGAGGTCGCTGGTTCAAATCCAGTCGCCCCGACCATAGATCAGCACGGTAGCGACTTTACACTACAGAGACAGCCTGGCCTTCCATCGGCCAGGCTGTTTTTGCGTACCGCCTCAGTCTTTCACCCAGCTCGAACGTCCCTGGGCTTCACCCTTCCGGGGTCTCGCCTCGAACGTCGCGCCGTCAGGCCGTGCGCATCATCTGGGCGCGTCGCGCGGCGATCGCACCCGCTGCGGCCGCAAGCGTCGGCGCAGCACGCACCAGCGAGGTGCGAAAGTAACCCCGCCCGCCGGCGCCCAAGGCAACCCCGGGCGTGACGACGACGCCATCGTGATCGATCAGCGCCTGCACCCACGCCCAGTCCTCCACACCCTCGGGCACCGGGAGCCACAAGTACATCGTCGAATCGGGCGCCGACATCTCCCAACCGGCACTCCTGAACGCGGCGACCATCGAATCGCGCCGGGACCGATACGCTGCCACCTTCGGTGGAATGAGCTCCGCCTGGTGCGCCAGGGCGTACGCCGCGGCGTGCTGCACGGCCGTCGCGGTTCCGTAACCGATGTTGGTGCGGTAGGCCGCCAGCGCGTCGACGGCGTCGGCGTTGCCGACGCAGAAGCCGATGCGTAGCCCAGCCATGCTGAACATCTTGGAACAGGAGTGAAATTCGAGCGTCACCTCGCGATCCGGATCGCTCGCGAGCGCACTTGGCGCACGCGTCCCGCCGAACGTCAGTTCGCTGTACGCGGCGTCGCTCAGCAGGAGCACGTCATGCTCGCGCGCGAACCTCACCGCCCGGTCGTAGAACTCGCGTTCGACGCGCGCGCCTGTCGGGTTGTTGGGATAGTTCACGATCATGATTCGCGCGCGGCGTGCATCCTCCGCCGGGATGGCCTCGAGATCGAGCACGAAGCCGTCGGCGGCACGCATCGGGATCCATCGCACCTCCGCACCGACCAGCCATGTCGCGCGGGCATAGACGGGGTAGAATATTTCCGGAACGAGGACGATGTCACCCGGTCCGCAGAGCGCAGCGATGATGCCGGCGATCCCTTCCTTCGCCCCGCTCAGCGCCAGCGTTTCGCGCGGTGCGTCGATGGACACGTCGAATCGTTCCCGCATGTAGCCCGCAATCGCGTCGAAGAACCGTGGCGCACCGCGAAACGGCGGATAGCCCTGGATGCCCGGATCCCTCAGCGATGCGCCGAGTGCCTCGATGATGCTCGGCGCGATGGGCAGGTCGGGACTGCCGATACCGAGGTCGACGAGCGTCGCGCCTCGCGCCCTCGCCGCGTCCTTGAGCCGATCGAGCTCGGAGAACACATAGGGCGGCAGGCTGCGAAGTGTGGCGGTCTGAACGAGAGGCACGATGGCGTGGGATTCGGGACGGTGAGTCGACAATGCGACACTACCTTGCACCTCTCGCGCCGTTAGTCGGAGCGCCGATGTGTCCGATCGGCGACGGCGACTACTGCTGCGCCCGAAACAGCTGCGCGGTCTCGACCACGTCGACCGATCGTGACAGCGCAAGAGTCAGCAGCACGCGCGCTTTCTGGGGATTGAGGTCACCGGACCCCACCATGCCGTCATTCCGCGTCACGGGAACGCGTCCCGATCCGGTCCGCGTACTGATCACGACGACGACACCTTTCGCGCGCGCGCGACGTAGCGCCTCGCTCTGTCCCGGCGCCAGTCCGCCTCTCCCGACGCCCGCCATGACGATGCCTCGTGCGCCCGCCGCGACGACGGCATCGATGATCACACTGTCAGCGCCGCCGTAGGAGTACACGATGTCGACCCGTGGAAGCTCGCGCACCGCACCGAGATCGAAGATGGCCCGGGAGCGGCCCGGCGATGCCTGTCGGTAGAACAGGCCATCGGGATCGATGATCGCGATCGGCGCCTGCTCGGGTGCCTGGAAACTCTCGACGCGCGTGCTGTTCGTCTTCGTGACGTCGCGCGCGGCGAACAGGCGATCGTCCATGACCACCATCGCGCCGCGACCACGCGCGCGCGGATCGACCGCGGCGCGCACGGCACTGGTGAGGTTCGCGGGACCATCGGCGCCAGCCATGTCAGACGGACGCATCGCCCCCGTCACGATGACCGGCCGATCGCCCGGCAGCGTGAGATCGAGGAAGTACGCTGTCTCTTCCATCGTGTCGGTGCCGTGCGTGACGACGATGCCGGCCAGCTCGGGTCGATCGCGCAGGCGATCAGTGATGTGCCTCGATAGCTCGAGCCACCGCGACGGGCCGATGGCGCCGGACGCGATGTTCCAGTATTGCTCGCTCTGCAGCGTCGCCACGCTGTCGATGCCGGGCACGCGAACCAGCTGTTCGATCGACACGCGGGTGGGAGTGCCCGTCCAGTACTCACCCGACGAGCCAATCGTGCCGCCCGTGCCGATGACGAGGACAACGGGCCGCGCCGACTGCGCCGTCGCGCGCGGCGCCCAGAGCAGCAACGCAAGCAGAGCGATAGAAGTGATTCGCATGCGCGCGAAGCTACGGTGCGCCCCATCACGCAACCAGATCACCGCAGCGTGAGCACGCTCCGATCATACGGTTCAGGGGCGCACGGGAATCGCGACGTTCTCCGGCGCGTCTCGCGGCGAAGCAGCTGGCGCGTTACGCCCTTGCGAGGGCGCGAGGAACAGATCGAGCGTGCGCGTGGCCTCCGCCACCTCCACCCCTTCGCGGCGCACCCGTTCCGCATCGGCGGTGCGCCCCCGCCGCTCCAGGGCCTCGCCGAGGAGCAGCGCAGTACTGACGTACGTCGTCGGAATGCTCACTGATGGCCGGTCCACCCAATCACCTCTCGCCACGATCGCCGCCGGCGCACCGTACGCCTTCCACAGCGCCTCCGATCGTGGAAGGTCGACGTGACCCACGCCGGACACGAGTATCGTGTCGGCAGTCGCGACGACCGGACTCGTCGCGATCTTCGTGGCCAGGCCCTGAACGAGCCCATACGATTCAAGCCCCAGTGCCTGCAGGTATCCGCCCGTTGTGCGTGAGACATAGAAGGGGCGAACTCCGACGTTCTCCTTCAACAGCTGCAACACGATGAGATCGGAGCGCACCGGCACTCCAAACTCGAGCAGGCGCGGATCGACAATCGCCCGGATGGATCCGTGCTGGAACAGTTGCGGCTCGCGAACCTCCACGAACTGCGGGATGGCGTCGAGCTGCTCGGTGGTCAGCGTCAGGATGGGTCGGCTGGGCATGGGCCACGAGACGTTTCGGTATGCCGCGGGACCGCGCGCGGCATCATACGGCTCGATGGGGCGCCGCACGAGTCCCCGAGGATACCAGTCGGTGTTCAGCAGCGACGTGACGGCAACGGTCACGTCGCGGCGCACACCCTCGACCTCCTGCGCGTACCACAGCGGAAAGGTGTCGTTGTCACCGAGCGTGATGAGAATGCCGTACGGCTCAACGGAGTTGAGCAGATCGTGCGCCCATTCGCGCGTCGCCGTCTCACCCGCGCGCGACGCCTGTCGCCAGTTTCCGACGAGCGGCAGCACGCCCAGAAGCAAGACCGGCGCGGTGGTCACCCATCGTCGAGCGCCTCCCGCATGTACGCGCTCGGCGAGAGTGCGCCAGAGACCGGCGAGTCCGAGTGCCACCCAGACGCTCCACGCCGAGTAGCTCCACAGATAGAAGTAGTCGCGATCGCGCACCTCGCGCTCGACCCCGGCGAGTCCGGGGTCCTGCGACGCGCCGTACTTGAAGTTCATGTAGTAGACGAGCACCAGCGTGACGGTGAAGACCAGCGGACCGAAGAACCAGAACGAGGCACGATCGTGCCTCCAGTGTGCGACGCCGCCGGCGACCCCGAACCCCAGGAACAGCAGGGCGAGTGCCGTCTGAAGGCCCGGCTGTGCGCCGTGCACGTCGCGCAGCCACTGCCATTTGAAATACAGCCACCACATGCCGACCTGGGCCGAGAAGGGTGCCTGCCGCATGCCGAGATCGGGCTTGCCGTACTGATCACGATTGATGTTCGCCATCAACCGGTCGGCGGTCGTTTTCGAGAAGGTGCACGAGAAACCGATGGCCGTGGTGCAGCCCGTCGGTTCTCCCTCGTTCAGCGCGGGATGGTGTGCGGCACGGATGGGCTCCAGCGCGAACGGCGTGAGACCCAGCGTCAGCGCGATCGCGGCGACGCCGATGAGGCGCCAGCGCAGGAGCGTGCGTGGACGACGAGCGAGCACCGCGACGCCAACCGCAGGTCCGACGAGCAGCCCTGCCGGATGATTCGTGTAGCCCAGGCCGATGAGATACGCGATGACGATGATCAGCTTGTCGGCGCGCCGGCCATCGGGATCGTCGCACCAGAGCACCGTGAGCCACGACACGACGGCGAAGAACGCGAGCGACACCGTGTAGACCTTCTCGTTCACCACGCTCTGGTTCCACACCGTGAACGCCGTGGCGCTCAGCAGTGTCGCCAGGGCGGCACCAGCGATCCGGGGCCATCGCAGCTCGAACCACTGGGCGAGCACGCGCTCAGCGACGAGAAACCAGATGGCCGCAGCGAGGGCGCTGCTCACGGCGGCAAGCATGTTGACGCGGACGGCGACGCTGCCGAAAGGCACCAGCGTCGCAACGCGGCCCAGCAGCACGAACAGCGGGTTCCCCGGCGGATGCGGAATGCCCAGCGTGTACGCGGCGGTGATGTATTCGCTCGCGTCCCACATTGCCGTCGTGGGCGCGAGCGTGAGCACATAGAGCGCGAGCGTCGCGAGTCCGGCGACCGCCGCCGGGCCGTACGATGGACGAAGATCTGGAACGTGGTGCGAGACGGTCATTCGCCCAGTGTAGAGAGCATGGAGTGGCGGACGAGCACGGAGGTGCTCGTCACGGGCAGGAGTGGAACAACAATCAGTTGCTCGCGGGCGCGACGTGCAGCAGCGAGTACACCAGGCCGTCGTCGGCCTGATGCGGTTCCACCGACAGCGGGATCGTGCGGACGCCATCGACGACGAACGCATACCGGTGCACACCGTCACGCAGCGCGAGCGTGGCCGACCAGCGGTGCGTCCCCTCGTCGCGCACCAGCGCCGTGGTGCTCGCGTCCCAGCGGTTGAAATCCCCAACCACCGCAACGCGTCGTGCCCCCGGATCGTCGAACAGCAATCGGACCAGCCGCAGCGTGTCGCGCAGCGTGGACGCGACGCTGTCACCGATTACGGCCGACGTGGACCGACCCCGCGCATCTGCCCGGGGACCGAGGTTGGAGACCGTGGTGATGGAGCCGATGCCGGCGGCGAGCGCGAGACCGATGATGGAATGCCGCACGTCAAAACGGCGCCACGGCGTTCGCGGCGTGGAGCCGCTCGTCACCTCGGCGCGGACCCGCCTCATGATGCGAGCCGTGGCGTGCGGATCCCTCGTGACGTTGCGCCGCAACGCGTCGGACAGCCAGCGCTCGATCTCGACGTCAGACATGTTGGACCTCTCCGAGCAGGATCCGCAGTCGCGCGAACGCGCGCTGGACGCGCATCTTGAGCGCCGACGTGCCAGTGCCGGTGATTCTCGCCATCTCCTCGTACGTCAGGTCGTCGGCATACCTGAGGACGACGGCTTCGCGCTGCTCGGCGGATAGCGAGGCCAGCGCGCCGTCCAGGTCGGGCCACGAATCGCCCAGCTCGATGGGAGCCGCGACCCGGTCGAGTGCGCGCAGATCGTGATCCGTGAACAGTGATTCGCGTCGACGTGTCCTCGCGAGCACCGTTCGACACTGATTCACGAGGATCCGCGTGAGCCACGCCTGGAATCGCTCGCGATCCTCGTAGCCGTCGAGCGCGCGGAATGCGCGCACGAATGCGTCCTGGATCGCGTCCTCGGCGTCTTCTCGGTTTCCCAGCATCCGGACGGCAATGCGGGCGCAGCGATCGTAGTGGCGATCGACGAGGCACGCATACTGTTCGACGTCGCCGGACAGGATCCGTTGGATGATGGCATGATCGCTCGCGTCTTCCATGTACCTCATCAACTCTTCGCGACGATCGTTTCGTCACCCACCTGGAAACGGCGCACGAACCGGCGGTCGATCAGGTCCTTGAGGCGCCATGCCCAGCGGGAATGGCGATGGATTCCCTTCCAACGCATGAGCGCCGACCCGCGTCCGGTATTGAGCAGCGAGAGATAGCTGCGCTGCGGTCGATACCGGGAGGGGCGTCCATGGCCCAGCGCGGCGCGCAGGCTCCGCTCCAGCGCGGGCGCCTCGCGGACAGCGTACACGCCCGCCTTCGCGACATGCGGAAAATCACGAAGCGTGATGCAGTCTCCCGCGCCCCAGACGGGCGCGCCGTCCACGGCGCGCAGCGATCGGTCCACGAGGAGAAAGCCATCGGCGTCGTGTGCGAGCCCGCTCTCGGCGACGAGCCGGGGCGCAGCCGCTCCGGCCAGCCAGACGACGAGGTCGGCTGGGAGGGAGGCGCCGTTGTGCAGCGTCACCGCCGTCGCGCTCACCGCCGTCACTCGGCCCCCGAGCGCCACCGCAACGCCTCGATCACCGAGCACGCGCGATGCGAGCTGACGCATAGTCGTGTCGTATTCCGGCAGCACCTCGACTCCCCGCTCCACCAGAGACACGCTCCCCTCGACGCGAGCCGAGAGGAAACGATGGCGGATCGCCAGGGCGACCTCCACGCCGCCGGCGCCACCGCCCACGACGACGACTGCCGGCGGCCGCCCGGCCGCGGCGGCAATGAGCGCGTCCACACGCGTGCGCAGCTCCAGCGCGCGCTCCATCGGGCGCAGCGTGAGGGCCCAGCGAGTCACGCCGGGGGTAGTGCCGCCGGCCGGTTCGCACCCGACGTCGAGCGAACAGAGATCGAACGGGATTTCCACCCCGCTGGCGATCACGACGCGCCGCGCGGCGTCTACCCGGTCGGCTCGCGCGCGCACCAGTTGCACGCCGGCGCGGCTTGCGAGCGCGTGAACGTCGATCCGAAGGTCCTCCGCCGCATATTGGCCCTGAAGGAAGCCGGGGACCATCGCGGAGTAGAAGTGATCTCCCGGCGTGACCAGGACCACCTGGGTGTCGGGGAGGGGGCGGCGCGCGAGTGCGCGAAGGACATGCAGGTGGGCGTGTCCGCCTCCCACGAGCACCAGACGGCGTGACGGCATCGAGTGACGGTGGAAGGGTGCGGGAGACCTTGCTTGTGAGCAGCCGAGAGCGGGGTTAAACTATACGGTTCTTCTGGAGTTGATGCGACGGCGATGTTCGTCGCGAATCCAGCAAGTCTGCGTGCGTAGCTCAGCTGGATAGAGCGCTTGCCTCCGGAGCAAGAGGTCGTGGGTTCGAATCCCGCCGCGCGCATTGCGACCGCCCGCTCCGGTGATCGGAGATCCCCGCGAGCGACTGGCATCGTGCCGAGACGTGCCGACCGTGTCGTGGTCCGCCACTTGCTTTCCGCGACCGCGGGGTCGACGTCGATCCCCCTTCCCGCCTTCCCCCGCCCCCACCATCTCGCCATATGGCGCGTCGGCTCTCCTGGACTGACGTTCGCGGCGGCCTGATCGCATGCAGCGTGCTGATCGTCACCGCCCTCGGGGTGCTCACCTTCATGCGGGTGGGCGCGTTGCATGGCGACACGTTTCTCATGTATGCGCTCGTCGGCGAGGCACGGGGCGTGGCGGCGGGTTCGGAGGTCTGGCTCAACGGACAGAAGATCGGAAAGATCACCAACATTCGCTTTCGCCCGCCGGCGCAAGCCGATTCCACGCAGCGGATCGAGATCGAGATGGAGGTGCTCGAGGAGCACCGCCACGTGCTTCGCCGCGATGCGGTCGCGCAAATCAGGGCCGGCGGCAGCGTCATCGGCCCACCGGTGGTCTACCTGTCGGCAGGTTCTACCCGGGGCGCGCCGCTACAGCCGGGCGACACGGTGCGTACGCTCGTGCAGTCGGACGTCGAAGGTGCGACGGTGCAATTCAACGCGGCGGCGAAGGAAATCCCGGTCATCCTCTCCAACGTCAAGGAGATGCGTTCGCAGCTGTCGTCGTCCGAGGGGACGATTGGCGCAGTGCTCAACGGGCCGGGATTGAGTGAGTTGACTCGAGCGCGGGCGCAAGTGAGTCGTCTGATGCGGCGTGTCTCGAGTGGCTCGGGATCCATCGGCCCCATCATGCAGGGCGGATTGTCGAGCCGGGCTGGGCGCGTGATGGCGCGCGTCGATTCGGTGCGCGCGTTGCTCGCTTCACCGGAGACGTCGCTTGGCCGGCTTCGCCGGGACAGCACGTTGCTGGCGGAAGTGAGCGACATTCGCAGAGAGCTGGCGGTGGTGCAGGCCACGCTGAACGAACCGCGTGGAACGATTGGCCGAGCTCGCACGGACAGCGCCCTGACGATGTCGCTTGGCCGGGCGCGGCAGGAGATGACGCTGCTGCTCGCGGACATCAAGAAGAATCCCCGTCGTTACCTCTCCGTCTCCTTCTGACGTGTTCGTCGCACTTGACCCTCCCGAGGGTCGCTCGTAACCTTCGCATGCCGCACGGGCTCCTCGCCTCACTCGCCGGTTCGCCGGCGCGCCTCGGTCTCGTGTCGCCCTTCGGTCGCCTCGCAGCGTGCTTCGCGCCAGCCGGCCGTCGTGCCTCCCATTCGCGTACGACCGCCCCGTGAACATCGCTGAGCTCAAGCGAAAGTCGATGCCCGAGTTGCACGACATGGCCGA
>JANLTI010000241.1:0-8200 GCA_031362845.1 Gemmatimonadaceae bacterium | reverse complement strand
TCCTGCTCGCGAATCGCCATAGCCGCCGCGCGCTCCACGGTGACGTCGCGAAAGGAGACGGCCACGGCAAATGGCGCGGCGTCACCAGGGCGCACGAGTGGCCGAGCGTTGACGGCGAGCCAGACGGGCGCTCCGTCGTTGGCGCGGCGCACCCCGATCACGACTTCGGCTTGCGCGCGACGTGTGTGGAGCGCGACGAGGGCCGGATGCGCTTCGCGCGGCATCTCGCCTCCGTCCTCGTCCATGATGCGCCATGGCCAGTCGAGCAGGCCGCGCCCCACGACATCCTCGGACCGCAGGCCCAAGGTGCGCTCGCCGCTCGGGTTGAGCATCTCCACAACGCCATGCGCGTCGACGATGGCGATGCCTTCACGGAGCACGTTCACGACGGCGTGATACTGCGCTTCGGTCTGGTGCGCCTCCGCTTCCGCGCGCCGCTGGACGCTGACGTCGCGGAAGATGGCGCGCGTCGCGATGGGTGCTCCGTCCACCACCCGGCAGTCGATCTCGCCGTTCACCGTCACGCGCCGACCATCGCGCGCCACGAGGCAGAGCTCCACGACGCTCGGGCCGGCGGGATCGGTGCAGGCCAGCACTGCGTCGAGCTGTCGCGTACCGGCGGTGCGTGATTCCGGCGCGAGCAGTTGCTGCACGGTGAGGCCGCGGGCGATGTCGTCGTCGCGATAGCCGAGCACGTCCTGCCACGTCTGGTTCACGTACAGCAGCCGGCCATCCATGTCCGTGCTCTGGACCAGGTAGCGCGTGTGCTTCAGGAAATCGCGCAGGTGTCGTTCACCCTGTTCGAGTGACGACGCGCTGGACGGAGGCGTGCGGGGCATGCCCCACGGACGATTCAGCCGGGGTGCGGGGTACGATCCTCCATGCTCGGCACCTCGAACCAGAAGGTGGTGTGTCCCGGTTCGAGGCCGGCGCCGACGCGCCCCGCGTGCGCGTCGGCGATCGTCCGCACGTAGGCCAGACCCACACCCAGCCCGCCGACGCGACGACGGCCGACGGCTTCGCGGCAGTCGAATCGCTGGAACAGTTGGTGGGCCAGCTCGGGGTCGACGCCGGCGCCGAGATCTTCCACGGCGAATCGGGTCACGCCGCGCGAGTGGTCGTCGAGGATCGTGACGGTCACGCGCGTATCAGGCGGCGCGAAGCTCGCGGCGTTCTGCACGAGGTGCGTGAGCGCGCGGCCCAGCCGGGCGCGGTCTCCCAGGATGACGCGAGACGAGGTACCTCGCACTTTCACCTGTACGCCCGTCTGCTCCCGCGCATCGCGCGAACCCTGGATGGCGAACTCCGCGACGCACTCCGGTGCGACGTCCTCGCGGCAGAGGATAAGGCGATCGTCGGAGTGCGCCTCGAGGTCGAGGCAGTCCTCGACGATGCGCAGCAGGCGATGCGTGTTGCGATGCGCGAGATCGAGCAGCAGCGCCGTCCGCGCATCGGTTGGCACGGGCGACGTGCCGGCACGCGCCATCATCTCCAGCGCACCGTATGCTGCGGTGAGCGGAGTGCGCAGTTCGTGCGCGATCATCGAGGCGAACGCGCCACGGCGGGCCGCGTCGTCGGCGTCGGAGACGGTGATCATCTGGGCACCCTGGTTGACCCGCGAACGCGCGCCTTGCGGCCCACGGCGGCACTGCGCGTGACGACGCGTTCGATCTGGAGATCGACGGCGCTGTCGTCGGTGATGGGCAGCTCCTCGCCGTTGGGGAGGAGGAACTTGAGTTGCACGCGGCGGTCGCGTGCGTAGTCGATCACGGTGGTGCCGGCCGCGGCGCGACGCCGAGCACCGAACTGCCGCACGAGCATGCGGTCGTCGGTCACGCCGCTGTCGGCCAGGATGTCGCGCACCATGGTCGCGCGCCGGCCGGACAGCGTGCGGTTGTCGGTGGTGCCACCACGCGGATCGGCGTGGCCCTCGATCACGAGCTGAAGCTCAGGATGCGCCCGAAGCGCACCGGCCACGCCACTCAACAGCGCGGCACTCGGGATGCCCACGCTGTCGCTCGCGAGGGCGAAGTGCAGCAAGCGCGCGCGCACACGCTCGTCCTGCTGGAGCCGGTCGATCGTCGCGAGCTGTCGCGCCTCGCCCTGCACCAGCACGTCGGCCTCTCCGAGCAACGCGATGGCGCGCGCGATGTGCTGCGTGGCGGGACACGACAGCGGTGACACGGAGGTCGCGGAGACGGTGTTCGGCAGCATGACCACCGACTCCATGGGTTCGCGTGGCACTCCGGCGAGCATGACGGCTGATGCCGGCGCGCGGGCGGGTGCGGCGGCGGCGCGCACGAGTTCGATCTCCGCTTCCGCGAGGGACGCGGCATCGCTTACGGCACCGGGCGTGGACGCGAGCCGCTCGATCTCGGCCCAGTTGTCAGGACTGACGCGATCGGCGCTCGTGGCGAGTGCGCTGCGGGTGGTCGACGTATTTTCCGCGCGGTCGTACGGCGCCATCAGCGTGCGCGCTTCGGTGAGTGCATCGTCGGCATCGCGCGATTGCGGCTGGCTCACGTAGGCCTCACGCGCGAACACGAGCCACGCACCGGCGCGAGCGAGTGCGACGGCGCGCGCGGACAGGTCGTCGCCATCGTTCCGCAGCAGCGCAACGCGCCGAGACTCCCACCGGTCGATCACCGCGAGGTCGGCGAGACGCATCTCGTTCGTGCCACGGGCGCTCACGGGTGCGAGCGCGCCCGGTGCCGGCCGGTGCGGTGCGCAGGCGCTGGCGACGAGCGCGGAAATCACGAGCAGCGCCTGGCGGGAGCGATGTGCCATGAGTGTCATGCCCTCGAATGAGAAGTCGATGCGACGTGCACGGAGCGCGGCTGGCGTGGACATGGTCATCGGTCCTGGGTGAGGCGCTCGCGCCAGAACGCGGCGGGGCTGCGAACGAGCTGCTCGGTGAGGCGCACGCCGAACGTGGCGAATGCGCCGCTGCCGCCGTTGGCGGCGAAATCGCGGTCGAGCAGGTCGCCCATCCGGTACCCGCCTTCCACTTCCAGGCGGGGCCCAACGCGCAGGGCGAGCGAGGGCGCGATGCTCCATGGTGCGACGCCGCTCGCCTGCTCCACGAGCATGCGGGCGTCCGTCCGGATTGCCACGGCTCCGTCGCGTCGCAGCGCCTGCTGTACGCGCGCTCCGATGTACTGCGAGCGGATGCCGATTGCGGCGCCGGTTGCGCCCATCACCGGATCATTCGCCGACCAGCGCACGGCGTAGCGCGCGGCGATTTCGGTGAGCCTGGTGGCGGCCCAGATGGCGTCGGCGGCGCCGAGCAGGCGCCTGTCCTGGCCCGTGGTGCCGAGCACAGTGCTCGCGCCGGTGGCGCCGCTGAGCGGATTGAGGGTGCGACGCCACTCGAGCTTGCCGAGCAGGTTGAGCGAGTTCGCCGTCACGGGGCGGAGCGCCATGCCCACGAGCGAGCGATCCTGCCTGCTCTGCTGGCCGGCGAGCGTGGGCGATGTCACGGTGTAGCGCGACCAGTCGTGCAGCGTGATCAGCGCGGCGCCCGCACCCAGGGGTGCGTCGCCGCTGAGCGTGATGCGACTGCCGCGACGGCCATCGCCATCGCGCGCTTCGCCGTTCAGCGAGAAGCGCGATTGATCGCTCGTCGGCAACCACTCGAGGCCGCCGCCCACGGACCAGCGGTCGCCTTCCGTGCGTGCGAACGGAAGGGCGCGCGCCGGATCGACGAGAGCGGCGCGGCTGAGTCCGACGCGGCGTTCATACAGCGTCCGCACCGCCCAGCCTCCACCGACCGCGAGACGCTGATTCCAGCCCAGCACGGCGGCGTGTGACGCGCGCGTTGCACCGGCGCGCTCCACGCCGCCCCATGCTTCGCCGCCGAACAGCGCCGAAGTGCGGAGGTTGACCGCGGACACGGCGTAGCGCGCCGACTCGCCGCCCACGCTGTCCGGCAGGGTGGCGATGCGATGGGTGGCTTCCAGGCGAAGGCCGGGCGTGACACGAAATGCCAGGCCGCCGCCCATGTAGTCGGGGCGGGCGATGCGGGTGGGTGTCGCGATGGGCGTCGTGGGCTCGCGCAGCGCGCGACTTCCCTCCACCCAAGCGTCGACGCGGCTGAGAACGGCGATGGTGGTCTTGCCGGTGAGTGCGGACGCCGCGACGGCGTTGGTGCCCTGGACGTCTGTGGAGAATCCGAGCTCCTGCGTGACGGCGCGACCGCCGACGTTGGTCTTCGCGCTGCCGGTCGTGACCTGACGGTCGATGTCGTACTGCGCGAAGTGCTGGCGATCGTGCGCGAGCTGGAGGCGGGTGGAGTCGCTGAGCTTGAGGGCTCCGTCCAGGTGCAGCTCACTCACGCCGGCGCCGAGCCGCGGATCGAGCGTGCCCGTCATGCCCTCGCCGACGCGCATCCAGTGTCCGCCGATGGAGACGCGCTCGTTCGGCAGCGCCCACCGCGCACTCGCGCGCGCCGCGCGGCCGGACGAATCCGCCGACGTGGTGCGCAGCAGCTCGCCGCCCAGGGTGATGGCACCGGTGCGGATGCGCACGTCGGCACCGACGATGTCGGTGGCACTGTTCGTCGTCGCGGCGCCGCCTGCACCGCCGTCGCGGACACCAGTGACCGCGACGACGATGGTATCCTGCGACCCGACGCGCAGCAGGCGCGCGACATTCGCTTCGACGCGGCCACCACCGACGAAGTGCTGTGCGCCTCCCGCCTCGCGCTCCAGCACGGCGACGACGAAGACCGGGTTGCCGTACGCGTCGGTGGCCGGTACCGGGCGGCGCAGCAAAACGGCGCCCGTGACGTAGTCGATCTCGTAGTCGGAGAAGCGCGTCAGCGTCTCTCGCGCGATCACGCGCGCGGCGTTGTCGCGGGCGCGGACTTCGATCGTGATGCGGTCGGTTCCCGGGCGAGTGCCGGCGCCGAAGACGTACGGACCCGAGCCTCCGTCGCCGCGCAGCTGCTGCTGCTCGAGCGCCTGGCGCGTCATGCTGCCGAAGCCGCGCAGGGTGAGCGCGCCGGCGCTGAGCCGCGTGCTCACGCCGGAGAGCGAACGCTGGTAGCCAGCGAGGAGGGCATCACGATCGTTGGCCGGACGCGCGACGACGTCGCCCAGCTCCACCCAGTCCAGGCCGCGCTCGAGTCGCGCCGAAAAGCGCTGCGACGCGCCGGACACGACGCGCTGCGTGCTGCCATCGCCGTAGGTGGCGTAGCGCGCCTCGTCGAGCGGATCGTAACCGCGACCGAAGAAGTCGGCGGCATTGCCGCGACGCGAATCGTAGCTCATGCTCAGCGACGCCTCGTGTCCGACCGATCCACGAACCGTCGCGGCGCCGAAGCTTTCGGTCGCGGCGCCGACGCCGACCTGCCCCGCGCCGACGGCCGTGAGCGTCCGCAGGGTGGGCAGGACGCGAAGCGCGCGACGCGCCACGAGCTTCTCCCCCGCGCGCACGACGAGTTCTCCGTCGCCCACGGTGTGGCCGGCGCGCAGGTTCACCGTCACGACGCCGTGCGCGTCGGCACGCCGCTGCTGACCGAGCGAACCGGCATCGCTGTCCACCTCATCCAGCGTGGCGGCGGTGACGTTCACGGTGAGGTCGGGCAGCGTGGACACCGGAATCTTCCACGCATCCAGCACACGAACTCGCACGCTGGCGGCGCTGTCGGCATCGACGCGCAGCACGAGCGCCTTCGTGGTATCGGCGTCGATCACTTCGATCGCGGCGGGGATGCCGGAGCGGTGCACGCTGACGCTGTCCCACCGCTCGTTCTTCCACGAGTTCACGACGCGCGCGCGCAACCGGTGCGGGCCCGGCGTGAGCTCCACGCCGATGAAATCCTGCACGCCGTCGGGACGCAACACGCCGGCGCCGATCTCGCGCGTGCCTTCGTACAACGTCACCGTCGTGCCGGGCTCGCCCTTCACGCCGACGTACACCTTGTTCGTCGCCACGATGGCGCCGTCCATGGGGCTCGCGATCCGCACGCCGGGGCCGGCGATGAAGGCGTTCCGTGCTTCGCCATCCCGCTCCTCGGTACTCCGCAGCGGGGCAATGCGCGGCGCGGTGAGCGCAGCCGCGAGCCGCACCGGTGCACCAGCGGCTGCGATGCTGACAGAATCAGGACACGCGCACGGGGCCTGCACCCCGCGCAGCACGAGGCGGAAGTCGGCGCGCGGGGTCGTCCACCCATCCGTGCGCACCATCACGACCTCGTCCGCCACGCGCGCGAGACCGAACCCCTTCGGGATGGCGGTCAGCGTATCGATGCGCAGGGCGTGCGTACCGGGAGCCACGTCGCGGAGCGAGTACCGTCCTTCCTTGTCGGCCGTCACGACCTGGCCATCGGCGGTGCGGATCTGCGCACCGGCCACGCCTTCGTCGCCCGCGTCCTGCACACCGTTGTCGTTGCGGTCCAGGTACACCTTGCCCACCAGCGTGCGGCCCTGCATGGCGTAGCCCGCGCGCACGCGAATGGACGCCGCCGCCGTGTCGCTCAGCACCAGTCCCCCCTCCGCCTCGACCACGGCGCGGTTGATCAGGGAGCGGTTGGCGCCGGCCGAGCCGAGCACCGCGGCGTAACGCACGGTGCGCTCGCTGGCTGCGGCGAGCGTGCCCGTCATCCAGATGGTGAGCATCTGCCCGCTCACGCGCGCGGAATCGGCGCCGGCCAGCGAGGCCGGCACGAAGCGCATGCCCGCGGGGAGGATGTCGTGCACCACGAACCCGGCAATGGGCACCGTACCCAGATTGCGCAGGACGAGGGTGTACGGCACCGGCTCGCCAATCGCGACGTCGAGCACCTGCGCCCGCTTCGTGAGGCCGAGCGAGTTGCTCGGCCATCCGGCGATGCGCAGCGCGACGGCGGTAGCACTCGCGCCCGTGGCGTTCGACGCGCTGAGATGTGCGCGGTTGACGAGTCCGGCGACGGAGGGGCGCACCGCACGTGCGACGATGTTCAGCGCGATGCTCTGCTGACCCAGCGTGCCGAGCGTCCACGTGACGACCTGGCCGGCGACCGCGGGTGCGCCGTCGGCCGACACGAAGGTGAGACCCGCTGGCAGCGTGTCGACGATCGTGACGTTCGACGCCCGTACGGTGGCGGAGCTGTTCGCGTACGTGATGCGGTACGTCACCAGGTCGCCTGCGCCCACGCTGTCGAGTCCGACGAGCGCCTTGTCGAGCGACAGCATTGCGGTGGTGATCGTGGTCGTGGCCGGCCGCGATGTCACGGGCGCCGTGCCGTCGTCGAGCGTGGCGACGTTCGCGAGCGTGCCCGCAGTCGCGTCGATGCCGACCACGACCCGGAAGGTGACGACACCACCGCCGCTCGCGGGGATGCTGCCAACCGCGACGCGAATCGTCTCGACGCCCGACGCATCGCGTGCGATCTGGCCGGCATCGGCATCGATCGCGTCGGTGAGTGTCACACCGCCAGTCGCCAGCGAGCCCGCGACGTAGCGTGTGCCGCGCGGCAACACGTCGAGGATGGTGGCGGGCGACGTCGCCGCGACGCCGACGTTGATGTAGGCGAGCGAGTACGACAGCGTGTCACCAATGACGGCAGCGGCGCGGTCCACCGACTTGTCGAGCGCGAGTCCGCTGGCCGATGCGCCGGCAACGATCGTGAGGCGATCCTGGACGGCGGCACGGACGGTGTTCTGCATCAGGCTCGTGCCGTCGAGCGTGATGACGCCGACGAAGCCGCCAGCAGCGCTGGCCGGAATGTCGATGACCAGCAGGAGCGCGGCGGTCGCATCGCGTGCGAGTGCGATGGCGGCGGGAGCGACGGTCTCACCCGCGTCGAGCACACCGTTCGCGTTCGCATCCATATAGATGGTGACGGTCCAGCCGGCGGGTGCGGCAGCGGCGATCGCGAAGGCGTCGGCGGCAGTTCCGGTGTTGCGGAGCACGTGCGCCAGCACCCGGCGCACGCCGGCGGGGGCCGCCTGTGAGCGTGGCGGGGTGAGGGTGAGGCCAGCCTGATACTGGAGCAGCACGTCCGCGCTGGAGACGCCGGTCACGGGCGACCCGTCTTCGGCGATGAAGCGGTACGTCGCCGTGTTCACGATGCGCGCCGTATCGGGCGGAATGGGGAGCTGTGCGCTCGCCGGCGTCGACATGCCGGCGAGCAGCACGAGCACAGCGCCGAGCGCCCGCCAGGCAGACTGCACCTGGCGGGACGCGCGGGGGTCACGCGTCATGTATGCCGCGAGCG
>JANLTI010000178.1:0-7968 GCA_031362845.1 Gemmatimonadaceae bacterium | reverse complement strand
GAAGGAGTGCCCGCCCTGCTGGACGTCGCGCGGCAGAACCCCGATCCACGCACGCGCGGGCACGCGCTGTTCTGGCTTGGCCAGAGCGGTGATCCACGCGCGCTGGATTTCATCGAGTCGATGCTGCGACGGTGATCGGGCGCGGTCGAGGCATCGCGGGACGCAGGGTAGATCGCGTCCGCTTCCCGAAACAATCAGGGATGCACGGCCGTCCTGGGGAGTGACACCCCTCAACCCTTTCCCTTCCCCCGGTGTCCAAGAGCGGGACCGCCACCCACGCTTCCCGACGGCGCGCACGACTGGAGAGGAGAACGATGGACCAGACAGCCACGGCGCGCGCATAGCATGCGCCTCTCACATCTGACCGGCGCGCTCGCTCTCACCTGGAGCGCGCTCAGCTCCGCGCGCGCACAAGCGCGGCCGGACAGTACGGTCGCACCCGCATCGCTGCGCACGCTGAGCGCATCTCGATTGTCGGGCGAGGTGCGTATCGATGGCCGGCTCGACGACGCGAGCTGGATGCGCGCGGACAGTACGGGCGGCTTCGTCCAGAGCTGGCCGAGTGCAGGTGCGCCGGCGACGGAACGCACGATCGTTCGGGTACTGTACGACGACAACGCGCTGTACGTGGCGATCCGGGCGTACGATGCGCATCCGGATTCCATAGCCGCCCAGCTCGCCCGGCGCGACGCGACGGGGATCTATTCGGACTGGCTGCACCTCATGGTCGACAGTTACCACGATCGTCGCACGGCGTTCCGCTTTTCGGTGAATCCGCGCGGAGTCAAGAAGGACGTCTACATGTCCAACGACAATCAGGAAGATCTGTCGTGGGACGCAGTATGGGAGGTGGCCACCGCGGTGGATTCGCTGGGCTGGACGGCCGAGTACCGCGTTCCGTTCAGCCAGCTCCGCTTCGGCGGCGCGGATGGCAGTCGCGTCTGGGGATTCCAGGTCCAGCGGGAGATCGCGCGCCGCGACGAGCGAGATAGCTGGTCGCCGTGGACGCGGCAGGATCCGGGTTTCGTCTCGCGATTCGGCGACTTGACCGACCTGACTGGCGTGCGCGCGCCGAGACGGCTGGAACTCCGACCGTACGCGAGCACGCGTCTCACTCGCGCGCCGAATGAAGTCGCAAACCCGCTGTTTCGCCGGAACGACGGCGCACTGTCCGTTGGCGCCGACCTCAAGGCGGGCTTGCCGAAAGGGCTCACGCTCTCGGCCACCATGAATCCGGACTTCGGCCAGGTCGAGGCCGACCCCGCCGTCGTGAATCTCACCGCGTTCGAGACCTTCTTCGAGGAACGTCGCCCATTCTTCGTGGAAGACGCGGACCTCTTCCGGTTCGGGCAGACGAGAAGCTTCAACAACTTCAACTTCTATCAGTACTTCTACACGCGACGCATCGGGCGCTCGCCGCAGCGCGGCCTATTCGGTCCGGACTACGCGTACGTCGATGCGCCGGACCAGACCAACATCGCCGTCGCAGCGAAGGCGAGCGGCAAGACGCCGGGCGGATGGTCGGTCGGTCTCCTCGACGCCGTCACGAGGCGGCAGGACGCACGCCTCATCGATCCCGCGGGAGCGCGTCGCACGGCGGAAGTGGAACCGCTGTCGAATTATTTCGTCGGCCGCCTCCGCAAGGATCTGCGCGGCGGGCAGAGTGTGATCGGCGGAATGCTCACCTCCACTCGGCGCGATCTCTCCGATACCGTGCTCGCTGGTCTCCTCCGCCGCGATGCGCAGTTCGGAGGACTGGACTTCCAGCACACGTGGGCGAAGCGCGCGTGGGTGGCGTCCGGCTTCATCGCTGGAAGCCGGATTGCGGGCGAGCCCGGCGTGATCCGGGCGGCGCAGACCTCGAGTGCGCGGTACTTCCAGCGGCCCGATGCCGACTATCTGTCGGTGGACACGTCGGCGAGCTCGCTCACCGGCGCGATGGGTGAGCTGGCGCTGGCGAAGGTCGGGGGCGGCCGGTGGATCGGGTCGGCGTCATACCGACAGACGAACCCGGGCTTCGAGCTCAACGACGTCGGCTTCCTCTCGCGTGCCGATGCGCGCGCGTTCTCCACCTTCGTGCGATACGGCGTCGATACGCCCACGCGCTTCACGCGCAATTACGAGTTCTACGCATTCACCAATCAGGCGTGGAACTTCGGTGGCGACGCACTGTTCGATGCGTATGCGATGGGCACGGCGTCGCGCTTCTCCAATTTCTGGTTCGCTGGGACGAGCGTGCGATACCAGCGCCGCGCAATGAGCGACCGACTCACACGTGGCGGACCGCTCGCTGGCGTGCCGGGGTCCTGGCGCGCGAGCGTCAACGGCAACTCTGATTCGCGACGGCCCCTCTCGGTGTCGGGTCAGGTGGAGTACGGTGTCGACGATCTCGACGCGTCCACTCTCTCGACCGGCGTCTCGGTCGATCTTCGTCCCGCGACGTTCGTGCGCGTGAGTGTCGGCCCCGGTATCGAGGTGCGGAACAGCGCCCAGCAGTACGTACGCTCGGTGTCGGATGCGCTGGCGTCATCGACCTTCGGTCGACGCTACGTGTTCGCCGATCTGCACCAGACCACCTTCGCGCTCGATACTCGCGTCGATTGGACATTCACGCCTGCACTCTCGCTCCAGCTCTACGCCCAGCCGTTCGTATCGGCTGGCGCGTACAGGAGCTTCAAGGAGCTGGCAGCGCCGAAGACGATGCGCTACGACGTGTACGGTGAGAGCGCGGGAACGATCGTGCGCGCGGAGCAGAATGGGCGAGGGTTCTACACGGTGGATCCCGATGGGACGGGCGCCGCACCGGCATTCGGCTTCTCCGATCCCGACTTCAACTTTCGCAGCCTGCGCGGCAATGCGGTGCTGCGGTGGGAGTACCGGCCAGGCAGCACGGTGTTCGTCGTCTGGCAGCAGGTGCGTAGCGACTCGAAGACGTTCGGGAGCTTCGACCTGACACGGGACACGGGCGCGATCTTCGACGCCCCAGCGACGAATGTGTTCCTGATCAAGGCGAGTTACTGGATCGGACGGTGACTCGACGTCATCGGCGTCGACGCGACGTATCGGACGAGCCCGTCCGACAGGACGCCTCTACTATAGAAGAGGAACGGTAGACGGGCTCGTATGTTCGCCTGTAACAGCGCACACACCCGGTTAATGAGGCCGAATCGGCCAAGTTGCGAAATAACTGACTGGTCATTAATTACTAGCGATGACCGATTGCCTTGCCGAACCTCGCTGGCGCCGCCTTCCAGAGGAACGTCCCAAGCAGATTCTCGACGCCGCCTTTTCGGTGTTCGCCGAGCGTGGGCTCGCCGCCGCGCGGATCGACGACATCGCCCAGCGTGCCGGGGTCTCCAAGGGCACCATCTACCTCTACTTCCCCAACAAGGAAGAGCTCTTTCGCGAGGTCGTGCGCTCGACAGTCATCACCATGATCGCCCGCGCCGAAGTGGAGTTGAGCGGCGAGCCCGATGCACGTCAGGCACTGATCGCGTGGATGGAGGGTTATTGGCGGTGGCTCCGCTCTCCCGTCTTTCCCGCCATGTATCGACTCGTCATGTCCGAGCTCCACAGCTTTCCCGACCTCGCCGCCTTCTACGCCACCGAGGTCATCGAGCGTGCGCAGCGACTGCTCTGCCGCATGATCGAGCGGGCGATGGACGCCGGCGTCTGTCGCCGCATGGATCCGCTCGTCGCGGCCCGCATGCTGAGCGCCCTCTTCATCACGCACGGGAACTGGTTTCACCAGCGAACCTACTTCAAGTCCATCGCGAACGTGCCCGACGACGTGCTGCTGACGCAGATCCGCGACTTCTTCTTCGTCGCCATGCGCCCCGACGAGGCGGCCACTCCTCGGCAGGCCACGACATGAGTCGCTCCATTCCGTCACGGTACATCATCGTGGGCGTGCAGCTCACCCTGCTCGTTGCGTTGCTCGCCTTCGTCGCCAGGTCAGCTCACGCGCAGGACGCCCCCGCCCGCCGGCCGGCAGATTCCACCGCCACGCTGACGCTGTCACTCGGCGACGCGATGCGCCTGGCCGCGCGACAGAACCTGATCGTGACCTCGGCGCGCACACGTGTCGAGGTGGCGGCGTCACGCGTGACACAGCGTCGCGCAGATCTACTCCCCACCATCGCCGGCGTCGCATCGGAGCGACGCGCGACGCTGAACAGTGCGGCGGCCTTTCCCATCGAGCTCCCCGTGGCAGCGATCGATCCGCGCGGCTCCGTGCTCGGACCGCTCGACGTGTTCGACGCGCGCGCCCGTGTGACGCAGTCGTTGTTCGACCCCGCGGCCCATGCACGCATCGCGAGCGCACGCACTAATGTCTCCGTTGCCAACGCCGACGTCGCCCAGTCGTCGGACATTGCCGCCACGCAGGCGGCGCTGGCCTATCTCGCCGTCCTCCGTGCCGACGCGGTGTATGGCGCGCGCGTCCAGGACTCGTCGCTGGCCGCGGAGCTGCTGCGGATCGCACGCGACCAGCTCAGTGCGGGCACCGGCATCGCGCTCGACGTCACGCGCGCTCGCTCGCAGTTGACCGCGTCGCGGACCCAGCTCATCACGTCGCGCAACGAGCGTGACCGAACGCGAATCGACCTCGCACGCACCCTCGCCCTGCCGTCGGCAGATCTGCTGCTATCGGACACGCTCGGCGCACTTCCGTTGCGTTCCGCGAACACGGACAGTTCGGCAGTGAATGCGGCCCTTCGCGGGCGCAAGGATGTGCAGTCGCTCGCGCTTCAGGCTGTGGCGGCACGACAGCAGGGACGCTCCATTCGCAAGGAAGCGCAGCCGACGGTCGGTGTGGTGGCGGACTACGGCGTGAGCCAGCGCAACGGTCGCAGCTATCTGCCCACGTATGGCCTGGGTGTGCAGCTCATCGCGCCGATCTTCGACGGGCGACGGCGCGAGGGACGCATGGCAGAGCAGGAGGCCGTTGCTCGCGACCTCGAGGCACGCACGCGTGATCTTCAGGCGCAGGTCGTGGCCGACGTGCGCATCGCGCTGCTCAACCTGGCATCGTCCACTGAAGTGGTGGCCGCGGCGCGCGAACGGCTGGGCCTTGCCGAGCAGGAAGTGGCGCAGTCTCGCGAGCGCTTCCAGGCTGGCGTGGCCGGCAATGCAGACGTGATCACCGCGTCCATCCAACTGAACACCGCGCGCACGCAGCTCGTTGACGCGCTCACCAGCTACGAATCAGCCCGCATCGCCCTGGCGCGCGCCGAGGGCGTCATCTCGGCACTCGACTGAATCCTGTGCGGCGCATGGTGCGCCGCGTTTCCCGCACGACCGACATTGTCATGGCTACCGCATCGCATCTACCGCAGATCCCACATGTACCACAGGTCGCGCCGATGACCGCGACGTCTGGAGGCAGCCGACGACGCATCGTCCTGGTGGTGGTGGGCGTCGCCGCATTGCTGGGCCTGTACTGGATCGGCACACAGTGGCTGTACGGACGCTCGCATGAATCGACGGACAACGCCCAGGTGGACGGACACATCGTGCCCGTGCTGTCCAAGGTGAGCGGCTACGTGACGCGGGTGACCGTGACGGAAAACGATCGCGTGCGCGCCGACTCGTTGTTGATCGCCATCGATGAGCGCGAGTACGCCGTACGGTTGGCTCAGACCGATGCCGATCTCGCTGCAGCGCGCGCGTCATCCGGCGGAGCGGGGCTGGAGGGACAGGCGCAGGCGGCCGTGTCGAACGCCAGCGGGCAGCGCGCCGCGCTCACGTCGAGCATCGTCGCGGCCCGCGCCAACGCCGTGAAGGCGGATGCGGATCTTCGGCGCATGCGCGAACTGGTGGACAAGCAGGTCGTCTCGCGTCAGCAGCTCGACGCGGCGCAGGCGGCCGCCGACGCAGCGCGCGCGCAGGTGGATGCCGCGCAGAGCAGCGCGGGCGCCGCCGGCGCTGGCGTGACCAATGCGCAGGCCGGCGTGCGGCTGGCCAATGCGCGGCTGGCCGCAGCACAGGCGGCGCGTGACAACGCACAACTGCAGCTGTCCTACACGCGCGTGACGGCACCAGTGAGCGGGATCGTGTCGCGCAAGCAGGTCGAGGTGGGTCAGCTCGTCCAGGCGGGACAACCGATGCTCACGGTGGTGTCGGACACCGGCCTGTGGGTCACGGCAAATTTCAAGGAGACGCAGCTCGAGGATCTCCGGGTGGGGCAACTGGTGGACCTGGCCATCGACGCGTACGGCGGTGCCAGGGTGGAGGGCCGAGTGGAGAGCGTGAGCGCGGCCACGGGCGCGAAGTTCGCCCTGCTGCCGCCGGACAACGCCACCGGAAATTTTACGAAAGTCGTGCAGCGGGTCCCCGTACGCATTCGCATCACAGGCGCGCTCGGCAAGGACAGGCCACTGCGGCCCGGCATGTCGGTCGTCGCGCACGTGTCGACTCGATGACGCACGGTGACGACCTGAAGGCGACTGACTGAACTGCCCATGTCCAGCACGATGCTTCGGCCCGGCGGCGTGAGCGACGAGGTGACCGGCCGTTCCGGTCTACCGCGCGCCACGCCCGTCGTGGTCGAGAACGCCGATCGCTACAAGTACAAGTACCTCATCGCGATCGCCGTGACCCTCGCGGCCGTGCTCGAGCTGATCGATACGTCCATCGTGAACGTCGCGATCCCGCACATGATGGGAAACCTCGGCGCCACGCTGGACGAGATTTCGTGGGTGTCCACCGGCTACATCATCGCCAACGTCATCGTCATCCCGCTCTCGAGCTGGCTGTCGTCGTACTTCGGACGCAAGCGCTATCTCACCGGGTCGATCCTGCTCTTCGTCGCCGCGTCGTTCTTCTGCGGTGCCGCCACGACACTGGGTGGCCTCGTGTTCTGGCGAGTGGTGCAGGGGCTAGGCGGCGGCGCCCTGCTCTCCACCGCGCAGTCCACGCTGTTCGAGGCTTTCCCGCCGAAGGAAGTGGGGATCGGGCAGGCCATGTTCGGCGTCGGCGTCATGGTCGGCCCGACAATTGGCCCCACGCTCGGCGGCGTCATCGTCGACAACTATGCGTGGCCATGGATCTTCTACATCAACGTGCCGCTCGGCATCTTCGCCGCGTTCATGGTGTGGCGGTACGTGCGCGACTCGACGCATCAAACGAAGTCGACGACGATCGACGGCACCGGCGTGCTGCTGCTCGCCCTCTGCGTGGGTTCGCTGCAGTGGATGCTCGAGCGCGGCGAGCGATTCGACTGGTTCGACTCGCGGTTCGTCACCATGCTGGCCGTGACGACGGTCGTGTCGTTCGTGCTGCTCATCTGGCGTGAGCTGACGATCGATGAACCGGTGATCAATCTGCGCGTGCTGCTCAACCGGCAGCTCGCTGCCGGGGTGGCGATGGGCGCGTTCCTCGGATTCGCGCTGTACGGGTCGGTGTTCGTGCTGCCCGTGTTTTTGCAGGGGTTGCACGGCTGGACGGCGAACCAGACGGGCATGGTGATCCTGCCGGGCGCGCTGGCGTCAGCGGTGACGATGGCGATGGTGGGTCGCAATGCGGCGCGGCTCGACGCACGTGTCACCGTGCCGATCGGCGCGACGTTGTTTCTCTACAGCATGTACCGTCTCTCGCTACTCACCTTCGATGCAGGCGCCAGTGAACTGTTCTGGCCGTTGATCTCGCGCGGCGTGGGACTCGGCCTCATCTTCGTGCCGCTCACCGGAGCCACGATGGCCGAGCTCAGGCCCAGCGAGCTCGCGCAGGGAACGGGGATGTTCAACCTCACCCGCCAGCTGGGCGGCTCGCTCGGCATCGCGATCAGCGCGACGTTGCTCTCGCGCTTCACCGCGCAGTCGCGCGCGTTGCTTGCCGAGCACATCGTGACCGGCGATCCCACCACGGTGGAGCGGGTGAACGGACTCGCCAGCGCGCTGGTGGTGAAGGGTATGCCGCTGTTGTCCGCGAAGCAGCAGGCCCTGATGATCCTCGACCGGCAGTTGCAGG
>JANLTI010000128.1:0-71819 GCA_031362845.1 Gemmatimonadaceae bacterium | reverse complement strand
GTCGCGAACGCGGTGCGCCGGTCGCGCGCTGGACTGCAGGATCCGAATCGTCCCATCGGCTCATTCATCTTCCTCGGTCACTTCCTCCTTGAGATACTTCGGTCGGCCGTCCGCGCTGGCGAGCTTGGCCTCGGACTCCTTCATCTGCCGCTCGAGCGCCGGGATCGTGCCGTAGCTGATCTCCGCCGCCTTGGCGAGATCGCCGGCGCGCGCTGCCTGTTCCGCCTCGATTCGGGTGGCGTCGATCTGCTGCTTGATCCGTCCCACCGCGCCGAGTGTCTCCTTCTCCTGCTGCCACTGCGCCTTCATGGCCGACGAGCGCTCCTTCATCTCCGCGAGCTCGCGTTCCAGCGCGTGGCGCCGTTCGACCGACGCCGCGTCCTTCTCCTTCTGCAGCGCCGTACGCTCGATCTCCAGCTGCATGATGCGTCGTTCCACTTCGTCGATCGGCTGGGGCATCGAGTCGATCTCGATTCTCAGCTTCGACGCCGCTTCATCCAGCAGATCGATCGCCTTGTCCGGCAGGAACCGATCGGCGATGTACCGGTGCGACAGCGTCGCCGAGGCGATCACGGCGCCGTCGGTAATCCTGATGCCATGGTGCGCCTCGTAGCGCTCCTTGAGCCCACGCAGGATCGCAATCGTCGCCTCCACGCTCGGCTCGCCGACGAACACCGGCTGGAAGCGGCGTTCGAGCGCAGCGTCCTTCTCCACGTGCTTGCGATACTCGTCCAGCGTGGTGGCGCCCACGACGCGCAGCTCGCCCCGCGCGAGCATCGGCTTCAGCATCTGGCCGGCGTCCATGGAGCCTTCCGCCTTGCCCGCGCCGACGAGCGTGTGCAGCTCATCAATGAAGGTGACGAACTGTCCCTCGCCCTCGGTGAGCTCCTTGAGCACGGCCTTGAGCCGCTCCTCGAACTCACCGCGAAACTTGGCGCCCGCGATGAGCGCGCCGAGATCCAGCGAGAGCAACCGCTTGCCCTTCAGGCTTTCCGGCACGTCGCCGTTCACCATGCGCTGCGCGAGCCCTTCCACGATGGCGGTCTTGCCCACCCCCGGCTCGCCGATGAGCACCGGATTGTTCTTCGTCCGTCGCGAGAGCACCTGGATGACGCGCCGAATTTCCTCGTCGCGGCCGATGACCGGATCGAGCTTGCCGTTTCGCGCATCTTCCGTGAGATCGCGCGTGTATTTCTGGAGCGCCTGATACTGATTCTCCGGCGTCTGGTCGGTCACCTTGTGGGTGCCGCGCACCGCCTGCAGCGCCTGGAGCAGCGTCTTGTGCGACGCGCCGAGCCCGTTGAGCAGCGAGCGCGTCTCGGTGCCCCGGGCATCGGACAGCGCGAGCAGCAGATGCTCGGTGCTGACGTACTCGTCGCCCAGCTGCCTGGCTTCCCGCTCCGCCTGATCGAGCACCGCGGTGAGCTCGCGCGCCATGCTCGGCTGCGCATCGCTCTGTCGTGGATAGCGTGCGATCTCGCGCCCGATCGCCTCCCGGATGGCGGCGGCGTTCACGCCGAGCTTCTGCAACAGAGGCAGCACGATGCTCTCGGTCTGCGAAAGCAGCGCGAGGAGCAGATGCGTGTCGTAGACCTGCGGGTTCCCGTGACGGCGCGCCTCCGCCGATGCATCGTTGAGGGCTTCGGCGGACTTCACGGTGAGACGTTCGGGATTCATCATCTGATCAGCGGCTCTCTGTTCCAGGGACCGACGGGCTGCTCACACACCGAGCAACGCGAGTGCCGCGTCAGCGCTGCCACGCTGGCAGGCGGCAGCCGGAAATGCAACGGCGCCCGAGCGAATCGCCCAGGCGCCGTACCGCCGCATGCCCGCCTGTCCTGACTATTTCGACACGAACATCTTTCGCGACGTGCGCTGGCCGCTGACGACGAGCTCGTACAGGTAGACGCCGGACGCTGCGGCGCGACGCGACCGGTTGACCCGACCATTCCAGAAACCGGTGTATTCTCCGCAACTCAGCCGCATGTTCAGGATCGGCTTGTCTGTCCCGTGCAGCACCGGCGTCGCGACCTGCTGCGCGAGCACGTTGTAGACGCGCAGGGTCACCACGTGCTGGCCGCCTGCTCCGTTGCAGTCGTCGATGGTGAACGGGATGTAGGTGTCCGGCTTGAAGGGGTTCGGATAGTTCTGTCCGAGGGTCCCGAGCTTGCCGCCGCGTGGCGGGGTGATGGACGATTGGCCCCACGCCGACCCTGGCGAGATCAGGCACAAGGTCAGCACGAACGCGAGTGCTGCCCAGCGATGGGACATTCATGCTCCGGCTGACGAAACAGGATCCCGGTGGAGCTCCTGTGACGGGTGACTAGATGTCCGCGAACGACACGCGGTCGCGCGAAGCTATCGTGGGGCCGCAGGCACTTCAAGCGAGCGGGCCGTGCAGCGCGCCCTGCTGGATACCCCACGGCGCACGCTAGGTGCCTCCGGAACGACGCCGACCGGTGACGTCGCGGATGGTATGCCCGGCGCGATCGCTGAACTCGAGAAAGGGGATGAGGAACTTCCGGGAGAAGCCGAGCATCTCGCGCAGTTCCGCCGGACCATAGTCCGCGCCCGCCGACATGCCCGCCTGCAACCGCTGCACGAGACCACCGACGATCTCGGCGGCGTAGTAGCGTGTGGGTTCCACCGCCACGATGCGACCCTCACGCGCGAGCAGGCGAAGGATGGGTGTCACCGTCGTGGGCTCCACGCCAAGCTCGGCCGCCAGTTCGTCGACGGCCGGCGGCTCCTGGCCCTGCGCAACCAGCAGCTCCATCGCGCGATCGCGGAGCGCGCTCTGCGCCGCGGTCAAGCGCGGCGCGAACGTCGCGCGCCGGGCGAGCCCGTGTGTGACGACGATCTCACCCGCAGACTCGAGCACGGCAATCAGCGCTGCGCTCACGTCATCCGGTGAACGGAGCCGCGATCGCAACCACTGCAGTGGCGCCCCCGGCTCGAGCGGCTGCTCGGCATGAAACGCGCTGAGCACGGCCAGCGCGTCAACCGACAATGCATCACGTGCGGCGTGACCGATGAGCCGATCGCCCACCCGCCACGCGCCGTGCGTCGCGACCAGCGCATTGGCTCGCGCCGGTGAGACACCAAGGCGCACGGGAAGCTCGCCGATGGCCACGCCACTCGCGGCGCTTTCGGCAATGACGCGCGCGAGCAGGACGTCGGGCGACCGTTCCTCCACGGGCCAGGCGCGCGCACGCAACGGCGCCAGCGGATCCAGCACGATGCCGCCACCCATCGTGGCGACGGGCGATGCGGATCGGAGCACGAAGCGGTCGCCGGCTCGCGCCACCACAGGCGTGTCGAGCACGACACGGGCCGAGGCGCCGGCGCCAGGCACGAGGACGCCGCCGGCGACGACCAGTCGTGCAGAGGCCTCGCTCGTGCCGAGGTGGAGTCGGACACGTGATCGCGGACCGAGCGCGCGCGGCGCGTCGGCGACGAGCGCCACATCGGCGCGCAGCACGCGAGAGGAGCGCCACGCGCTACCCTGCACAAGCACCGCACCGCGTGCAACCTGCGCCAGATCGACGCTTGCCAGCGCGATGGCAGCACGGTCGCCGGCCCGCACCTGCTCCACCGTGTGTCCATGCGAATGCAGCGCGCGGACGCGCACCTGCACGTCGGCGGGCAACAGGCGCACCGTCGCATCGCGTCCCAGGGCGCCCGACCAGACGGTCCCCGTCACGACCGTGCCGGTACCCTTCACCGTGAAGGCGCGATCGATGGGCAGGCGAAAAATGTCGTCAGCCGCGCGCGCCGGCACGGCGCGCGCGGCATTCGCCAGCGCGACCCGCAAGTCGTCGATTCCCGAGCCGGTGGTGGCCGAGACCGCGACGAGAGGCGCGCCCGCGAGCGACGTGGCGGCCAGTGTGGCGCGCACGTCCTCCTCCACCAGCGCCAGCCATTCAGCATCCACCAGATCGCACTTCGTGAGGGCCACGACGCCAGACTGCACGCCGAGCAACGAAAGGATCGACAGGTGCTCACGGGTCTGCGGCATGACGCCCTCGTCGGCGGCGATCACGAGCAGGGCCAGGTCGATGCCGGTCGCGCCAGCGACCATGGTCCGCACGAACGCCTCATGCCCTGGCACGTCCACCACACCGAGGGTGCCGATGCCGTCGAGGACGAGCGGCGCGAACCCGAGATCGATCGTGATGCCGCGCCGCTTCTCCTCGGGCAGGCGATCCGTGTCGACGCCGGTCAGCGCACGCACCAACGTCGTCTTTCCGTGATCGATGTGTCCCGCCGTGCCGAGAATCATCCGGGCCGCCCGCCTACCACCGTTGCTCTTCCCACAGCTCGAGCGCGCGGAGCGGCCGACCGTCGGTGAGGTGCTCCGCCAGGAATTCGCGGAGCAGGCGCTGATGCGCGCGCGTCGAGGCATCGTCCAGCGCGTCGCCGGCCACGCCGACGAGGAAGCCGCGCAGCGCATCGCGCGCCTCCGCAGGCAGCTTGCGTCCCGCTGGCGCGAGGCGCCCGCACCGCGCACACAGCGCCCCGCCCGCGCGATGGCTGAACATCACGGTGGCCTCCGCGTCGAGCGCCGCGTGACAGTCCGCGCAGACGTCCACCGCCGGTGCAAACCCGAGCTCGGCCACGATGCGCCACGCGCTCGCCAGCGTGGCGGTCAGCGCCGCGTCCGGCGCGGCGATCGCGAGCGCGTCCAGCGCATCGGCCACGGCGTCGAACAGGCCAGCATCGGCCGCATCACGACCGAACCGCAGCGTCAGCTCGGCGATCGCCGATGCGCCGGCGAACCGGCCGAGGTCTTCGGCCAGCATCGGTCGCGCGAGCACGACGTCGAAGGCACTCAGCGTGTCGAGGTCGCGTCCCGGCTTCGCGTAGAGCTGCACGCTGCCTTGCGCGAACAGGTCGACGGCACTGCCGAATCGCCGCGAGCTGCGCCGAGCGCCCTTCGCCAGGGCGCTGCGCACCCCGCCATCACGCGTCACGAGACGCAGGATGCGCGACGATTCCAGGTAGTCGAACGCGTGGAGAACGATCGCGTCGGTCGCGAGCAGCGCCATGCGCGAAAGGTACAGCAGCGCCAGGCCGGAGGGGTCACCAAGCCAGGCGAACTCCGGCCAGCGCGCGGCGCCCCGCGGCGCGATAGCCCGTCTCTCGCAGTGATGCCTCATCCGTTCGGCTGAAGTCGTAGTTCGTTCCGGCCGCATCCGTGTACCGTTCGTCGAACAGGTTGTCGATGCGAAGGGTCACGGCGGCCGAACCGCGACCGGCCCGGCTGGACAGCACGGCGAGTTCGGCCGAGAGGTCGGCGCGAAGGTACGACGGGAGCGTGACGTGCTGCACCGAGAAGTCCGGCGCGTAGTAGTTGTCTTCCCGAGCACCGACGCGAAGCGCGCGCAGGTGCAGACCGCCGCGCTCGCCCCGGTAGCCGAGGCCGGCGTTCAGGGTGTGCGACGGACGACGCAGCAGATGGGCGCCCGGCGCGAACGTCGACGTCACCGTCGTCTGGGTGCCGGGGTCGATGACGCGCGTCTCGAGGTAGGTGAACGCGACGTCGGTGCTGACGCCGGCAGGAAGATTCGCGCGCGCGTCGAGCTCGACGCCTCTCGCCCGCGTCCGCGCCACGTTGAAGTAGTTGGGCTGCGTGTCCGAGTACTGGTAATCGATCAGGTCACGGAAGGAATTGGCGAACCAGGTGAGGCCGATCGAGCCCCAGCTCGCGAACGACTGCTCGATGCCGGCGTCGACGCTCAACGCATGTTCGGGGGTGAGGGTCGGATTGCCGATGACGAAGGCACCGCCGTAGTTCTCGAGGAAGGTGGGCTCGCGAAAGGCCGTGCCCACGCTGCCGCGGAGTCGCGTCCCCGATCCGATGGTCATGCTACCGGCTCCGCGGTAGGTGACGAAGTCACCGAAGCGCTCGTTGTGCTCGAATCGGCCGCCCAGCGCGACCGTGGAGCGCTCGGCGGGCGCGAGCAACAGTTGCGCATACGCCCCGCTCGACCGACGCCGCGCGGTGAATCCGTTGTCGCCGAAGCTGCTCACCGTGCCACTCGCCTGCCATTGCCGCTCGACCTGACCGCCGATCGTGACATGCGTCTGGCGCGGGAGCGCGAGATCGAGTCGCAGATCACCGCTGCGGCGGCGGGTCCGGTCGGAAGTCGTGTAGTAGTAATCGCCGATGTCGCCGGGACTGTCCGGCTGATTGTCGGTCACTCCCCGCAGGTCGTGGGACGCGAGCGCGGCGCGAACTTCCACCTCGCGCGTCAGGCGCCATCCGGCATCGAGTCCGACGACGATCCGGTCGTCGTGCCGCACCGCATTGCTGTCCACGACCTGGCCGCTGCCATCGGTCGGGAAGTGAAACGTCGCATCGGTCCGCCGCACCGAAAGGCGTGCGTCACCCCGTCCGATCACGCCCTGCACGAGGCCACTCACGACATCGTTCCGGAATCCGCTGTTGAACGCCTGCGAGCCCTCCGTGCCGTGGCGAGCGGCGGCGAGCGACGCGGCGCCGTGGCTCCACCCTCCGCGCAGCGCGCCGTCGGCGTCGTACGATCCGAATCCGCCGCCGCGCGCCGACAACTCGGCTCGCGGACGGCCGTGACCAGTGCGCGTGAAGATCTGGACGACGCCGGCGACCGCATCGGAGCCGTACAGCACGCTCGCGGGTCCGCGCACGATTTCGATGCGCTCGATGTTGTCGGTCGTGAGCGTGGAGAAATCGAACGCACCTCCGGCGTCGTTCACGGCGACACCGTCGACGAGCACCTTCGTGAACTTGCTCTCGCCGCCGCGAATGAAGAGCGATGTCGCGCCTCCGTAGGAACCCGTCTGCGCGAGCGTGAGCCCGGGCACCTGCCGCAGTGCGTCCGCCACGGTGGTGATCATCTCGCGACGAAGCTGCTCACCTCCGATCACCGTGACGGACGAGGGCGCACGCGCGGGGTCCAGCGGCGATCGCGTCGCCGTGACGACGACCGGCGTCGTGCGCGCGGTGTCGCGGGCCGTGGTCTGCGCGGAGGCGCCAATGGGAAGCAGGGTGACGGCGAGCGAGAGGCGGAGCGAGCGGGACATCGTGATGGAGGGAGAGGGAAACGGGACGAGCAGCGACGAATGACAGGTTAGACGCGCGGACGAGCGCGGAGCGGTACCAGTGTGGGCGCGCCGATGGCGGGATCGCGCGTGACGACGAGCGGCCAGTCGTAGACGCGTTCGAGAATGGAGCCTTGCATGACTTCCCCTGGCGTGCCGGCCGCGGCGACGCGGCCGTCATGCAGCAGGATCATGCGATCGGCGAAGCGCGCCACGAGATTGAGCTGATGGCTCACCAGCAGGACCGCGCGTCCATCGCGCGCGAGACGGCTCAGCAGCTCGAACACCGCCATCTCGTGGCCGACATCGAGAAAGGTCGTGGGTTCGTCGAGAACGATGGCCTCGCCGCCCTGCGCTATGGCGCGCGCCAGCCGCACGCGTTGCCATTCCCCCCCCGACAGCTCCGTGATGGTACGCTTCACGAGCAGGGACGTCTGAGTGAGCGCGATCGCGGCATCCACGGCCGCCGTGTCGCCGGGCGCGTGCCCGCGCCACAGCCCGAGGTGCGGGTAGCGTCCGAGCGCGATGTACTGACGCACGACGAGCGGAAATGCCGGCTCCTCGCGCTGCGTCACCACGGCCACGCGGGTGGCCATCGCGCGCCGCGTGGAATGCAGCACGGAGACGTCGTCGATCCGGATGGCGCCGCGGTCGAGCGCCACACGCCCGACGAGCGCGCGTACGAGCGTGCTCTTCCCGCTCCCGTTGGGCCCCACCACGGCGGTGATCTGGCCGCGCAACGCGCTGAGCGAGACGTCGTCGAGCGCCGCACGTGCTCGGTGGGGATACCGTACGGTCACCGCGTGGTAGCTGATCACGCGAGGCGTCGCAGACGAGCGAGAAAGAACGGTACACCCAGCAACGCGGTGATGGCCCCGAGTGGCAGCTCGGCCGGCGGATGCGCGATGCGCGCCAGGAGATCCGCCATCACGACGAGGGTGGCGCCCGCAAGCGCGGCGCCGCTGATGATGGACCGGTGCGTGCGGGCGCCGGTCATGCGCACGAGGTGCGGCACGAGCAGCCCGACGAATCCCACGAGGCCGGCCGCGGCCACGGTACCTGCGGCGAGCAGGGCGCCAGCGACGTAGACGCCGAGCGCCACGCGCGCGACGTCGACGCCCATGCCGGCGGCCGTCTCTTCGCCGAGCGCCAACACGTCGATGGCGCGAGCGAGCAACAGGAGAATGGCGATGCCGACCGCGACGTAGAGCGCGAGACTGCGCACCGACACCCAGCTCGCGTCGGCCGCCGAGCCCATCATCCACCACAGCGCGCCGCGCACAACGCTCGCGTCGGCGCCCGCGAGGGCCACCATGATCGCCGCGTTCGCGAATGCGCCCACCACCACGCCCGCCATCAGCACGATGCGTGCGTCGCCGCGTCCGCCCGCGGCACGAGCGACGAGCAGGGTGAGCGCGACCGCGCCGAGCGCGCCGGCAAACCCCGCCAACGGCACGAGGGGCGCGCGCGCGCCGAGCGCCACGGCAATGACTGCGCCCATGGCGGCGCCGCCCGACACGCCGAGCAGGTAGGGCTCGGCGAGCACGTTGCGCGTCGCGCCCTGCAGCGCCGCACCGGCGGCGCCGAGACCGGCGCCGACGAGCGCGGCGAGCAGGACACGAGGCAGGCGCAGTTCACGCACGACGGCGATGTCCATCGGCGCCGCCGTTCCGAGGAGCCCGCGCAGCACCACGTTCGGGGACAGCGGCAGCGTTCCGACCATGATGCCGGCGACGACGGCCGCCGCGAGGGTCAGCGCGAGCAGGCACCAACGCGCGGTTGTCACGGCGCGAACGCGCCCGGATGCAGGAGCGCCGCGAGGGCCACGGCGCTCGCGCCCACACGCGCAGATGGCCCGTTCACGATGGTCGTGTCGAACACGAGTACACGTCGCTCGCGCACTGCGCGCAGGGTGCGCCACCTGGCATCGGTGAGCATCCGCGCACGCGTGGCGGCGGAGGCGAGGATGATATCCGGGTCGCGGCGGACGAGGTCCTCGAACGTGACGGATGGCGACGGCTCGGGCAGCGAGTCGTACACGTTGCGCGCGCCCGCCACCTTGAGCATCTCGCTGAGGAAGCTGCCCCCACCCACGGCGAGGAGCGGGCTCTCCCAGAGAAACCAGAACACGCGCGGATGCGGCAGCGCGGCGGTGCGAGCGAGCGTGCTGGCCAGGGTACGTCCCACGGTGTCGACGGTGATGCGCGCCGCCGCAGTGTCGCCGGTCATGCGACCGATCGCCAGCGTGACGCGTGCGAAGTCCGCGATCCGATCGACTTTGTACGCCACCGTCGGTACGTGTGCCGCGCGGAGCCGTCGCGCCGCGTCGCGATTGTCCTCACTGGCGTAGAGGATCACCAGGTCGGGCCGCGCCGAGAGGACGGCCTCGACATTGGGGCGGAGCCCGGGTCCGAGATCGGGAACGGCGGTGACCGCAGCGGGAATGATGTCGTACGAGGTACGTCCGACGAGCCGTGCGCCAGCACCGATCGCGTACAGCAGCTCCGTCGTCGTGGGATTGAGCGAGACGATGCGGGCCGGTGCGGCCGCGACAACGATGGTGTCACCGAAGTCGTCGGTGGCGGTGTCGCGTTGTGGCACGGCGCGCCGATCGCACGCCGCGAGCACGCTGGCGATGACAATGCACGACCACGAAACGGTCAGGCGCGACACGGGCACTCTCCTGCCTGGAAGAGTGCCCGACACGGACGCGCGCCGGTCGAGTGCGCCGGCCGCGTGTCGTCTCAGCCCTCCCCCGAGGACGTGTGAACGATGCGCGAACGGAGTCGTCTCCTGGCTCCGGGCCGCGTCTCCCCGCCTTCCCGACCGTGGTCAGTGGCGTGTCGAGGGGTGCGCGTACTGCTGCCCGTTACAGTGGCGGGGCCGCGCCGGTTTCACACCGGCTTCCGTATCCCCATTCGCGTGGAATTGTCCGGTGAAGCTACGCCGGCGGACGCTCAGCGGCAAGCGCCGAGGTGAGTGCCTCCTTCAGCTGCGCGCGCTCGCGTGCGTATCGCTCGACGTCGATCGCCAGCGCGCGCGACCCGTGCTGTTCGTGCCGTGCGTCCAGCGCCGCGATCTCCGCGATGAGCGATTCAGTCGTGGTCGGCGTGGACCCGACGGGAGCCTGACGCGGCGCGCGGCGCGTCAGCGCGCGGGCGAACGCACCGAGCATCGCCAGCGCGATCACGATCGCCACGCCAGCCAGCACACGCGTGCGGGTGCCGGCGGTCGTCGCCGGCATGTCGATGCGAATCGTCGTCCCTGCCGGGGCGCCCTGCGCGAGAAATCGCTTGAACGTGCGACCCTGCGTCGTCGCATCCGGCACTGGGCGCAGCGCGGTCGCGCGCGCCTGTGCGGACGGCTCTTCCAGCAGCACTTCCAGCACGCCCGTCGCCCGCTCGATCACGAGCTCCAACGGAAACGATCCGGAACCGAGCGTGTAGCTGTAACTCAGTTGCTTCACGCCCGGCGAGAACGCCGCGGCGAGCGTGACGCGGTCGCCGCGGCGCTCCAGCGTTACGGGGGACACATCGCCCTGGCCGGCCACGAACGCCGTGGCATCGTGGGGGATCGGCGTGCTCCACACCGGCGCGAGCGTGTCACGCCCCACCACGGTGACGGTGGTGTCGTTCGACAGCTCGTAGACCTCCACGATGTCGCGCGTCCCGTCCGGCTTGGCGGCGCTCACGACGATGTGATGTCCCTGCACCGTGAACACCACCGGCGCCGAGGTCGTATCGAACACCGAGATCTCGGCGTCGCCGCCGCGCGTGAGGGCGCCGCGCAACGGTGCGGAGAAGTAGGCGATCCCGTGGTGCACCGCCGCCGCAAAGTACACGGCGTCGTCGCTGCCGAAGCGCCGGTAACGTACCGTGTAGCGCCCGCCAGCGTCGGTCACGGCGCTGTCCAGTGCCCCTGAGCTGTCGGCGCTGACCCGGTGCACCGTGACGGTGACCCCCGGCACGCCCACCTCGCGATCGGGTGTGTGGATGACGACGGCGCCCGTGACCGCCGCTGCGACCGGCGGCGCATCGGGCACGGGAAGCTGCGCGCGCGCCACCGATGCACCGATGAGCGATGCGACGGCCGTTGCGACGCAGCGGACACGCGATGCAATGCGGCGTGCCACGCGACTACGGATTGAACTTGCCGAAGTCTTCAGGGCGCAAATTCTCCAGATAGGCCTTCAGCTGCTCCGCCGACAATTCCGTATCGTCGCGAGGCTCGGCGGTGGCAAATCCGAGATCGGGCTCGTGCGTCGACGAGTCGTCGTCGCCCTCCGCGTCGTCGTCCACGCCCGGATCCACCAGGAGTGCCTCGGCGGCGTAGATCGGCGCGGCTAGTCGGAGCGCGACGGCGATGCTGTCCGACGGACGCGCGTCGATGTGCACGACGTCCGTGCCGTGCTGAAGGTGCAGCTCCGCGTAATACGTGCTCTTCTCCACCCGCGTGATCTGGACCCGCGTCAACTGGGCGCCCATGCCGACGATGAGGCTGCGCACGAGATCGTGCGTGAGCGGGCGGGCCCGCTTGACGTCGTGCATGTGCATGACGATGGATTCCGCCTCGGGCTGGCCGATCCAGATGGGCAGCAACCGCGTGCCGTCGCGCTCCTGGAGCACGACAACATACGAATTGGTGGAGCTGTCCAGCCCGAGTCGCGAGACGGTGACTTCGATCATGGCACCTTCCTACCCCGGGCGGACGTCCACGTTCGGACGGCCGTCCGGCGTCGGTTAGCGATCGGCGTGCGCGGCGCGGCGGAGCGCCGAGGCCTTGTCGGTGCGCTCCCAGGTGAAGAGCGTCCCGGTGCCGCGCCCGAGGGGATTCCGTTCCGGCGTGCGACCGAAATGGCCGTACGCGGACGTCGCGCTGTAGATCGGCTTGCGCAGGTCGAGCGACGACGTGATGCCCTTGGGGGTGAGGTCGAAGATGGACGTCACCGCTTCGAGGATGCGGGCTTCCGGCACGGTGTTCGTCCCGAACGTGTCGACCCGAACCGACACGGGCTCGGCGACACCGATCGCATATGCCACCTGCACCTCGCAGCGACGCGCCAGCTTCGCCGCGACGATGTTTTTCGCGACCCAGCGGGCCGCGTAGCAGGCAGACCGATCCACCTTGGACGGATCCTTCCCGCTGAAGGCACCGCCACCGTGACGACCCATGCCGCCGTAGGTGTCGACGATGATCTTGCGACCGGTGAGCCCGGCGTCGCCCTGCGGTCCGCCGATGACGAACCGACCCGTCGGGTTGATGTGGTACTTCACCTTCTTCGTGCGAAGCTCCCGGGGAATCGTCGCCTCGATCACGTCGCTGATGATCGCCTTGTGCAGCTTGCTGTTGCTGATGTCGTCGGAGTGCTGCGTGCTGATGACGACGGTATCCACGGCCACCGGCTCGTTGTCCTCATAGACGACCGTGACCTGGGACTTGCCGTCGGGACGGAGCCACTTGAGATCGCCGTTCTTGCGACGGTCCGCGAGGGCGCGGGTGAGCTGGTGCGCGAGCATGATCGGCATGGGCATCAGCTCGTCCGTCTCGTCGGTCGCGTAGCCGAACATCATGCCCTGGTCGCCCGCGCCGCCGGTGTCGACGCCCATGGCGATGTGGACGGACTGCCGGTCGATCGTGCTCATGACCGCGCAGGTGTTGCTGTCGAAACCGAAGCCGGCGTCGGTGTACCCGATGCGCCGAATGGTTTCGCGCACGATGTCGGGGAGATGGGCGTACGCCTTCGTGGTGATCTCACCGGCGATGACGCAGAGGCCAGTGGTGACGAGCGTTTCGCAGGCGACGCGGGAGGCCGGATCTTCGGCGATCAGCGCATCGAGGACGGCATCGGAGATGGCATCGGCGACCTTGTCGGGATGCCCCTCGGTGACGGATTCGGAGGTGAAGAGACTACGATCGAACACGGGTTCCCCACTACAGTCGGAGAGGAAGACAGAGGGCCCGACACCATGCTGCCGGGCCCCGCGCCGTCGGCGACGGCGTGCGCGTAAGAAAGCGGATCAGTCGGGGCCGGGCAACCCGTCGTAGAGATATCGCGCGTCGCCGACAGCATCACCGAGGCGTCGCTCCAGTTCGTGGCGCGCCTCGTCGGCCGTGCGCGCGCGAAGGGCCGCCGACGCAGCCAACTTCGCATGCGCCTCCGTGACGCTGCGGACGATGCGCTTCACGAGCGGTACCGAACGCGGCGCCACGCTCATCTGCCGGACGCCCAGGCCGAGCAGGGCGAATGCCATCAGCGGCTGCGACGCCATCTCGCCACAGACGGCCACCTCGATGTCGCCCAGCTCCGCCACCTCGACCGTCCGCTTGATCAGGCGCAGCACGGCGGGGTGCAGCGGGGTGAATCGCGGGGCCAGATTCGCGTTGCCACGGTCCACCGCGAGCGTGTACTGCACGAGGTCGTTCGTGCCGATGCTGAAGAAATCCACGTCGCGCGTGAGGGTGTCGGCCGCCACTGCCGCCGCCGGCGTCTCGATCATCACGCCGAGCGGGACATCGGCACGAAAGTCGGCGCCTCGGGCCTGCAACTCACCCGCCGCTTCCTCCAGCAGTCGACGCGCGGCGAGCACCTCGTCCAGCGTGACGATGAGTGGAAGCATGATGCGCAGGTCACCATGCACCGCGGCCCGCAGCAGCGCGCGCAGCTGCACGCGGAACATCTCGGGTTGATCCAGACACATCCGGATGGCGCGCCAACCCAGGAATGGATTGGGCTCCGACGGGAACCCGCCCACCGGCAGCTTGTCGCCGCCGATGTCGAACGTGCGGATCACCACCGGCTTCCCCTCGAACGCCTCGACGACCCGCCGATAGGCGCGGTACTGTTCCTCCTCATCCGGCATCGTGGTCCGGCCGACGACGAGGAACTCCGTGCGCATCAGCCCCACCCCCTCGGCGCCACTGCGCGCGGCCGCCTCCGCTTCCTCCGGGATGTCGACGTTCGCGCGCAGCGTCACCCGCACGCCGTCGAGGGTGATCGCCTCGAGTGCCGCGAGCTCCGCGAGCGCAGCCTCGGCCACCGCCTCTTCTCGCTGACGATCGCGGTACGCCTCGATCTCCGCGTCCGTGGGGTTGATGGCCAGCATCCCGGTACCGCCATCGAGCACCACGCGTTCCCCACCGCGCAGGAGCGACGTGGCGTTGCGCAGCCCGACGACGGCCGGCAGGCCGAGCGAGCGGGCGAGAATGGCGACGTGCGACGTGCGTGTTCCCGCGTCGGTGGCGATGGCCGCGATGGAGGCGCGGTCGAGCTGGACGGTGAGGCTCGGCGTGAGATCGTGGGTGACGAGGACCGCGTTCGTGCCGGGCGCCAGATCGACCGGATCGTGATCGGGCAGGCCCATGAGGAGCGAGAGCACCCGAATGTGCACGTCGGTGAGATCGCCGACTCGCTCACGCAGCATGGGGGCCGCATGACGAGCGAACCGGGTGCGCCACTCCATCATCACGAGATCGAACGCTTTCTCCGCGCCGAGATTCTGCCGAATGAGCTCCTCGATGCCGCGGGTGAGCTCGCGGTCGTCGAGGATGGACATCTGGACGTCGAAGATCGCCGCTTCTTCCGCACCGGCGGAGGACTCGACGCGCTGCCGCAGGTGACGCAGGCGTTCCTTGGCGCGCCCAATCGCATCGTGCAAGCGCTTGATCTCGTCGTGCACGTTCTCGTCGGGGACGATCCGGTGGCGCACCTCCGGTACCTCCCAGCGCAGGAGGTGCACGTGTCCGACGACGATGCCGGGAGAGGCGGGAATGCCCCGGATCTGTCGCTCCACTACCGCTCCCCGAACTTGTTGACGATGAGCGTCGAGAGCGCGTCCAGCGCCGCGTCGGCGTCGTCACCATCGGCGCGCATGAGCAGCGACGAGCCGCATTCCGCCGCCAGCATCATGACGCCCATGATGCTCTTGCCATTCACCTCCATGCCGTCCTTCACGAGCGTGATCTCGCTCTGGAAGCGAGCCGAGATCTTCACGATCTCGGCGGCGGGCCGGGCATGCAGCCCGTTCTTGTTGACGATCTGGACAGTGCGTTCGATCATCAGCGGGCCACGGAGACGAGGGCGAAGAGGGCAATCAGCACGAGCGCGAGCTTGTAACCTTCCACGCGCCCGTGCAGTCGCACGAGCACGGCCGCGGTGAGCGCCGCGGTCACGAGCACCACGGCGAGCAGCGACCCGCGGCCCGGTACGACGTGCGCGACGGTCAGCGGCAATGCCACGCCGGCCACGGCGGCGGCGGCGCGTGCCAGATGCGCGGGCCCCTGGCGAAGCACTGGATTCGCCAGCGCGCTCGCGACACCGAGCCCACGCGTCCAGCCAACGTGCAGCCCCCAGGCACGCAGCGCGAGATGCCCCGCGTTGTACAACAGCAGAAAGATGAGCAGCACCGCAAGTGGCCGCGCGCCGAGCCCGAACGACACGAGGGCAAGCAGCGAACAGAACGGAAGCCAGCCGGCCCACACCAGGCGGTCGCCCACGCTGCCGAGCGGGCCGCACAGCGCCGTGCGGAATCGTTCGATCCGTTCCGCCGGAACGCCCGACAATTCGGCGCGCGCCAGCGCACCGACCGCCACCGCCGCGAGGTAGGGATGTGCGTTGAAGTACGCACTCTCACGCGCCATGGCCGCCTTGAAGGCCACCCCGTGCGTTCCGCCCGGCAATTGCCGCAGTACGGGCTCGAGACAGAACCCGACACCGTTGCCGATCAGGTTCTCGTAGTTCCATGAGCCCTGAATGGCCAGCAGCCGCGAGAACACATTGACCCAGGTCCACGCGGGAACGCGCGGCGTGGGCCCGGGTGGAGGTGGCAGGCGCGGCGGGACGGCGGGCTGCGTGGATGCGGTCATCGCGCCACCAGCACGAGCAGTCCGACGGCCAGCCCGGCGGCGAAGTACCAGCGCGCGCCTCGGGCCGAATGGAAGTTCGTCCACGCGGCGCTCGCGGCAACGGCGACCGCGAGTCCCATCACGACCGCGCGCGACGTGCGATCCCCGAACGACCAGACGCCGAGCGTGGCGTAGGACACCGGGAAGAGCAGGAGGTAGCACACCGCCGTGAGCAACGCGGCCCGCGCGAAATCCGCCGTGAGGCCGGCGATCTGCAGGCCGGCGACCGCACCACGTGACCCCGCGTCGAGCGCGGGACGCTTGCGACGCGCGAGCCACGCGTTGAACTGGCGCAGTTTCACGAGGGTCCATCCCCCCACCCACGCGGTGGCGAGTCCAGCGAGCACGCCGATGGTGAGGGCGCCAGCGCGATCCATGTGCAGCGCCGCGGCGATGGCGCCGCCAACCACGGCCGCCGAACCCCACTCCGGATAGCGTGACGCGCCGAACGGCAACGTGGCGAGTGCGATCAGCTCGAGTGTCGCGCCGACGAGGATGCCGGTGGTCGCATCACCGACGAACGCGCCGGCGAGTGTGGCAGCGACGAGCGGGCGCGAGAACATCATCTGTGGAAAGCAGACGACATCCAGCCCCAGCGCACCCCCGAGGAGCGAGAGTGGCAGCAGCTCTCTCACGCGTCCTCCCGTGCGCCGAGCAGCTCGTTGAGCGAGATGGCGCGCGCGGCCGGCACGTCCTGCGCCGTCACGAGCGCGCCGTGCGCGGCGAGTGCGCGCAGCGCGTCCTGCTCCGCTGCCGTCAGAAAGACGTAGCGCAGGTGCTGGACCCGGCCGGCACGATGGTGAATGCCACCGATGTTCACGTCTCGCACGCCGCCGCGCTCGACGAGCGCGTGCATCGTCGCGATGTCACCGGTGAGCAGGATCCCCGGTTGCGCCTCCATGCGGTAGTCGTCGAGCCGCGCAGCCGCGTCGGCGGCGGAGTGAAAGCGGATCTCCATCTCCGGTGGGACGCCCATGCGATACAGGTCCTGCTCCCACTCGCTCTCGGCGACCGCGTCGTCCACGAGGACGATGAACCGGACATCGAGCGGCTGGCCCCACCCCACGACCACCTGCCCGTGGATGAGCCGATCGTCGATACGGTTGAGGACGAGCGTCACGCGGGGATGCCCCCACCCTTGTGCACGCTCACCGCGGACCGTCCCCGCTCCGCCGCCTGTTCCGCCGCGGCAGCCGTGTCGGGATTGGACGACAAGGCGAAGTCGAGGAGCATCGGGAGGTTGGCGCCGGCCACGAGCGTGCCTTCGCCCAGGGCACGCAGCACCTTGCGCGCCGCCATCGTGCAACTGCCGGCCTGGAGATCGGTGAAGATGACGCGGACGCCGCTCGCCTGCATCGTGTCATAGAGCAGCTGCTGGATGTCGTCGCCGCAGAGGCCCTTCACCTGAATGGGCACGAGGACACTGCCCCGCCCGGTGATGAGCTCGACGGCGGACACGAGCCCCGCGGCAAAATCGGCGTGGCCGGCCACGAGCGCGCGCTTCACGGGATCACTCATGATCGCCACGCAGGTAACGGTTGATCTCCGACTTGTCGCGCATCTGCTTGATGAGCCGCGCATTGAAGCGCTCGGCCGGATCGATCCCACTCCACTTGAGCAGGTGATGCATGGCGATGACCTCGGCGACCACCGTGATGTTCTTCCCGGGATTGAGCGGCACCACGATCCGCGGCAACGGCACGCCGAGAATGTCGGTCGTCTCACCATCGAGGCCGGTGCGCTCCACGGTGGTCACCGTGTCGCCTTTCCGCCATTCCTCGAGTTGCACGATCACCTCGATGCGCTTCTGCTGCCGCACGGCGCGAATGCCGAAGATCGCGGGGATGTCCACCAATCCCACGCCCCGGATTTCCATGTAATGCCGCTGCAGTTCGTGCCCGCGTCCGATCAGGATGTCGTTGCCCTTCTTGCGCACGAGCACGAGGTCATCGGCGACGAACCGATGCCCGCGCTCCACGAGGTCGAGCACACACTCGGATTTCCCGATCCCGCTCTGTCCGATGAAGAGGAGGCCGACGCCGTATACGTCGGCGAGCGAGCCGTGCACCGTCGTCTGGGGCGCGAAATAATCCTCGAGCCACGGCTTGATGCGATTGTAGAACTCGTTGGTCTTCAACGAGGACCGGAGCACGGCGACGTCGGCGCGCGTCGCCTCTTCCCGCACCTCGGTCGGCAGGTCCAGGCCCTTGGTGACGAAGACGCACGGAATGGGAAAGCGGAAGAACTGCGCGAGATTCGCGCGACGTGTCGCCGCGTCCAGCGAGTGGAGATAGGTCACCTCCGTCTCGCCGAACACCTGGATCCGTTCCGAGGCGAACCGCGCCACGAAGCCGGCGAGCGCGAGGCCCGGGCTCGACACGTCGGCGCCGGGAATGGCTCGCTCGAGTCCGGCAGAGCCCGTCACGCGCTCGAGCTCGAGCAATGGCTCGAGTTGTTCGAGCAACGAGCCCACCACCAGCGAACCGCTCACGCGCGAACGGTGGCGTGCGTGCGCGCCGCCCGCCCGCGCGCCGGCTTCTTCAGCGCGGCGATCTGCGTGCGGAGTCGCGCGAAGACAATGCCGAGGGTCGGGCCGTAGAAGCGGCCTTCGGCCTTGGCGACCAGTCGCTTGTGCCGCGGCGTTCGGAGGATGATCTCCACGCGGCGCGTCGGTCCGTCCTCCTCGAATCGCACGACGGCGTCGACGGCGCGATCGAGTCGAGTGGCGAGTCGTCGCACACCGCTGGCCGCGCGCTGCCGCATGTGGTCGGAGACGTTGGCGTGATGCTCGTGGAAGATGATGTCCATCAGCGTGCGCGACGGGAGGTGAGCACCTGGAGCAGATGCCGCTCCGTTTCATCGGCGGCACGCTCCCAGGTGAACGATTCGGCGAAGGTGCGTGCCTGCGCGCCCAATCGCGAGACGAGCGATGGATCCGTCGCGAGTCGGCGCATTGCGCTGGCCATTGCGTCCGTGTCGCCATGGGGTACGAGATAACCCGTCTCACCGTCCCGCACCGATTCACGGATCCCCGGTGAGTTCGACGCGACCACGGGTGTACCGCTGGCTGCCGCCTCGAGATTCGTGATTCCCCACCCCTCCTTGGGAGACGCGAAGACGAGAGCCCAGGCACGACGCAGCAGCTCGCGCTTCTCCTCTTCACCGATACGCCCAAGAAACCGCACGCGATCGCCGAGGTCAAGCGACGCCGAAAGGCGTTCCAGCGCGGGTCGGTAGTCGCCGGCGCCGGCGATTTCGAGGGTCGCGCCGGGATGGCGGAGCGCAGCGAACGCGCGGATCACGTGGTGCACGCCCTTGTACCGCTTCAGCCGTCCCAGATAGGCGAACACCGGCGCTGGCGCGCGCGCGGCGGCACGAGGTGTGTAGCCCAGCGTGTCGATGCCGGGGTGAATCACCTCGACCGCCTCGCGCGGTATCCCCCGCGCGGCGAGATCCGCCGCCGTGCTCGCGCTGATCGCCTGAAAGGGCGCACCGCGATACACGCGGCCGAGCGGCCGCTCCGCCAGCCAGACCGCGGCGGCCAACGGCGCGGCGAGCTCCTGGAACGCGGTGCCACCGAATAGATGCGGCACGAGGACGACGACGGGGGGACCGCCCCACCGCGTCGTGCCCAGCGGAATCTTGTTCACGTCCTCGACGAGGAGGTCGAACGGGATCGCCGACAGGCGCCGACGGTAGGCCGCGCGGGCAAGAACGGGAAAGGTGTAGCGCGTGCCCACGCGCTCGACCGCGATGCCGTCCAGCCTCGTGCTCGGTGGAGCGCCGTCCCACCCGCCGCACAGCAGCGTGATGTCGTGCCCCTTCGCCGCGAGGCGCCCGAAGATCTCGTGCAGATGGATCTCCGCGCCGCCGGCGAGCGGATTTTCACGGCATTGCCAGTTGACCAGCAGCAGTCGCACTAGATCCGGCCCATCTTTCGCGCGAGGGCATCCAGCACGCCATTGACGAATTTCGCGCTGCCCGCGCTGCCGAACCGCTCGGAGAGCGTGACGGCCTCCTGGATCACCACGCGTGGTGGCGTCTCGCCGATGGTCAGCTCGGCCAACGCGATGCGGAGCGCGCACCGCTCCACGGCGCCGATGCGTTCCAGTCTCCAGTTCGTCGTCGCCTCGGCGAGCTGCACATCGAGGTTGCGCGAGCGGCTCGCGATCATCCGGACGATCGGCCCGGCGATGCGTCGTTCTTCCGGAGAGATCGCCAGGTCATCCCACACCTGCGTGGCAACGCGCTCCAGGTCGGCGATGTCGTTGCCGCGCATGTCCCACGCGTAGAGCGCCTGGAGCGCGCGGGCGCGCGCCCGCGTCTCAACCCTCGTCCGCGCCATCGAGCCGTTCGAACAGGTCGGACATCTCCAGCGCGGCGATCGCCGCATCCCACCCCTTGTTGCCATGCTCTCCGCCGGCGCGCGCTTCAGCCTGTTCCATCGTGTCACACGTCAGCAATCCGAATCCGATCGGGACATCGTATTCCGTGCTGGCGTCCATCACGCCGCGTGACGCCTCGGCGGAAATGAAGTCGAAGTGGGGCGTGCCGCCCCGCACGATGGCGCCGAGCACCACGAGCGCGCTGTAGCGATCGGTGGCCGCGAGACGCCGCGCCGCGAACGGGAGTTCCCAGGCGCCGGGCACCCAGACGAGGTCCACGTCCTCCGCCACGACGCCATGCCGCACCAGCGCATCCATGGCGCCATCGGCGAGCTTGCTGGTGACGTGGTGGTTGAACCGGGACACGAGCACGGCGTATCGCCGACCCTCGCCGTTGGGCACGCCGTTGAATTCCGCCATGATCTCTTCGTCAGGATGCGAGCAGGTGGCCGAGCTTGTCGCGTTTGGTTCCGAGATAGCCCGCGTTCTCGGCATTCTCCGGCTGCACGATCGGGACGCGCTCGTCGACGCGAAGACCGTACCCTTCGAGGCCGACCATCTTTCGCGGATTGTTCGTGATGGGCCGGATGGACGCGAGGCCGAGGTCCAGCAGGATCTGCGCGCCGATGCCGTAGTTGCGGAGGTCGGGGGCGAAGCCGAGCTGTTCGTTGGCTTCCACCGTGTCGGCACCGCGATCCTGCAGCTCGTATGCCTTCAGCTTGTTGAGCAAGCCGATGCCACGGCCCTCCTGATCGAGGTACACGATCACGCCGCGACCGTCCTGCTGGATCATCTGCATCGCGGTGTCGAGCTGCCAGCCGCAGTCACACCGCATGGAATGGAACACGTCGCCGGTGAGACACTTCGAGTGCATGCGCACCAGCACGTTTTCGCCATCGCCGAGATCGCCGTGCGTGATCGCGATGTGCTCGGCGTCGTCCACGTCGTTGCGATAGCCGAACACCGTCCACGTGCCGAAGTGCGTGGGGAGCCGTGCCTGCGCGACCCGGTGCACCAGCCGCTCGTGCTTCAGTCGGTGCGCCACGAGCTGCGCCACGGTGATGAACGTGAGCCGGTGCTCGGCCGCGAACGCCTCGAGCTGCGGACGACGCGCGGTGGAACCGTCGTCGTTCAGGATCTCGCAGATGACGCCGGCGGGGTACACGCCCGCCAGTCGTGCCAGGTCCACGGCGGTCTCCGTGTGCCCCACGCGCTGCAACACGCCACCATCGCGGCTACGCAGCGGATGCACGTGCCCGCCATGACGCATGTCGGTGGGAAGCGTGGCCGGATCCACGAGCGTGCGGATCGTCGTCGCACGATCGTGCGCGCTGATCCCCGTCGTGACGCCGAATCGGGGCGCCGCGTCAACGCTCACCGTGTAGGCCGTGCGGTACTCGTCGGGATTGCTCTCCGCCATCGGTGGGAGCGCGAGCTGATCCACCCGTTCGCCCGGCAGGGCCACGCAGATGAGCCCACCCGCGCGCTTGATCATGAAGTTGACCAACTCCGGCGTGATGAGCTGCGCGGAGCAGATCAGGTCGCCCTCGTTCTCGCGATCCTCGTCGTCGGCGACGATGATCATCTTGCCAGCCGCGATGTCGGCGATGGCCTGCTCGACGGTATCGAAAGGCATGTGCGGATCTCCGTTGCGCTGACTCACCTGAGGTCGGCCATGTAGGGGATGACGAGTTGCCGCACGTACTTCCCCACCATGTCGGCTTCCAGGTGCACGCGATCGCCCGTGGTGAGGTCGCCGAGCGTGGTGTGGCGCCAGGTGAATTCGATGATGCTGAGCTGGAGGAGGCCTGGCGCGGGCAACGCGTTCACGGTGAGGCTCACCCCATCCACCGTGACGGAGCCATGCAGCACGACGAGCGGTTCGAGCTCGGCTGGCAGACGCACGTCGATCAGCAGGGCATCGCCAGCGCGCCGCGTCGCTTCGACCACGCCAACGTCGTCGACGTGTCCCTGCACCATGTGGCCGCCCAGGCGATCGCCGAGTCGCATCGCGCGCTCGAGATTCACGCGGCGCCCGGCCTCCCACTCCTCGATGCACGTGCGCCCCAGCGTCGTGATCACGGCGGCGACGGTGAACGCGCGCGCGTCCGATTCGCGTACCGTGAGGCACGCGCCGTTCACCGCGATGCTCTCGCCATCGACGAGGTCCGAGTACCGACTGCGGATCCGGAGCTCGCGCCCGGCGTCCGTCCGCTCCACGCGTTCGACGACGCCGACATCGTCGATCAATCCGGTGAACATGCCAAATAGCTCCGGCCTCGTCAGTCGCGAGGCTTGTAGACCGTCATCTCGTCGTCCCCGAACCGTCGCACCTCGACAAGCCGCCACCGCGGCGCACTCTCGATGGCGCTGGACGGGAGAGCACCGAACGCATTCAGTGAACCCGCGCCGAGAACGATGGGTGCCCGAAAGATAACCAACCGGTCCACCAGCGCTTCCTGCATGAACGATGCAGCCAGCCCCGCCCCGCCCTCGAGCAGGAGCGAGGTGACGCCGCGTGCGCGCAGGGCGCGCACGGCGTGCGGCAACGACGCGGCATGCAGCAGTTCCACACCTGCCTGCTCGAGCGCCACCGCATGGGAGGGATCCGGCGCCCAGCAGATCACCAGCACCGGTGTCTCCCGCGCCGTTCGCACGAGCCGGGAATCGAGCGGGAGGCGCGCCGACGTGTCGAAAACGACGCGCACGGGCGGCACGCGCGGCGGCGCGAACCCGCGCACCGTGAGGAGGGGATCGTCAGCGAGCGCGGTACCGATGCCCACCGCGACCGCGTCGCTGCCGGCGCGGAGGCGGTGCACCTCGGCGCGCGCCTCGTGGCCGCTCAGCCATCCCGTCTGCCGACTTTCGTCGGCGATGGCGCCGTCGAGCGAGAGGGCGAGCTTCAGTCGGATGAAGGGGCGATCGCTCGCGACCGCATGAAAGAACGATGCGTTCAGCTCGCGCGCCGCGTCGGCCTCGGGCCCGATGGCGATGTCCACACCCTGCGTGCGCAGCCGATCGGCTCCGCCGCGCGCAACGGGGTTGGGGTCCTCGGCGGCCGCGACGACGCGAGCAATGCCCGCACCGAGAATGGCGTCCGTGCATGGCGGCGTCTGTCCATGATGGTTGCACGGCTCGAGCGTGACGTACAACGTGGCGCCGCGCGCCCGCTCGCCGGCCGAGCGAATGGCCTCGACTTCCGCGTGTGCGGCGCCGTAGGCGGTATGCCATCCCTCGCCGACGACGGCGCCATCACGAACGACGACGGCGCCGACCATGGGGTTCGGCGCCGTGCGTCCCCACCCGCGGGCCGCGAGCGCGAGCGCGTGGCGCATCCACGCACCGTCGTCCGGCGTGGATGCGCCCGCACCGCCACTCATGCAACGCTCATGCGAAAGTCATGCGCTCAGAGGCCGAACCGAACGCCAAGCGAGCCGTAGGTGCGCGAGGCGTTCGCCGCCGAGCCCTCGAACGTGTTGAACGTCGCCACCTCACCACCCGACGCCTGGCCCACTTCGGCGGCGAGCTTGAAGAACAGGAGGTTGAGCTTGAGGCCGACGAACAGGTTGGTGCGATCCAGCGACTGACTCGGTGACGGCGAGAGTGCGGCATTCGTGCGCCCGATCACGGGCGCACCGACCGTCGCGCGCACCGTCTGCACCGACGACTCGTACTTGTCGCGGCCGACACCACCGAAGAGGCCGAACATCAGCAACGACTTGCTCGCCTCGATGCGCCAGGATGTCGTCTCGAGCTTGAGACCCGTGACGAACAGCGAATCGTTGACGCCGGAATTCGCGACCACGTTGACCGTCGGCAGATCGCGCTTCATGAAGCTGAGCGAGACACCTGGCACCAGAATGGATTCCGACAGCAGCCCGATGCGCGCGCCGTACCCGATCTTGAGCGAGCCATCGGGCAGCGTGATCCTGATGTTGTTCTGGTCGACTTCCGGCAGGTACGTGGCGCTGAGCAGCACGTCCACCGCGCCGACATTGGTGAGCGCGAGCGGCAGTCCGCCGAACACGCCGATCGCCGCGTCGACGCCTGCACCTGGAATGGCCTGCGAGCCCGTGGGGAGCGTGGCCGAATAGCGGCCAGAATAACAGACGGGGAACCGATCCACTTCGGGCAGCGAGCCCTTCACCGCCGTTCCGCGGACACCCACCGAGAAGTGTCCGAGGCCCCCGAGCGTGCTGGTCTGCCCCAGCGTCGGGCTACCACCGGCGATCGCCGTGGCAATCTGCGGCGCCATGTACTGGAAGAGATCCGCCGCCTGCTGCTTGGCGTTTTCCGCCGCCGTCGCCGCGGTCGGCACCGACGTGGGGCACGAGGTCTGCGCCTCGAGCTGCGGGACGATCAGCACCGAAAGACCAGCCGCTATGATCGAGTACTTCTTCATGATTGTCGCTCCTAGGTGATGCGGACCTGGCCCGTTCCGCGCACGATGCGCCCGAGCGGCCAGCAGCCGATGTTCGCCGTCGCCGCGCTCGCCGCGACAGCCGTACCGCCAGCGTCGTCAGTGATGACGACCATGCCGACGCCCATGTTGAATGTCCGGAACATCTCGGCCCGATCCACCTGGCCGCCCAGCTCGAGTTGACGGAACAGATTCGGCACGTCCCAGCTGCGTGCGTCGATCTCCGCGTCGACGGTGTCGGGCAGCGCGCGATTCACATTGCCCGGCAGGCCACCGCCCGTGATGTGCGCCATGGCGTGCACACGCCCGAGTACCGGCCGGAGCACGCCGAGGTAGGACCGATGCACACGCAGCAGCGCATCGGCCACGGAAACGTCCTCGCCGGGAAAGGGGTCATTCGCACGCAATCCCATCCGGTCAAAGACGATGCGACGCGCCAGCGAGTAACCGTTCGTGTGGAGTCCGCTGCTCGCCAGCCCCATCACGACGTCTCCCTCCTCGACGCGATCGGCGCCGAGGATGGCGTCTTCCTCCACGCATCCGACGATGAAGCCGGCGAGATCGTAGTCGGGCGGCGTGTAGATCCCCGGCATCTCCGCCGTCTCACCGCCCACGAGGGAGCATCCATTTTCGCGACAGCCGGCGGCGACGCCCGTCACCACGGCCTCCACGACTTCCGGCACGAGCACCCCGGCGGCGAAGTAGTCCAGGAAGAAGAGCGGGAGGGCGCCCTGCACGAGGATGTCGTTCACGCAGTGGTTCACGAGGTCGTGTCCCACCGTGTCATGCCGCTGGGCATCGATGGCGACGCGGAGCTTCGTGCCCACGCCATCCGCACTCGCGACGAGCACGGGCCGACGCAACTCGGCGGGAATGCGATACATGCCGCCGAAACCGCCAAACGCGCCTCGCGCTCCCGCCGTGAAGGTCGACTCGACGACGCTGCGGATACGACGCTTCACCGCGTCAGACCGGTCGAGGTCGACTCCAGCGGCCGAATAATCGAGCGGCGCGTCGTCGCTCACGTCGCCTGCTCCTCCTCGAATGCGACGAGCGTGCGGAAGTCGGCCACGCGCGACGTGATGTCGGACGGGGTGAGCTCGAGCAGGCGCTGCACGGAGAATTTTTCCACGGCGAACGATCCCATGGCCGATCCGTACACCACGGCGCGACGAAGGTTGGCGTCGCTGAGGTCCCCACTCCGCGCGAGATAGCCCATGAAGCCGCCGGCGAACGAGTCCCCCGCGCCGGTGGGGTCGAAGACATCCTCGAGCGGGTAGGCGGGCGCGAAGAAGATCGACTTCTCCTTGAACAGGAAGGCGCCATGCTCACCCTTCTTGATGATCACCATGCGCGGACCGCGCTCCATGATCCATCGGGCGGCCTTCAGCAGATTTGCGCAATCGGAGAGCTGCCGCGCCTCACTGTCGTTGAGCGTGATGAGATCCACGTGCTTGATCAGCTCCACGATGTCCGGACGACGGCTCTCGATCCAGAAGTTCATCGTGTCGCAGGCGACGAGCTTCGGTCGCTGCACCTGCCGCAGGACATCGAGCTGGAGGCGCGGATCGATGTTCGCGAGAAAGACGAACGGCGCAGTGCGGAACTGTTCCGGAATCTTGGGACTGAAGTGCGAGAACACGCCCAGCCGCGTCTCGAGGGTCTCGGCCGAATTGAGGTCGTGCCGGTATCGGCCGCGCCAGCGGAACGATTCACCCTTCGCCTGCTCCAGGCCGGCCATGTCCACCCCGCGCTTGCGCAGCGGCTCGAGCTGGTCCATGGGGTAGTCGTCGCCGACGACACCGACGAGCTGCACGGGGCTCAGGTGGCTCGCGGAGGCCGAGAAGAAGGTGCCGGAACCGCCGATCACGTTGTCGGCCTTGCCGAACGGGGTTTCGACGGAGTCCAGCGCGACGGAACCGACGACGAGTACGGTCATGGACGGGGAGAGAAGACGGAGGAACCAGGAGGACGGACAGTCGGTCGGACTACATGCGGTCGGGTGCACTGATGCCGAGCAACCCGAGTCCATTGCGGAGCACGATCTGCGCAGCGCGCGCAAGCAGGAGGCGGGCCCGCGTGATCCGTTCCGGTTCGTTCAGCACGTGTGCCTTGTGATACCAGAGGTGCACGCGGCTGGCGGTGTCATGCAGATACGTCGCGACACGGTGCGGCTCGAGCGCCTCGGCGGCGCTGGCCACCACCGCCGGAAAATCGAGCAGCGCTTTCATCAGCTCCGTCTCCTCCACCAGTGCGAGCGCGGCGAAGTCGACGTCGGTCGAGATTGCGGATGGGTCGATGTCGCCCACGCGGAAGATGCCGGCGAGACGCGCGTGCGCCATCTGGATGTAGTAGACCGGGTTCTCCTCCGTCTGCGACCGCGCGAGATCGACGTCGAACGAGAGTTGCGAATCGCCCTTCCGCATGAGGAAGAAGTATCGCACCGCGTCTCGCCCTACCTCGTCGATGAGCTCGCGCACCGTGACGTAGCTTCCCGCGCGCTTGGACAGCTTCACCTCTTCGCCGCCCTTGAGCACCGTGACCATCTGGTGCAGCGCGTACTCCGGATACCCCTCCGGAATGCCCACGTTCAGCGCCTGCAGGCCCGCACGCACCCGCGTGACGGTGCTGTGATGGTCGGCGCCCTGCACGTTGATCGCGCGACGGAACCCGCGCGCCCACTTCGTCTCGTGATACGCGACATCCGGCACGAAGTACGTGTAGGTGCTTCCCTTCCCCGCGCTCTTGCGCATCACGCGGTCCTGGTCGTCACCGTAGGCCGTCGTGCTGAGGAACAGGGCACCATCCTTCTCGTAGGTCCGGCCGCTGGCCACGAGCTCCCGGACGGTCTGCTCCACGCGACCGTCGGCGTACAGCGACGACTCGAGAAAGTAGGTGTCGAAGGCGACACCAAAGGCCTGCATGTCCAGATCCTGCTCCTTGCGCAGCTCCTGCACCGCGTAGCGCCGCATGGCGTCGAGATCCTCGCCCGCGGCGTCCTCCGGATGCGCCGCCACGTATCGACCGGCGATCTCGGCGATGTACGCGCCGTGATAGCCCCCTTCGGGAATCTGCAGCGTGCCACTCGACAGCTCGCGGACGCGCGCCTGCGTACTCAGCGCGAGGTTGTCGATCTGGACGCCGGCATCGTTGTAATAGAACTCACGCGAGACGCGCCACCCCGTCCACTCCAGCAACGACGAGATGGCATCGCCGAGCGCCGCCTGCCGACCATGTCCCACGTGCAGCGGGCCCGTGGGGTTCGCGCTCACGAACTCCACGACGACCGGCTGATCCGCACCCATCGTCTGCCGGCCGTAGCTGTCGCCGGCGGCGACGAGCGCCGTGATGCTACCGGCCACCGTGTCGGCGCTCAGCCGAAAATTGATGAAGCCCGGACCGGCGATCTCAGCCGACGCGAGTCCGGCGGCCGCGGTGTCCAGCGACTCGATCAACTGCTGCGCGAGATCGCGCGGCTTTCGCCCGAGCGGCTTGGAGAGCACCATCGCGAGATTGGTGGCCCAATCGCCGAACGCGGGATCGCGCGGTCGCTCGAGCAACGGAACGATGTCGTCCGGCGCGCCCAACCCGCGAGCGACACGCGCCAACTCGGCGCGCAACGCGTCGGCGCCCGCGCTCACTCGCCGGAGCTCTTCTTCGGCGGAGCCGGCGCCGGCCTGGCGTCTGCCGGCTTGGACTCGCTCTTGGGTTTCGATTCCGCGGCTGGCGCGCTCGTCGTCGGAAGTGCGGCCGGCGTGGTCGCGTCGCTCTTCGACTCCGCCTTCTTCGCGTCGCCACCGCTCTCGCCCGCGGGAGCGCCGCTCTTCGGTTCCGGCGTACCCTTCTCACGATGCGCGTTCTTGCCGTAGTCGGTGAGATAGAACCCCGACCCCTTGAACGCGAAACCGGCGGCCGACATCAGACGCTCGGCTTCCTGCCCGCACTGCGGACAGAGCACGTGCGCTTCGGCGCCGCTGATGGTGCGATAGAGCTTCTCGAACTCGTGCCCTGACGGGCAACGAAACTCGTAAGTTGGCATCGATATGAGACTTAGGCGAGTGCTTCCCAGCCGCGAAAGCTAGCCGGGCGCGACCGTCGCTACAAGCGCACTCGCAAATGTCACCTCGATGGGCGCATCACAATCGTTCCGGAAAAAAAGTGCGGCGCCCCACCGGGGCGCCGCACCTCGTTCACGCAGCCTGCAGCCTAGTGCCAGCTCAGACCCAGACCGTACTGGACGTAATTCGCGTTCAGACGTTCGTTCATGCTCACGCCATTCAGTTCGGCGTTCGCGCCCACCGTCGCCAGGTAGTTGACGTACGGCGTGATCGACCAGCGACGCGCGATGCTCATGTCGTAGCCGAGACCGAACTGGTAGCCGAAGCCGGTGGACTGCAGCTTCGACGACGGCGCGGTGGAATTGTCGTCGATCGTGGTGCGGCCAAGGCCGGCGCCCGACTTCACGAAGAAGCCGTTCGTCATGCTCGGGTAGTACTGCGCAATCGCGCTCAGCATGCCGGTCCGCGCGGTGGCCTGGTTCTCCGTCTTGTTCCAGCCGTTCAGCTCGACGCCCATCATCAGACTCGGCGTCATGCCCTTGCCGACACGCAGGTAGCCGGAGGCACCCGTTTCGCGGGTGGACACGCACTGAGCGCACGACAGCGCGTTGGACCCGCCGCCGAGGCCGAGGCTCAGGCTGTAGCCGCTGCGATCGTTCATGGGCGCGGCAGCCGGACGCGCGGTGGCGCGACGCTGTGCGTGCATCGCCAGCGGTGCGGCGAGCAGCACGACGGTGGCGATGGTGCGAACAATATTGGTTGAGCGCATGAAGTCTCCGTGTGGAGGGAGGGAGCGCGGTGGCCCGTCGGAAGGCTCGGCCGCGTTCATGGTTCGTCGATCAGTGGAGCCCGACGCGTGCACATCAGACGACGACGCGCGGCGAGACGGCCGCCGCGCGTCGTCAGTGGTTCAGGTCAGCGGGTGTAGAAGGACAGCCCGGCGAGCAGACCGATCGCGGTGTCGCCTTCACCCGACTGGACGTTGGCTTCGAAGCGCGACGCAATGCGATCGCGTAGCGGGATCTTGAGCCCGCCGCCGAGACCGAAGACCGCCGTGCTGTTGGATCCGACGTCACCGGAGACGCCGACGACGTTCACGAACGGGCGCACGTAGAACTGGTTCGCGGCGCGGCTCTGCGCGAAATGGTAGAGGAGACCGGCGCCGAAATTGTACGTCGTGATGGAGACGCCGCCGCCGCTCACGCTCTGCAGGCCGAACGTGGGCTCGACGGACAACGCCGGCGACACGAAGAATCCCAGGCGAATCTGCTGCGCCGGAATGGAGACCACCGTCGTGCTGGGCGTGCCGAGCCCGAAGGTCACGCCCGCATCGATGCCGATCTCGGGAGACGGATTCGCCATGCTGGCGCCGCGGGACCGCTGCGCCGTCGCCGACGCGCTGATGGCGAGCAGGGACAACACGACGAGCGAAGACATGCGACGCATTCAGAATGATCCTGTAGGCTGTTCGACTGGCTGAACCCAGGCGCTCCTTGGTGAGCGCTCACAATTCAGACGGCCGAGGTCGCTTTTAGGTCACTCGCGCGCATCACATTTCTGACCTGTGGATACGAAGTCCAGCGCCCCCTCCGGTCAGCGACCAGGCTGATATGCGCCCCACGCGGCGCTGAACACGTCGCTGATCTCGCCCACGCTGGCGCGGGCACGCACGGCGTCGATGATGAGCGGCATGAGAGGCGCGTGCGGCGCGCCGGCGGCACCGGCGGCGCCGGAGATCGCGTCGGCGACAGCGCGAAGTGCGCGCAATGCCGCGAGCACCACCGAGTCATCACGCGAGGCTCGAACGGCGCGTACGCGACCCGCCTGCTCACGCTCGAGCGCAGAGTAGTCGGGTGCGGGCGCCACCGCCGCCTCCGTCCCATCCGCAAAGCGGTTCACGCCAACGATCGTCGTCTCGGCGCGTTCCACCCCGAGCTGATACTCGTAGGCGGACCGACCGATCTCCTCCTGGAAGAAGCCTGACGCGATAGCCTGTGCGGCGCCGCCCATCTCGTCGATGCGTGCGAGGAGTGCCAGCGCGTCCCGCTCGAGCGCGGAGGTCAGCGACTCCACGTAGAAGCTGCCGGCCAGGGGATCGGGGGTGAGCGTCACGCCGCTCTCGAACCCGATGATCTGCTGCGTGCGCAGCGCGAGGGTCGCCGCCTCCGCCGTGGGCAACGAGAGCGCTTCGTCGTAGCCATTCGTGTGGAGCGATTGCGTCCCGCCAAGCACGGCCGCCAGCGCCTGTACGGTCACGCGAACGATGTTGTTCCGTGGCTGCTGCGCCTGCAGCGTCACGCCGCCGGTCTGGGTGTGAAACCGGAGGCGGCAACTCGCATCGCTCGCGCCGAATCGTTCGCGCATCAAGCGGGCATACAGCCGGCGCGCGGCGCGAAACTTCGCCACCTCCTCGAACAGGTCGTTGTGGGCCGCGAAGAAGAACGAGAGTCTTGGCGCAAAGCTGTCGATGGCGAGGCCGGCCTGAAGCGCCCGCGCCACGTATTCCATGGCGTTCGCGAACGTGAACGCCAGCTCCTGCACCGCCGTCGCTCCCGCTTCGCGAATGTGGTAGCCGCTGATGGAGATGGGATTCCAGTTCGGGACGTCCGTCGCGGCGAATCGGAAGATGTCGGCGATCAGCGCGAGCGATGGAACCGGCGGGTAGATATATGTGCCGCGAGCGATGTACTCCTTCAGGATGTCGTTCTGGATGGTGCCGCTGAGTGTCCGACGGTCGATGCCCCGTTCTTCCGCAACGACGATGTACATCGCCAGGAGCGTCGCCGCAGTCGCATTGATCGTCATGCTCGTGGAGACGTCGCCGAGCGGAATGCCATCGAGCAGCACGTGCATGTCCTCGACCGTGTCGATGGCGACACCCACGCGACCGACCTCGCCCAGGGCGCGCGGCGAATCGGAATCGATGCCCATTTGCGTGGGGAGATCGAACGCGACGCTCAGTCCCGTCTGACCCTTGTCGAGGAGGAGCCGGAAGCGCGCATTCGTCTGCTGCGCCGTCCCGAATCCCGCGTACTGCCGCATGGTCCACAGACGACCGCGGTACATCGAGGGCTGGATGCCGCGCGTGAACGGATACACCCCCGGATCGCCGAGATCACGGTCGTAGTCGAGTGCCGCGGGGCCATAGACCGGCTCGATCGGAATGCCCGACGGAGAGCGACGCTCGGGAACCGGCGCGTCGGGAGTGCGGCGGGAGGGCGGCGTCGTCAGGCGCCCACCAGCTCCGATCGGGGCGCGAGGGTCTGGACGGCGAGATCGACGTCGCGCCTGGAGCCGATGTAGAGGGGGACCCGCTGGTGAAGTTCCTGCGGCGTCACGTCGAGCACTCGCTGCCGGCCATCGCTCGCCGCGCCACCCGCCTGCTCACAAATGAACGCGAGCGGATTGGCTTCGTACATCAGCCGGAGCTTGCCGTTCACGTTCTTGCGATTGACGGGATAGCAGAACACGCCACCTCCCAGGAGGTTGCGATGGAAATCGGCGACGAGCGATCCGACGTACCGCACGCTGAGCGGGCGACGGTCGCCCTCGAGTCCGCGATACTTGCGCATGAGCGACCGCGTCGGCTCGTCCCACTGCGCCTCGTACGAGTCGTTCACGGAGAGGTAGCGCCCGTCGTCCGGAATCCGGATGTGCGGGTGCGAGAGCAGGAACTCGCCGATCGACGGATCGAGCGTGAAGCCGTGCACACCCTGCCCCGTGGTATACACGAGCATCGTGCTCGACCCGTAAATGATGTAACCGGACGCGACCTGCCGCCGACCGGGCTGCAGCATGTCCTCCATCTCACCGTGCCGTCCGCGCGTGATCTTCTGCACGACCGAGAAGATCGTTCCGACCGGCACGTTCACGTCGATGTTGGACGACCCATCCAGCGGGTCGAAGAGCAGGCAGTACTTGCCACAGCGAAATCCGTCGGGGATCTGGATGATGTCCGGCTCTTCCTCGGACGCCATCGCACAGAGCCGACCCCCATGGTCCATCGCCTTGATGATCGTATCGTTGGCGAAGATGTCCAGCTTCTGCTGGATCTCACCCTGGACGTTGGAGTTCTCGGTGGCACCGAGGATGTCGGCGAGCCCGGCCCGACGCACCTTGTTCGCGATCATCTTCGCCGCGAGCGCCATGTCGTACAGGATGCCGGACAGCTCGCCGGTCGCCTCGGGATGGAGGCGCTCCTGCTCGATGATGAACCGCTCGATCGTCACGACCGATGTCGCCGTATGATAGACCACGAGAGCCTCTAGCCGGTGGGTGAAACGGCGGCGACCCGGCCCCTGGCGTACCGCCGAGCGTCCACTTCGTACGGGTTGTTCCAGTAGCCGTCGCGAAGACTCCGCCACAGGTAGCGCAGCGGAAAGGCGCGATCGCCCTGAAACTGATGGACGTGCCGGAGTTCGTGCAAGAGCAGTTCCGGGTCGGACGTGGCGGGATCCTCGAGCCAGATCGTCTGCCACAAGGTGATGGCCGCGACGGTGCGCAAGCCGAGACACCACCCACCGATGCGCAGCGCGAGTCCACCGTGGCGCCAGCGCGCGGCGCGCAATTCCGGATAGTCGGCGAGCACGCCTGGCGGGAGGCTGCACGAGGTACCGATCAGCAGGGCGAGCATCGGACGCGAGTCGCTGGCGTGGACGGTGGTCGACGGACGCGGCGCTATCGCCGCTCGGGCACGGTCCAACGCACACCCTGCGCCTCGACGTCGAGCGATCGGCCATCGGTGCGAACGATCACGGTGCCCACCAGGTCCGTGCGGGCGATCATCGCACCCGTCGCCGCGAGGGAGCGCATCACCGCTGGATCAGGATGTCCGTAGGAGTTGTGCGCACCGACGCTGACGAGCGCGAGCCGCGGGCGAACGGCGGCGAGAAAGTCCGCCGTCGTGCTCGTCGCGCTGCCGTGATGCGCCACCTTGAGCACGTCCGCCGACACGGCGTCACTTCCCCGCGCGAGGAGCCATGCTTCCTCTTCCGCCTCGGCGTCGCCCGTGAGCAGCACGCGTACCGCGCCGATTCTCGCGAGCAGGATCGTGCTGGCCAGATTGGCATCGCGTAGTCCCGCGGCCCATGCGGAGTCCGGCGCGAGCGCCGTCAACGTCACCTCGTCCACCTGGAGCGAGTCGCCCGGCCGCACCCGCTGCCAGGGGATGGCGCGGTCGCGCGCCTCGTCGAGCGCGGCGAGATAGGACGGCGTCGCACCGACATATCCGGGATCGAGAAAGCGCGCGGGGCGAAGCGCGGCGAAGACGGATGCCGCCCCACCTACATGATCGGCGTGGGGATGCGACAGGACGAACAGCGCCACCGATCCGCCGCGGTGGGCGATGTACGGGACGACGACGCTTCGTCCGGCGTCTCCCGACGCCCACGTCCGGCCGGCGTCGACGACGATCCACCGGCCCGCCCGCGTGCGCAGCGCGATCGCGTCGCCCTGCCCCACGTCGAGCAGATGGAGTTCGGTGAGCCTCGGCGGCGGCGCCATGACGGGCTCCCACACGAGGAACGCACCACCGCACAGCGCCACGAGTGCGGCGCGGACGGGCCGCTCACTGGAACAGGCAACGAGTACGGCGACCGCGGCCGCGCCGCCGGCGCATGCCGCGAGAAGCGTCGGCAGCACGAGCGGTGCGCCGCCAGGCACGGCCGCGGCGTGCGTGGCGATCGCGTCGAATGCCGACAGGAGCGCATGCGCCGCGTCGGCGGCGGTTCGTTCGACCGTGGCGACCGGAATGCAGAGCGCGAGAAAGAGGACCGGCTGCAGCATGCCCATGATCGGATCCGCCACCAGGTTCGTGACGGGTCCGAGCAGGGCGATCCGTCCGAAGCTCCAGGCAACAAGGGGCGCCGTGACGACGGTCGCCACGACGCTCACCGTGGCGGCGCGCAGGAGCGACCGACGATATCCGCGCACGCCTCGTGGGATGAGGCGTGATGCGAGCATGCCACCGGCGACGAGCGCCGCCGTGCCGGCGACACTCAGCTGCCATCCGAGATCGAGCACCGTGGCGGGCTGCACGAGCGGCACGACGGCACCGAGGGCGAGGACGGCCCACGGTGACGTGGGACGCTGCGCGACGCGGCTGACGGCGAGCAGTCCCAGCATCACGGCAGCACGCACCGCGGGCGGTGGCGCGCCGATGCCCGTGACGTACAGCGCCAGGAGCGCCAACGTCGCGACGCGGGCTGCGGTGGGCGGCACGCGCATCGCGCTCGCGAGGAGCTCGAGCGCGAGGGCGATGATCGCGACGTGCAGCCCAGACACGCTCAGCATGTGTACCAGGCCGGCGCGGGCGAACCGTTCGCGCTGCTCCACCGGGACCGCGGACATGTCGGCGATCACGAGCGCGCGAACGATGGGCGCGTCGCGACCGAACAGGCGGTCGATGCGCGCGCCCGTCCGGGCGCGGAGCCGCACGAACACGCGGGCTGGCCGCTCGTCGGCGAGCGTCGCATCGCGAACGATGACGCCACGCGCATCGGCGGTCGCCGACCCGCGCACGGTGGCCACGGTGCCCGCGGTCGCGCGCCCCGACGCGATGAGGAGCGTTCCGCGCACGGTGCAGTTGCGCGCGCGAATGGTCGCGCGGGCGATCCCGCCGGGGGCGGCCGGACTCTCGAACTCCGCCGTCCACGAAGGAAGCGTCGCGAGCCGTGTGCGACAGCTCGTCGCGCCAGTCGCCGTCGCGGAGCCGACGAGCGCGCCGGCGATGGCGAGCACGAGACAGGACGAGGCTGCGCGCCGACGTGTCCATACCGCCGCGATCGTCGCCGACGCCGCGACGCTCACGCACCAGAGCACCACGGACTCGTGCGTCGACAACGCGACGGCGAGTCCGACGGCGTACGCCAGCGCGCCCCATCCCACGAGTGGCATCGGCCCACACTCGGGGATGCCGCTGGAACGGCAGCATCAATCGAGTGCGACGTGGACCGAGCGGTTGCTCGCCGGGTTCTACCCCGCCATCGGCAGGGCCTGTCGCGCCGCCACGATGGAACCCGTGAACGTCGATCCTGTGGTGCCGGTGAGCTCCACGGTGAGATACGAGCCGAGCATCGACGCATCACCCGGCACGAGGACGGTCTTGAAATCGCGCGTGCGCGTCATGAGCATCGCGTCGCCGCGCTTCGCCTGCCGCTCCACCAGCACTTCGTGTCGTGTCCCGAGCAAGCCCATGTTGCGCTGCCGGGTCAACGAGCGCACCGTCTCGACGAGTCGCTGGAGCCGCTCACTCGCGACGTTTGCCGGCACGCTCAGTTCCGGCGGCAGGCGCGTGGCCGGCGTGCCATCGCGGGGCGAGAAGATGAAGGTGTACGCGTCGACGAACCCGACCTCTCGCACGGCGCTCAACGTCTCCTCGAACTCCTCATCCGTCTCGCCCGGGAAGCCGACGATGATGTCCGTGGTGAGCGCGACACCGGGAATGGCGCGCCGGATCCGCGCCACACAGTCGAGATACTCCTCCCGCGTGTAGCGTCGCAGCATTCGCTTGAGCATCCGCGAGGATCCGCTCTGCATCGGCAGGTGCACATGCTCGCACACCGTCGGCACCTCGGCCATGGCGGCGATGGCGCGGTCGGAGAAATCGTTCGGATGCGGGCTGGTGTAGCGCACGCGCCGAATGCCGGGCACCACGCCGACCGCGCGAAGCAGATCGGCGAAGTCGTGCTCGCCATCCGTGTACGAATTGACCGTCTGGCCGAGCAGCACGACTTCGCTCATTCCCGACGCGACGACCTCGCGTGTCTCGCGCACGACGTCCTCGAGCCGGCGGCTCCGTTCGGAGCCGCGCGTGGTGGGGACGATGCAGTATGTGCACCGATAGTCGCAGCCGCGCTGCACGGGAATCCACGCCTTCACCTTGTCGAACCGGCGCGGCGCGAAGTCCTCGTAGTGCTCTTCCAGGTCGAAGCTCGTCTCGATCGCGCGTTCGCCGCGCCGCGCGTTCTCCAGCAACTGCGGCAGCGCGCGGTATCCATCGGGCCCGACGACGAGCGACACGTGCTTCGCCTTCTCGAGCAACTGCGGCCCCAGGCGCTGCGCCATGCAGCCGGTGACTCCCATGACACTGTCGCTCTTCATGTGCCGCTTCAACTCGCCGAGCCGCCCAATCACACGCTGCTCGGCGTGATCGCGGATGGCGCACGTGTTGACGAGGATGACGTCGGCACCGTCCGGCTTGTCCACCGGCGCGTAGCCCGACGCCGCGAGCTTCCCGAGCATCAGCTCGGAGTCGCTCACGTTCATCTGGCAGCCGTACGTTTCGATGTAGACGGTGGGGAGGGGGGCGGACATGGGGGAAAGATAACCGGGCGCTCGCTGCGCTCGCTGACGGGGCGGCGGGCGCTGCGCGCCGCCTTACGGGGCGGCGGGCGCTGCGCGCCGCCTCACGGGGCGCGTGGCCGTGCTGCGCACGGCACGCTTACGGGAACTGAGAATAGCCGTGGCATTCCCGTAAGGGCGGGCGGCGTAGCCGCCTCGCCCGCCCCGTCAGCGATGCGACCGAGCGCAGCGAGGGAGCCGCGCCCCGTAGGCTCGCGTTCCACGCGAGCCGTCGCCGTAAGGCGCGAGCGCAGCACGCGCCGCCCCAGTCACGGAGTGATGAGTGCAGAGGCAGCCGGCGGCTTCTCCGGCAGCCAGAAGTGAAAGGCGCTCCCCACCATGTCGCTCCCGCTCTTCACCCAGATCCGGCCGCCGTGCGCTTCCACCACCAGCTTGCAGAAGGCGAGGCCGAGTCCCGAGCTGCGCACGCGGGGGATATGCGGCGTTCGCACCTGCTCGAACTTCCGGAAGATGATGTCGTGATACTCGATCGGAATGCCGACCCCGTCGTCGGACACGGTGAAGAGCGTGCCGTCGTTCTCGCGGCGTGCGCCCAGCGTCACCGTGACGGCGCGCGCCGAGTGGCTGAGGGCGTTCTGCACGAGATTGCTGAAGACGCGCTTGAGCAAGGCGTGATCGGCCTCGATCACTGGCGCATCGTCGGCCGCCTCCACCACCGAGGTCGCCCGCTCCTGCTGGAACCGGATCTCCCACTCGTGCCGGACTTCGGCGAGCAACGCAGCCGGCGCGATCGGTCGCAGGTTGAGCGAGAGCCGCGACTCCTCGAGTCGGGCCACTTCCAGCAGATCCTCGATCAGCCCGAGCAGGTCTTCCGCGCGGCTCTCGGCATCGCCCAGCGCGCCGCGCTGGCTCGTCGTGAGTGGCCCGAAGTCGCCATCGATCATCATCTCCATAGCGCCGATGATCGACGTGAGCGGCGTCTTGAGATCGTGCACGATCATCTTCATGAGATCGTCGCGCACCTTTTCCAGTTCCTTCTGCTTGCGAATGCTCTCTTCCAGCGCGTCCGTCGCGGCCTTGAGCTTGAGCAGCGACCGCACACGCGCGCCGAGCACGAGACGGTTGTGTGGCTTCGTGAGAAAATCGTCGCCACCCGCCTCGATCGCTTTCACGCGGTCGGTGGTGTCATTGAGCGCGGTGACGAAGATGACGGGAATGCGCGCCGTTCTCGGGTCGCGCTTGATTCGCCGGCACACTTCGAATCCGGTGGATCTGTCGTCGACGCCCAGATCACCCGCTGGCATCGAGACGTCGAGAATGCACAGGTCGGGCATCTGCTCGAAACACACCGCCACCGCGGATGGTCCGTCCGAGGCCGCGATGGCGCGAAAGCCAAGCACGTGCAGCTGGTCGAAGAGCAGCTCCACATTGGCCGGCACGTCGTCGGCGACGAGGATGATCGGCGCGTCGGCCGGCGGTGGCGCGAGCTCCATCATGCGATCATGGGCGGACGGTGACGCCAACGCTGAGCGTCCACGCCGACTCCTTCGTCGCGGTGGCCGCGGAACTCCGCGAGGCATGAATGCCTGCGACGTCGAGCGCGGCACGACCGCGCGCCAGCAGCATGCCGGCGCCGAGCGAGTAGCTGCTCTCCTTGACCGACGCGGATGTCCCGAAGCCGCCTCCCGCGAGAATCGGCCGGACGCTGAACGGCAGGGTGCGCCGCCGCGCGCCGGCGCGCAGCTGGACGGACCGCCCGGCGAATCGCGGCCCGAGCACATCCGCGCCCACACTCGTGTCCCAGCCTTCGGCGATCGGTAGTCCCGCCGAACCCAGCCCCGCGAGATCGGTCCAGTCTTCGCGCGCCGTGCGGACGGCGATCGAGGTGCCGCGAATGCCGATGTACGCGGCGCTCACCGCCACCCGATCGGGCACGCGCGCGGTGCCCACGGTCGTGTCGCCGTGCTTCACGGAAATCGGACCACCGCGGCGATAGGACGCGGCGACCACCGCATTGCGACCAGCGTACACTTCGACGCCGCCCGACAGCGCGTTCCCCACGTACGTCACCGTGGACGTGTCGACGATGCGCGCGTACCGCGTGCTGTCGTCGAACCGCTGCGTGCTGGAGAGCCGATTGTCTCCACTGATGGCGTGGCCGGCCAGCCCGATGTGCAGCCAGGCCTTCGGCGCCCAGGCCAGCGCGAGCCGCACGTCGCCGATCGCGCCGTCGCTCTTGAAGTTGTTCGTCGAGCTCACTGCGCTGCCCCCCACGGACTGCGTCGTGCGCGTGACGGTTTCAAACGTCCGGTCGAGCAGGTTGGATGCGCTCAGGCCCACGAAGAGGCTGGACGTGAGCGGCACGCCCGCCGCGACAAGCGGAAAGCGCGCGATGGTCGAGCGCTCCTTCGCGCCTGCCACGCGGATCGTTCGGTACTCGGGCTCGGCCTGGAAGTAGAGGGCCGATGATCCAAGGTTGGCGAGCGCCGACGGGTTGGTCACCGACAGCGGGTCGATCTCGGTCAGCGCGCCGCCCGTACCGAGCGAGCGGGTGCTCAACTGGCCAGCGGGGTAGCCGAATCCCTGCGTGCTGAGAGTTCCCTGCGCTCCCGCCGTCGCGGACGCGACGAGCACGAGAACAGCGGCACAGCCGATCGAAACGGTTCGCATGGTCACGGGAGTCCGAAGCCGCGACGCGGCACGTAGGTGAGGCGGAGCCGCGGACGCTCGGCGACGGGTCCATCGATCGAGAAAAAGTTCACTTCGCCGGCTCGCAAGCCCTCTTCGGCAACGCGCAGCACGAGCGCGCGACCGGTGCGCGTGGTGCCCACAGCCCGCCAGGCTCGCACGACGTTCACGATCTCGAGCGTCTTCACGCCACTGTCACGCGGCACCAGACGCAGGGTGTCCACCGGAAAGTCGCCCGAGGCCGCGAGGAACTGCGATGCGGTGAAGATGTCCGTCACCGCCGGACCGGCCGTGATGGGATGCGTGATGACCGTGAGGGTGTCCGAACGTCCGCCGGCGAACCGCGAGGGACGCTGGGTGAGTTGCAGGGCGGCGCGAATGACGCGCACCGAGTCGATGACGATGGACGGAATGTCGAAGCGCAGGTAGCTGCGTGCGCCGCCGATGCCCCCGAGCGCAATGATCGATGAGGGCGGCGGACCGAGTGCGCCCGCGGCGCGCAGGGCATAGAACGGAAGGCTGCTGGCGATCGTGGCGTCGCCCGCCGGCGTCCGCGAGGTGAGGAGGAGCGTGTCGGGCCGGACGAGCGTGTCGGCGGCGACGCGAAACCGCACCCGTGGTGCGAACGAGTTGCCGAGCACCAGCAGCGAGGCGGACTGCGGGGCGCGGAGCCGCAGGCCGATGCGCAGCCGCGCGCCAGCGCGAATTTTCGCGAGCAGCGCGGCGTTGTCCAGCGTGAGCCGCAGCGTGTCCTTCACGTCGGCAGCGGCGTAGGTCGTCGATCCGAGCAAGCGGTCGGCGCGGAACAGTGGCAGCAGCGTCGCCGGCACGGTGTCGGCGGCCGTCGTGTCGACGTCGAACGCATCGATCGTCAGCGAGCCGATGGGCTTCTGGAATGTCGTGTCGACGCGAAAGAGGAGCGTCGCGCTGTCCACCCGGCTGATCAGGCTGTCGGACTGCGGCGCCGTCGGCACGTAGCGCGCGGGGAGCGAATCGAACCGCGCGATGATGCGCACGTCGGCGGTGTCTCCACGCGCGACGAGCGCGATGTCGCGCGTCACGCCGATGAGCGGGAAGCCAGTGAACGACGAATCGATCACCACCGCGCCCGTGAGCAGGGTGTCGCGCAGGGCGGCGCTCTGGTCCGTGCACAACTCGGGACATCCGAGCGAGCTCGTGACCTGCTCCGAGCAGGCTCCGAGCGTGAGAAGCAGGGCCGCGCCGAACGCGCCCCGTAGAATCCGATCAGGCACTACGTACACTCCGTCCGTCGAGGCCGAGGCGCGTCATGCGCGTCCCAGCGACGTTGGGGTAAAGGCTGCAGGAAGTAGATCCGACATCGTCCACCGTGCGTCCGCGCCACCGCGCGTCACGCTGATCACCTCGAGGCGAGGTGCAAACTCCATCATCACCTGACGGCAGATGCCGCAGGGTGGCGTGGGCTGTTCCGCATCCGTCGCGATGACGATCGCGACGAAATCGCGCACGCCGCGCGCGACCGCGGCTGAAATCGCACCGCGCTCGGCGCACATCCCGGCCGGATACGACGCATTCTCGACATTGCATCCTTCGGTGATGCTGCCATCGGTGGCCAGCAACGCCGCGCCAACGTGGAAGCCGGAATAGGGCGCGTACGCGCGTTCCTTGGCCGCCATCGCGCGTTCGGCGAGCACGGTGCGCTGTCGTGAACCGGGCGCCAACGCGTCGGCGAGCGTCATCAATGGCCGCGCTCCACGGCGGGCAGGAACGACTGACCACCGCCGCGAAAGCCGACATTGAGCCACTCCGCGACCGTCGCCCCCAGGTCGGCAAATGTCTCACGCACGCCCAACGGGACCGGATGCACGGCGTCACCGAGCACGAGCAATGGCACGTTCTCACGCGCGTGATCGCTGGAACCAGTGGTGGGATCGTTGCCGTGGTCGGCCGTGATGAAGAGCAGATCGTCCTCGCGGAGTGCTTCGCGGATGGCCGGCAGGGCGTCGTCGAACTCGCGCAGCGCGCGCTCGAACCCTTCCGCGTCGTTGCGGTGGCCATACAGCGTGTCAAAATCTACAAGGTTGGCGAACAGCAACCCACCCTGACTACCCCGCAACCACTCGAGAATTCCCTCGATGCCCTCGGCGTTGCTGCTGGTGTGTCGCGCACGCAGGTGCCGGCCCGCGAACAGGTCGTCCACCTTGCCAACACCGGCGCGCGGCACGCCTGCGGCGGCGAGCGCGTCGATGAGCGTCTCCCCGGGCGGTTCGATCGAGTAATCGCGACGATTCGCCGTGCGCTCGTAGGCACCTACCGAGCCGGTGAAGGGCCGCGCGATGACGCGCGACACGTCGTGCGGCGCAACGAGTTGCCGGCGCGCCACGAGGCATGCCGCGTACAGCTGCGCCAGCGGGACGATTCGTTCGTGCGCCGCGATCTGGAAGACCGAATCGGCGGAGGTGTAGACGATCCACGCGCCGGTACGCTCGTGCTCCTCGCCGCAGCGGGCGAGAATGTCCGTACCGCTGGCCGCGACGTTGCCCATCACGGCGCGACCGGTCGCACGAGAGAACGCGTCGAGCAGGTCGGCGGGAAATCCATCGGGGTAGGTGGGGAACGGCTTCAGCAGCCGCACACCCGCCATCTCCCAATGGCCCGCCGTGCTGTCCTTGCCAGCCGACGCGGGGCGCATCAGTCCCCACGCGCCGTTTGGCTCGCGAGTCGGGGCGATGCCGGGCAGCGCGGCGATGTTGCCCAGTCCGGCCATCGCGAGATTGGGGAGGTCGAGCGTCCCCCGTGCGCGCGCGAGATTGCCGAGCGTGTCGCTTCCGACGTCGCCGTAGGCCGCCGCGTCCGGGGCGGCGCCGATGCCCACACCATCGAGCACGAGAATCACGGCGCGACGTCTCACGCCGCCACCACCTCGCGCGCTCCTTCCGCGTACCGGCGGGGCAGGCGCAGCCGGAGCCCGGTCAGGATTTCATACGGGGAAAGTCCCGCGCGCGCGGCCAGCTCGCCCACGGTGACCACGTCGTCACCCTGCCGTCCCAGGAGGGTGACGACATCCCCGAGCTCCGCGTTCGAGTCCGTCACGTCGAACATCGTCATGTCCATCGTCACGCGTCCCGCGACGGCGACACGTCGCCCCGCGAGGAGCGCCTCGCCCTTGTTGCTGAGGCTGCGCTGATACCCGTCGGCGTAGCCCACCGGCACCGTGGCGATGCGTCGCGTGCCGCTCGCCCGCCACGTCGCGTCATAGCTCACCGATTCCCCGTCACCGATGGTGCGCAGCTCCACGATACGGGCTCGCATGCTGACGACTGGATCGGGAGACAGCTCGCCGCCCTCGAATCCCGCCACGCCGTACAGAAAAATGCCGGGCCGACACACGCTCCAGCGGGACGGCGCACGACGCTCGATCGCGGGGCCGTTCTCGGCGTGCACCAGCGCGGGGACCTCCGGGAGGGCGGAGAGCGCCTGATCGAACCGCTGCTCCTGCTCGTCGCGGCTCGCATTGTCCAGCTCGGCGGAATGGAAGTGCGTGAACACCGCATCGGGCCGCGCGCGCGCGAGCAGCGCACGGTGCTCGGCCACCGCATCCCACCGCATCCCCGCACGCGACATGCCGGTGTCGATCTGGAGGTGCCAGGGCCGGCCGGTTCGCGCCCACGACTCGATGACGGCGGGATCACCGAGCGCCGGCGTCAGGTCGCCGCGCCGCAAGGCATCGATCTCGTTGCGGAGGATGGGAGTGAACACGACGATCGGTCGCGTGATCCCTCCGCGCCGCAGCTCATCCCCCTCGTGGACGGTGGCGACACCGAATCCCCACGGGTCGAGTCGATCGAGCGCGAGCGCTGCGCGCAGGCCGCCGAGTCCGTACCCATCGGCCTTCACCATGGGGAGCAGAGGCACGCCCGCACGTGCCGCCACGGCAGCCCCGTTGCGGCACAGCGCGTCCAAGTCGATCTCGACCCAGGCGCGTGTCATGGGACGGCGCGATTCGCTATCATGTGAAGAATGAACAACATACGGGGCGGAGGAGGCTGATGCAAGAAAAAGCGGGGCTGTCGGAGGCCCTCGAACTGATGAAGGATCTACGTCAGCGCTGCGATTGGGATGCGGCACAAACGCACGAATCGCTGCGCCCGTACCTGATCGAAGAAGCGTACGAGGTGGACGACGCGATCCGTGCGGGAAACGATATCCAGCTCCGCGAGGAGTTGGGCGACCTGCTGCTGCAGGTGCTCTTCCACAGCGTGGTCGCGGCAGAGCGGCATGCATTCGACTTCGGCGACGTGGTGGAAGGTTTCCTTCGCAAGATGAAATCGCGGCACCCGCACCTGTACGAGGGCGGGGAACGCCAGAGCTGGGAGGGAATGAAGGCGAAGTCGCGCGCGAGCCTCGTCGACGGGTTACCAGCCGACCTCCCTGCCCTGCACCGGGCCTTCCGATTGCAGGATCGCGCGGCAGGCGTCGGATTCGACTGGCCTGACGCCGCGGGTCCGGCGGCCAAGGTGGAGGAAGAGCTGGCGGAAGTACGGGCGGAGATCGCCGTGGGTGCGCACGTGGCGGGTTTCGGCGTGCCCGACCCTGCCCTGGAGGAGGAGCTCGGGGATCTGCTCTTCTCCGTCGTCAACCTGTGCCGCAAGCTCGGCGTGCATCCCGCACTCGCGCTGGACAAGGCGAACACCAAGTTTGCCGGGCGTTTTCAGGACGTGGAGATGCTCGCGAAGTCCCGGGGAATCGAGGTTGGAGCCGCCGGGCTGGAAACTCTCGACGAGTTATGGAACGAGGCGAAGCGGAACAGCACGGGGAAAGGTGAATCGTCGACTGCGTGACGGGCTGGGTCTCACCATCACGTGTTACGACTACTGCACAGCAGGAGGAGAGCGCGAGAGCTGGCAGCGGGAAGCCGGAAGCGGTGAGCGGTGAGTAGCATGCCACTCACCGCCCACCGCTCAGTGCCCCTCGCTTCACGCTCCACGCTCGCGAGCTACCGGGCGAGAGTAGTCAGTCGTGGTGAGCGCCGTTGACCGTTCACCATTCACGATTCACCGTTCACGATTCACGATTTCCCCCGGCAGCCTCACCGCCGGAGCTTTTACGGCCGCAACCGGTGCATCATGCGCGGAAACGCGATCACCTCGCGAATGTGCTGGATGCCGCAGATCCACGCGACGGTACGCTCGAGGCCGAGCCCGAAACCGGCATGGGTGAAGGTGCCGTACCGGCGCAGATCGAGATACCAGTCGTACGCCTCCATCGGCAGCCCTTCCTCCTTGATCCGCGCGACGAGCTTGTCGTAGTCGTCCTCGCGCTGCGACCCGCCGATCATCTCGCCGAACCCCTCGGGCGCGAGCAGGTCATCGCACAGGACGGTGCGCGGGTCGTCGGGGTTCTCTTTCATGTAGAACGCCTTCGCTTCCTTCGGATAATTGAAGACGAAGACCGGCTTGTCGTAGTCCTCGACGATCAGCGCCTCATCTTCGGCGCCGAGATCGTCTCCCCATTTGGCCGTGCTCCCCTTGCGCTGCACGAGCGCCACGGCGTCGGTGTAGTTCAGGCGGGGAAATGGCGCCGTGATACGCTCGAGCTTCGACACGTCGCGCTCCAACTCATCCAGCTCGGGTCGGCGTCGCTGCACAACGCGCTGCACGAGGAACTCGACGAATTCCTCCTGCAGCTTCATGTTGGCCTCGGAGTCGTTCCACGCCACTTCGGGCTCGATCATCCAGAACTCCGTCAGGTGGCGGCGGGTCTTGGATTTCTCGGCGCGAAACGTGGGGCCGAAGGTGTAGATCTTACCGAACGCGGCGGCGGCTGCCTCGCCATAGAGCTGCCCCGTCTGGGCGAGATAGGCGGTGCCTTCCTCGAAGTACTCCGTCGCGAACAACCCGGATCGCTCGCCGATGGCGGCCGTCAGGATGGGCGTATCCACCCGGAGGAAGCCGCGCTCGTAGAAGAAGTCGTGGATCGCCTGCTCGACCTCGTTCCGGATCATCATGATCGCGCGCTGGCGCGGCGACCGAAGCCAAAAATGCCGGTTGTCGAGCAGGAAGTCGATGCCGTGCTCCTTCGGCTGGATCGGGTAATCGCTCGGGCTCGGGCCGATGATGTCGAGGCGTGTGACGCCGATGTCGAGCACCGATGGCGCGCGCGGATTCACCCTGGCCTCGCCCTCGATTTCGACGGACGTCTCGGTGGTGAGATCAGCGAAGCGTGCCCACAACGCGTCGCCGACCTGGTTCTTGACGAAGACGGCCTGCGCAACTCCGGTCCCGTCGCGCAACGCCGCGAATGCGACCTTGCCGGACGAGCGCACGTGAGTGACCCAGGCACGCACGACGACGTGCTGGCCCGCGTGCGCGGGCAACTCGGAGATGCGAAGCGAGGGAGCCGTGGTCATGTCTCGGGTAACGGGCGAGTGGCGCGAACATCGCGCCTCGTCTAGAATCCCCGAACAGGCGCGCCGCTCGACGCGAGGACGCATCGGCGGCGCCTGAGGGCCGAGCCTCCAATGGTACACCCCCTCACCGGTGCGGCAAAGGGCGGTCCGGCTGGCTCTTCGCTTCACGCATGTCTACCCGCACCCGCCGTCACTCTTCATGACCCTGCGCTCGAGGCTCGCCCTCGGCCTCGTCATCATCGCCGCCGTGCTCATCGTGCCCCTGATCGTGGCCCGATCCTCCATGCGTGATCTGCATGGACAGGTACGGAGCCTTCGCGAGGGCGAGTTTCAGGCATCGCTGCTGCTCGGTCGCCTGCGCGATGCGTTGTCCGACGTCCGTGCGCGCGAAGTGGCACTCGGCATCGTCCAGAGCGATCTGGTGCATGAGGAATTTCGTTCCGCGCTCCGGCACGCGGAAATCCTCGCGGATTCGCTCGATCGCTTTCAGCTCCACAGCGCGTCGGGCCGCATCAGACGCGACCTCGCGACCGTGCGGCCGGCGAGCGAGGAGGAGTTCATCGCGATGCGCGCCGGTCGAGGCGAGCAGGCGGACTCCATCTCGCGCGGGACGATCGGGCCGGCGCTTCGCGATGCCGACCTCGCCCTCTCCCCGGTGGAGCAGGTCCTGCGCGGTCGCACGACGGCGCGCGTGCTCGAGGCGGAATCGGCGCTCACCGAGGCGGAACGCGTATCGCTGGTGGCGCTCCTCGTTGCCCTCGCGCTGGCGGCCGCCATCGCGCTCTGGCTCACGCGCTCCATCAGCCGGCCAGTCCGGGCGCTCGAGGAGGGCATGCGCGCCGTCGCCGACGGAGAACTCGGCCATACGCTCGCGTACCGCACGGATCGTCGCGACGAGTTCGGCCGGTTGGCGATCAGCTTTCGCGAGATGAGCCGCCAGCTCGCGGAACTGGACAAGCTGAAGGCAGAATTCGTCTCGATCGCGTCACATGAACTCAAGACACCGATCAACGTGATTCTTGGGTACCTCCAGCTCATGCAGGAGGGGATCTACGGACAGCTGACGGAGAAGCAGCAGCAGGTGACCGAGACGATCGGCCTGCAGGCGCGCACACTCGCGCGGCTCGCATCCCAGTTGCTCGACGTGAGCCGGTTCGAGGCGGGCGGTGGGCGAATCGAACCCCGCCGCATCCAGTTCAACGGAATGCTCGATGAGCTCGAGCGAACCTTCCACGTGCTCGCTGTGCAGCGCGAGATCGATTTCCGCATCGTCAGGCGGGACGCGCTGCCCGAGGCCGTGGTATGGGATCCCGAGCGCATCAACGAAGTGACGGGGAATCTCCTGTCGAATGCGTTCAAGTTCACGCAGGCCGGCGGCCGCGTGGAGCTCACGGCGTCTCCAGCGGACAACTCCATCGTCATCACGGTGCGTGACACCGGTGCCGGCATTCCCGAGCAGCAGTTGCCGCACGTGTTCGAGAAGTTCTACCAGGCGGACAACCAGCGTGCGGCGTCGGCCAAGGGAACGGGACTCGGCCTGGCGATTGCAAAGGAGATCGTCGAGGCGCATGGCGGACGGATACATTGCGAGAGTCGCGTCGGTACGGGCACCACGTTCACGCTCTCGCTTCCCGTCACCGTCACGGAGCGCCGCCGGACCAGCGCCCAGCGTTCTCAAGTCACGGATCCGTCAGCATGAGCCTCATTCGCACCATCGTGTTGCGCACCGCGCTCGCGGCCGGCGTGTTCAGCGTGGGCTGTTCGTCGCTGCGCGCCGCGAACTCCGTTCGTCCAGCGCGACCCGGCGCCGAGTTCGCTGAGACGCTGGCGCAGGCGGAAGCCGAGGTGGCCGCGGGACGATTCGGTGTCGCAGACCGAATGCTCGCCGATTTCGCCGAGCGTCGCGCCGACACGCCCGAGGCGGCGGAAACGGCGATATGGCGCGCGCTGTTCCGGCTCGACCCCGCCAACCTGACGGCTGGCCCGCAGGACGCCATCGCCCTGCTCGACGGATATCTGCAGGGACCTGTAGTGGTATCACACTCGAGCGCCGCCACCGCCCTGCGACGTGTGGCGGTGGCGATGGATCGCCCGGTGGTATCGCCCGTGCCGGCGTCGGAGAGCCCCACGGGTGGCTCCCCTGGTCGAGCTGACCCGAAGTCCGAGCCGAAGGTGGAAGTCAAGGCGGACGAGAAAGTCCGCGAGGACGAGATTCATCGCCTCAAGGAAGAACTGTCCAAGGCGAACGCCGAGCTCGAACGGATCAAGCGGCGATTGGCGCAGCCGAATCCCTGAGTCGCGCGGAGCGGGTGCGCCTCACCCGATCCTGAACAGCTCCAGCGATCGCGCGTAGCGTTCGCCCATCACGCGACGCAGCGGCGCATTGCCGGGTGCGTCGAGCTCCGGATCGGCCGCGAGCAAGCGATCCGCTGCGACGCGGGCCTGCTCGTTCAGCCGCTCATCGCGCAGCGGATCGGCAACGCGAAAGGTGGGCACGCCGCTCTGCCGCTCACCGAACAGATCGCCCATCCCGCGCAGCTGCAGGTCCGCGCGAGCGATCTCGAAGCCGTCATCGCTTCCCACGAAGATGTCGAGCCGCTGCTTTGTGTCGGCTCCCACGTCGCCGAGCAGGATGCAGTACGCCGCGTCGGCGCCGCGGCCCACACGTCCGCGCAACTGGTGGAGTTGCGACAGCCCGAATCGCTCCGGGTGCTCGATCAGCATCACCGTGGCATTCGGCACGTCGATGCCCACCTCGATCACCGTCGTCGCCACGAGCACGTCGATGGCGCCGTCGCGGAATCGTCGCATGATCTCATCCTTCTCGTCAGCGGGCAGTCGCCCGTGCAACAGGGCGGTCGCGCGACCCGAGAATGGCCCGCCCGACAGCACCTCGAACATCGTCGTCGCCGCTTTCAGGTCCAGCTTCTCGGATTCCTCGATGACCGGGTAGACGATGTACGCCTGCCGGCCGGCGGAGAGTTCACGCTCCACGAACTGCATCACCCGGTCGCGTGCCGACTCGGGCCGGAGCGCCGTGGTGACCGGCTGCCGACCCGGTGGACGCTCGTCGAGCAGCGAGAGATCGAGGTCGCCGTACAGGGTGAGGGCGAGCGACCGGGGAATGGGCGTCGCGCTCATGAGCAACACATCGGGCGACTCACCCTTGGCCCCCAGTGCCTTGCGCTGCTCCACGCCGAAGCGGTGCTGCTCATCCACGACCGCGAGTCCCAGACGGGCGAATGCGGTTGCCTCCTGCACGAGCGCGTGCGTGCCGATGACGAGCGCCGGCGCGGGATCGGCGAGGCGCAGGGCGAGGGCCTTTCGTGCCCGCGATCCCAGGCTGCCCGTGACGAGCAGCGGCTCGATCCCCAGCGGCGCCAACAGGCCCGTCATCGATCGCAGGTGCTGCTCGGCCAGGAGTGCGGTCGGCGCCATCACCGCGGCCTGATATCCGTTCTCCATGGCCAGCAACGCACTGAACATCGCGACGATCGTCTTGCCGCTGCCCACGTCGCCCTGCAGCAGTCGCTGCATGCGGCGCTCGCTGCACATATCGGCGAAGATCTCGCGCAGGACGCGCCCCTGCGCGCCGGTGAGGTGAAATGGAAGTGACTCGCGCAACGCGGTCGTGAGTGACCGGCGGTTCTCGAACCGGATACCGCGCCTGACGTCACGCGCCAGGGCGCGGGCTCGCAGGTGGAGCACCTGCACGAACAGCAGCTCCTCGAATGCGAGGCGGTCCCGTCCCGACATCGCTTCGGCGAGCGACGCTGGTCGGTGCACCATGCGCAGCGCGTCGCTGATCCCTGGCACCGCGGCGCCGGCGAGCACCTCGCGTGGCAGATACTCCGTCACGAGCGGCAGCAGCTCATCGAGATGCGCTTCGATGATGCCGCGAATCACCTTGAACGACAGCCCCTCGGTGGCTGGATACACCGACAGCACTCGCCCCTGCGCGGTGCCCGCATCGTCGTTGCCCAGATTGACGAACTCGCGCGGCTGCAGCTGCCGTCCATGAAAGAAGCGCACGCTGCCGCTCACGAGCAGGACGTCATCCTTCGCGATGGTGCGATCGAGGAACGGCTGGCCCGGCCACGACACTTCGATCAACCCGCTCTCGTCGCGCAGGACCGCCTGGAAGATCCGCAGCCCCTTGCGGGTGGGCAGCACCCCCTTGGAGACGACCCGGCCGATGACGGTGCCCTGCATGCCCGTCTCGAGCGACGCGATGCTCGCCACCGTGCTGGCGTCCTCGTACCGATGCGGAATGTGATAGAGCAAGTCGCCGGCGACGATGACCCCGAGTCGTCGCAGTGCGTCGGCCCGCACCGGACCGACGCCCTTCAGGTACGTGACCGGCGTGTCCAGCCGCAGCCGCTGTCGGCGGGGCGCGTCACGCGTCACGCGCCGCTCAGCAATTCCCCGGCGAACACGTGCGCATCGAACGGCAGCAGGTCGCCGCGCTGCTCCCCGACTCCCACGAACTTGACGGGAATGTTCGTCGCCTCGTGCACGGCGACGACGACGCCACCCCGTGCCGTGCCGTCCAGCTTCGTCACGACGAGACCGGTCACGGCCACCGCGGCGGCGAAGATCTTCGCCTGCTGCACTGCATTCTGTCCGATGGTGCCGTCCAGCACGAGCAGTGTCTCGTGCGGCGCAGCGGGCAGGCGCCGGGTGATGACGCGCGAGACTTTCTTGAGCTCCGTCATCAATCCCTCACTCGTGTGCAGGCGCCCCGCCGTATCCACGAGCAACACGTCCACGCCGCGCGCCACGGCCGCATCGATCGCGTCGAAGGCGACCGCCGCGGGATCGGCGCCGGCGTTCGCGCCGATGAACTCCGCGCCTGTCCGTTCGGCCCACACGCGCAGCTGATCGACCGCGCCGGCGCGAAAGGTGTCTCCCGCCGCCACCATGACGCGCCTGCCCTCGTCGCGGAGTCGCGCGGCGAGCTTGCCGATGAATGTCGTCTTGCCCGCGCCATTCACCCCGACCACGAGGATGACCGTGGGAGAGGTACCGGAGAGTCGCAGGACCGGATCGCTGTTTCCGGTGCGCAGCGCGCGCGTGATCTCCTCCTGCAGCGCGCGCAGGAACTCGTCCTGGCTTTTCACCTTGCCCAGCGTGGCCAGCCGCTGGACTTCGGCAACGAGTCGCAGCGTGGTCGGCACGCCCATGTCCGCCTCGAGCAGCAACTGCTCCAGTTGCTCGAGCGAGCCCGCGTCGACGCCCCCGCGCGCAATGACGGCGACGTCCATGAGCGCGACATCCTTGATGCGGTCCCAGAGGGACCGCGTGGGAAGATCGCCCGTCTTTCTCAGTATGCGCATACGGAAAGCTACTCAGCGTCGTCCGGCGTCTTCAATCGATGGGGGATGGCAGCGCATCGTACGACGCACGACGCTACTTCACGCCCGCCCGCCTCCGCAGCAACCATTCGCCACACAGCATCGAGACGGCGAGCAGGTACAGCCAACCGATGGAGCGCAGCGCGACGGCGTCGCCAAGGGCCGACGCAACGCCCGACTGACCCGACGTCATGGTCGGACGACGCGGCACGAGCTCTCGCGACGCGTTCACCACCAGTGCCGCGCTGCCCCCGTCCATTCGCGCGTCATACACGCCGGCCGGCATGGGTTGCGTCTCCGTCACGGTCGCTCCGTCGGGAAACCGGAGTGGCACCGAATACACGCGCCCCGTCGCGGAGCGACGCGTGATCGTGACGACGACCACGCTGTCACCGGTCAGACCGCGTCGCCACCGAATCGGCGCGCCCGCACGGTGCGGCCCGACGTCGGGGACCGCGGCGCGGCGATCGCTCCGGCCCGCGGCCAACCAGTCGTACAGGGCACCGAAGAACGCGCCGTACGCATCGGCCCGCGTACCACCGCGAAACCGCCAGCGCCAGAGCCCCGCCGCTCCCAGTACCGCCACGTGGCGCGGCGAATCCCAGCCGGTGAGCGCGACGCGCCGATCGTCCGGCGCCCCTCCGCGACGCACCGTCAGCCCCTGCCAGTCGCCGCGTGGCAGCACGGCCGAGACGCTGAGTGGCGGCAGGCTGTCGAACGGGATGGCGCCCACGATCACGGAGAGCGGCGACGCGGGGGCGGCCGCGGCGAACCACTCGCCCTCCTCATCCGACGGCGGTGCAAAGAGCAGCAGCGCGCCGCGCGTCGCGGCGCGTGGCGGACCGAAAACGCTGGTATCACCATGGAGCACCACCATCGGCGCGTCTTGCATGGCGATGCGCACCGCGGCTTCCTCCACGCGCGCCAACGACCCGTCGACCCGCCACGCGCCGGCGGCCACGCGATAGTAGGCGCGTGTGGGCAGCGACGTGACCCCGCGCAGCGCTGCCACCGCCTCGCGGGCGTCATAGTCCGGCGCGGTAGAGACGAACACGGCCGCTGGAGACCGGCTGACATCGATACCCACGCCGAGCGTGTCGTTGCGCGGCTCCATGTCACCCGTCGATCGAATGGTCGCTCGCAGCACCGCCGCGCGCTCCGCACCACCGGCGGTGACACGTAGCTCGATCACCTGCTCGGCGTGTGGCGCCAGCGCGATGACCGGTGCCGCGCCAAGCGCCAGGCTATCGAGCCGCAATTCCACGCGACCTGCCTCCATGCCAGCCGCGCCAGCCACCACGGTAACCCGCACCGTGGTCGTGTCGCCGGATAACAGCGTCCGGGGCGCCTCGAGTGCGGTCAACGCCCCGTCGCGGCCCGGGGCGCACGGCATGACGACGGCGCGCGACCCGCGCGGCAGGTCGCTCATCGCCTCCGCGTCGTCACTCTCTCCATCGGTAATCACGATGACGGGACGTCCGCCGCCGGCGACGCGGTCGGCGACGGATCGCAGCTTCGACGCGCGGTCCGCGGGCGCGTTCACCCTCCGCTCAACGCGGACGGAATCACCGAACACGACCCAGTCGCTCCCTCCCAGGTCGCGCGCCGAGTCCAGCGCTGCTCGCCACCGCGTGCACGCGGGTGCGGCGCGCAGCCAGCTCTCGGACGCGTCCAGCGCGACGAGGGGCGCAATGGCGGGTGGCCGACCCGCGGGCGCATCGAGCAGCAGTGCGACGACAAGCATCACGGCGAGTGCGCGCAGGAGCGCCAGCGCCGCGAATCGGGGCGTGAGGGCGGCGCGTCCATACTGCCACGCGGCAACGAGGCCGCCGACCACGACCGCGATGAGCCAGAGATGCATCGGGAACGCTTAGTCGCGGTCGCGCACCGGCGCCAGTCGTCTATGCAGAACCCCCGCGTCGCCGAGGGGCGAGCGCGGGGGCGTGAACGCGGAGTGGTCGCGGGTGTTCAGCGCGACGCGAGTCGAACGATGCCGGGCGCTCCGGCAAGCGACGCAAGCATCCGCTCGCGACGCGTCTCGAACGCACCGCGTTCGGACCGGAGAATGGGATCCCCCGCCACCGACTTCAGTGCGACGCGGGAGTCGCGCTGCACGCCGTCGATGAGCACTTCGAAGTGGAGATGCGGCGCGGTGCTCATCCCGGTGGTCCCGACGAAGGCGACGGTCTGCGCGATATTCACGCGGACGCCCGGTCGGATGCCCTTGGCAAAGCCGCGGAGATGTCCGTACCGGGTCACGTAGCCATTGCGATGACGCAGTTCCAGCACGTTGCCGTACCCGCCCGCCCAGCCGGCGCGAATGACCATGGCGTCGCCGATGGCGCGCACGGGCGTGCCGGAATTCGCCGCGTAGTCCGTTCCCTTGTGCGCCTTGAGACGACCGAGAATTGGGTGGCGGCGCAGTCCGAAGTTGCTGGAGATGCGGCGAAACTCGAGTGGCGCGCGCAGGAAAGCGGCGCGGAGGGAGCGACCGCTGGCGTCGTAGTACTGGGGGCTGGCCGTCTCGCTGTCGAACAGGACGGCCGAAATCTCTGACCCGGAGAGGTTGAACGACGCGGCGAGCACCTTGCCGACCTTGGTGATGCCGCCCGGCCCGACGCTCCGCTCCACCAGCGCCTTGAACTGGTCACCGACCTGCAGGTCGCGACTCATGTCCACGCGATACTCGAAGATGTCGGCCAGCGCCCACGTCAGCTCGTCCTTGGCGCGCGACGGGAAGTACCGTGTCGCCTCGGCATCCATCGCCTGATAGAGGGTGCTCTTGATCGACCCGCCCACGACGACCGTGTCGGTCGTCCACGGCAGGCGCTCCTCGACGCCAACCCAACCCTGCGGCGACCGATGCATGCGGAGCAGCCGGTCGATGCCCAGATGAAACACGAGCTCCGTGGGATCCTGACCGGCGCTGTCGGCCGTGAACTCGACCGGCATGCCGGCCTGCAGGTACCGGGGCTGGACCGACGCGCTGCTCGCGGCGCGCACGATCTCCTTGGCCGCTTCGTCGGAGACGCCCACGCGGCGAAAGAGTCCGATGAGGGTCTCGCCACGGTTGAGGGTCTCGGTGCGAGACGCCACGACCGGCGCGACGAAGTCGGCGACCGATCGCGGCGCAACCTGCTGGAGAACACCCGCCGCGGCGGGGGTGTCGGGCAGCTCGGGGGTGTAGCGGAGGGCCACGAGAACCAGGAGCGCCACCGTCAGGTACGCGGAGGCGCGGGCGGGACGCTTTTTCAATCCATCTGTCTCCGGATGAAGGTCGGGATCTCCATGTCGCTGAGATCCTGCGACCCGCCTGCCGGCTGGCTCGGGGGAGCCGGTGACCGGGGGGCTCGGGGAATGTCGTTCGCGGGGCGAGCGGGGATGCTGCCGCCTACCCGAGCAGGACGACTACCGGGGAAAGGAATAACAGGAACGCCCTTCTGGGTCACGACCGTGGAAGCCTCGTGCGCCGGCGTCACCAGACCGGGCTGGATCGCCTTGTCGAACCCGGTCGCGATAACGGTGACGCGGATTTCGCCCTGCATGGCCGGTTCGTGCACGGCGCCGAAAATGATCTCGGCATCGTCCCCGACGGCGTCGTGGATGATCTCGTTGATCTGGTGTACTTCGCCGAGGGTGAGATCGGCGCCACCCGTGATGTTGACGAGCACGCCCATCGCCCCGGAAATGCTGATGTTGTCGAGCAACGGCGAGGAAATGGCCTGCTGCGCCGCTTCCATGGCCCGGTTCTCCCCGCGGCCGACGCCCGTGCCCATGAGCGCCGACCCGCCGCTCTGCATCACGGTGCGCACGTCCGCGAAGTCCACGTTCACGAGCCCGGTCACGCTGATGAGCGAGGAGATGCCCTGCGTGGCATGCAGCAGGACTTCATCCGCCTTCTTGAGCGCATCCTGGAAGGGAATCCCCTTGCCCACCACGGCGAGCAACCGCTCGTTCGGCACGACGATCATCGTGTCGACGTGCTTGCGCATCTCGGCGATGCCCTGCTCCGCCTGACGCATGCGCTTGCGGCCCTCGAACAGGAAGGGCCGCGTCACGATGCCAACGGTGAGGGCGCCCTGCTCCTTGGCGAGCGCGCAGATTTCGGGAGCCGCGCCGGTGCCGGTACCGCCACCCATGCCGCAGGTGATGAAGACGAGGTCCGCGCCGGCAACCGCCTTGGCCATCTCGTCGCGGCTCTCCTCGATCGCCTGCTTGCCGACCTCGGGACGGGCGCCGGCGCCAAGTCCGCGCGTCAGCTTCTTGCCGATCTGGATCTTGAGGTCGGACTTGGAAGAGAGGAGCGCCTGCGCATCGGTGTTCACCGAGATGAACTCCACGCCCTCGAGATGCTCGTCGATCATGCGGTTGACGGCGTTTCCGCCCCCACCACCGACGCCGACCACCTTCATGCGAGCGTTTTGCGCCGCGCTCTCTTCGAATTCGAAGATCATTGCGTACGACACTCCCCTACGACGAGGTGTGCAATGGGAGAAACAGGAAGGCGCGACAGATCGGGCACGGCGACGGCAACCACCACGGCGGGAAATGCAAAGACCGGCGGCCCGGAACGATGGGGCAATATAACGGCTCCCGAAGTTCCGGCCAGCCCTGTGTTGCTCGTGGGTATGACGAGCGAGTCGCGCGCAGGACACACGCGATTCCAGGCAATGTTGTCCACAGCACCGCGGCGCGCGACAGGTTTATGACGCTGTCATAGACAAGAGCGCGCGCGTGAGACGTGAATCGTGAGAGGTGAGAGGTAAACGATGAGGGCACACTGGATTGAATCCGGCGTGCCCTCATCCGCTTTCAGACGCCGTCACCATTCACGGCTCACGTTTCACGCCTCACCATGTCACCCGTCGGGATCCGTCCTAGAAGAAGTCCTGCAGCCAGAACTTGATCCGCTCACCGAGCTTGTCCATGCCGCCGCCAGTGGGAATCTTGATCCGCCTGGCCGTCGCGGTGGCGCCGCCGAGCGCCATGCGATGCGCGCCGTACTGGGCCAGGCCCACGACCGTGGCGAATCGCGACGCGTCCACCGAATCGCTCAACCCGCCCACCTGCTCCGACGGCGTGCCGACCCGGACGCCGGTGCCGAACACGTCGCTCGCCAGTTCCGCGGCGCCCTGCATGGCCGCGGCGCCGCCCGTGATGACGAGGCCCGCCGCCAGCTTCCCCGCGTAGCCCGCCGTGGACACCTCACGCTGCACGAGGTCGAAGATCTCGTCCATGCGCTGATGAATGATGTGCGCGAGCAGCTCACGGGGAATCTGTCGGTCGCCCTGCGCCACCGTGCTCGGGAGCTGGATGATCTCTGCGGGATCGACCAGCGCCTCGTACGCGCACCCGTGTTTCTCCTTCAGTCGCTCGGCGTCGGCCTGCGTGACGCCAAGTCCATGCACGATGTCGCTCGTGACGTTGTTGCCCCCGAAGGCGATCGTGCCGAGGTGGCGGATCTTGCCCTCGTGAAAGATTGCGAGGTCGGTGGTGCCCGCACCCATCTCCACGAGTGCCACGCCCAGCTCCTTCTCGTCCTCGGTGAGCACGGCGAGCGCGCTGGCCAGCGGCTCCAGCACCAGTTCGCGCACCTTGTACCCGGCGCGCTCCACACTCTTGCGCAGGTTGATCGCGGGTGACGAGCCGATCGTCACCAGATACATCTCCGTTTCGAGTCGCGTGCCGCTCATCCCGATCGGATCGCGGATCCCGGTGTCCTTGTCGACCGCGTACTCCTGCGGAATGGCGTGCAGCAGCTCGCGGTCCTGCGGAATCGCCTGCGCCCGTGCCACCTCGTTGGCGCGGTCGACGTCCGACTTCGCGATCTCGTCGTTCGCCACGGCGACGATGCCCTTGGACGTCATCGCCCGCACATGTTCGCCCGCGATGCCGGCGTACACGTCGGTGATCTGCGCGCCCGCCATTCGCTCGGCGTCCTGCAGCGCCTTGCGAATGGAGCGCGTGGTCTCCTCGATATCGGAGACGACGCCGCGACGCATGCCGGTCGTGCGCGCCTGCCCCACGCCAAGGACCTTGATCGTGGGGCGCTTCATGTCGCCCACGACTTCGGCGATGATGGCGGTGGTCTTGGCCGAGCCGATGTCGAGTCCGGCGACGAGGCGGTCGGAATTCATGGTAATCTGGCGATCACTTGGTCTCTGTAGCGGAGATCGAGCTCGGCGGCGCGTAGCTGGCGCCGCGCGAGATCGCGCTCGACGGGTTCGATGTCCCCAAGACGCGCGAGCGACACGGTCGTCATCGTGCGCACGGGCAGCTCGGCCACCTGGATCAGCAGCTCGTCACTGCCGACCGAGGCGATGGAGCTCACGCGCGCGTACAGTCGTGGCGCGTCGCGCTGCATCGCGCCGAGTAAATGATACACCGTGGTGCCGCGCCGCGCGGCGCGGACGATCGGCGCGTCGACGGGGGTGCGGCTGGGATCGAGCGGCAGCATCACCCCGCGTTCGTCCATGGCGCGCAGCGTCGCGCCGATGGTGACGAGCGCGATCGGGCGGCGCTCGATCACCTCGACGACGAGCGTGCCCGGCAGCCTGCGCGTCACGGTGACGCGCTCGATCTGCGGGTGCCGGGCCACGCGGGCCACGAGCGGCTCGAGCGGATCCCAGACGCTGCGCGTGGTGTCGACCGCCAGGCGGTCGAGGACCTCGGCCGGAGGGGTGTATCGGACGCCGAGCAGCTCCACCTTGCGCACCCGAAAGAAGTCGAGTCTTGCGAGGACGCGCGGACCCCAGAACGGCGTCGCGAGCAACCCGATGACGAGCAGTGTGCCGCCGCCCAGTCGCCAGGCCGGCAGTCGTGCGCCCGTTCCACGCGCACCGTCGTCTCCCCGAGCGTCGTTCACCGGGTCCCGACCCCGAGCGCCGACAGCAGCGCGGGACCGCAACGCGTGACGTCGCCGGCACCCATCGTGATGACGAGATCGCCGGCCCGCGTGTCGCCGCCGATGGCCGCGACGAGGGCCGCGCGCGTGCCCTGCCACACCGCCGGTCGCCCGCGCGATCGCATCGCCGCGGCGATGAGGTCGCTGGTGACGCCTTCAATCGGCCGTTCGCGCGCGGGATAGACGTCCAGCAGGTACACCGCATCGGCCTGCGCGAGCGCGTCGCCGAACTCGCGCGCGAGATCGCGCGTACGGGAGAAGAGGTGCGGCTGGAAGGCGATGACGAGTCGCCGCTCCGGCGCCGCGGCGCGCGCCGCCTGGATGGTGGCGCGGACTTCGGTGGGATGATGCGCGTAGTCGTCAACGACGAGCACGCCGTCGCACTCACCGAGGAGCTGGAATCGGCGCTCCACCCCCTTGAAGGCGGCGATGCCGGGCGCCATCTGCGGCACGGTCGCGCCCAGGCCGAGTCCAACCGCGAGCGCCGCGAGCGCATTGCGCACGTTGTGCTCGCCCGGCACCGCCAGGGTGACTGTCCCCAGGTGCTTGCCGTCGTAGAGGACGCTGAAGCGGGTGCCCAGTCCCTCGCGTTGGAGGTGGGTGCCGCGGAGCCGGGCATCGGGCGAGGTGAGACCGTACCGAATCACCTCGGCGGTGGGCGGCGTGGGAATCCGGTTCGCCTCGGCATCATCGGCACACAGGACGACATAACGCGCGCCGCGGACATACTGCGCGAACGTGTCGCGCAGATCGTCGAGGTCGACGTAGATGTCCATGTGGTCCGCCTCGAGGTTGGTGACCACCGCGACGGTGGGCGTCAAGGCGAGGAACGACCGGTCGTACTCGTCGGCTTCGACGACGAATCGCTCGCGGCCGCCCGCGTGCACGTTTCCGCCCCACGACGTGACGCGCGCGCCGACGTATCCCGTGGGCGCGAGTCCGGCAGCGGCGAGCGCCTCGGTGGTGAGGACCGTGGTGGTGGACTTGCCATGGGTGCCGGCCACGCCGACGAGCATCGTACCGGCGGTAACCTGTCCCAGTGCTTCGGCGCGGCGGATGACGGGACGGCCAAGCTCGAGCGCGCGCACGAGTTCAGGATGATCCTTCGGCATCGCCGACGTGACGACCAGGGCGCGTGCACCCTCCACGTGGTCCGGGGAGTGCGCGCCGTGTACCTCGACGCCGCGGGCGACGAGGTCGGCGGCATTCTCGGGGTGCAGGTCGCAACCGGTGACGCGCGCGCCGCGCAGGAGGAACAGCTCGGCCAGCGCGCTCATGCCCGCGCCGGCGATCCCGACGAAGTGGATGGGGCGCGAGTCGGCGATATCGAGAAGGAGCGTCATGTCGGCGCGTGAATATACCGTGCGGCTCAGCCCCTGCCCAGCAGCGTGAGGATGCGCCGCGCGATCGTCTGCGCCGCGTCGGGCCGCGCGCGTGCCGCTGCACCCGCGGCGAGCCGAGTCATCGCGCCGGGCTCGCTCATCAGCGCGCGGATGGTCGAGTCGAGGCGGTCTGCCGTCAGATCGGCTTGACGCACCTGGATGGCCGCACCGGCCGCCTCGAGCGTGCGCGCGTTCACGGATTGATGATCGGCTGCCGCGGTGGGGAGTGGCACGAGCACGGCGGGGATCTCCCACGCGAACAGCTCCGCCGTCGTCATCGCACCGGCGCGCACCAGTGCGAGGTCGGTGGCGGCGTACGCATCCGCGATCGGCGCGAGATACTCACGCACCTTGACGCGCGCGCTCTCGAGCGCGGCGAACTCCGCGTAACTCGCCTTGCCCGTCATCCAGATGAGATGGAGATCGTCGGGCAGGCCGCGGCGCACCCACTCCGCGACGACGAGATTGATGGCGCGCGAGCCCTGGCTGCCGCCGTAGATGAGCAGCACGTGCCCGCCACGCTCCGGAAAGCCCCACGCGCGCCGCGCCGCGGCACGATCGGGACGCGGACGCGGCGGTGGCTCGATGGGCGCGCCGGTGTCGACGTGCTGCGTCGCTTCACCGCCGATGACGCGTCCAGCCTCGGGGAACGCGAGATAGTATTCCGTGGTCCACCGTCGAAACGCCCGCGCCGTGAGACCGGGATAGCTGTCGCCCGCCTGCTGCACGATGGGGATGCGATGAAAGGCGGCGTAGGCCAGCGCGATGCCCGCGGCGTAGCCACCCGTGCCGACGACCAGTGCCGGGCGACGCGACGTCGCGAGCGTGTGCAGTTGTCGCCACGCGCCGACGGCGCCACGGATGGTGCGCCAGTTCTCCCACACCTTCGTGCGGTAGAGCGGGTGCAGATCGAGCAGCAGGTGCGGAAACTCGGTGCCGGGCAGCACCGTCTTCTCGAGACCACGCAACGCGCCGATGAACACGGGCTGCACGTCGGGATCCAGTCGCACCAGCGTCCGCGCGATGGCGAGACCCGGGTAGAGATGTCCGCCGGTTCCCCCGCCGGCGAACAGAACGGTCGTCTTCGTTGCCATCGTGAGTGCTCAGGCGGGTGAAATGGGATCGGTCGCGCCGCCACCGATCACGCGTTCCCTCGTGCTGCCGATGTTCACGAGAATTCCCGTGAAGAACATCGTGAGCACGATGTTGGAGCGCCCGTAGGAGACGAACGGCAGTGTCAGCCCCGTGGTAGGCAAGAGCCCGACCACGACGCCGATGTGCAGGTAGGCCGTGAGCGCCGTGACGAAGGTCAGCCCCACCGCGACGAGCTGCAGAAACGGGCTGCGCGCGCGGCGCGCGATCCGGAAGCCGAGCAGCGCGTACGCGGAGAAGGCAATCGTGACCGCCGCCAATCCGAGGAACCCCCACTCTTCCCCGATGTTGCTGGCGATGAAGTCGCTGTACGGAAAGGGCAGAAACCCGTACTGCTGCCGCCCCTGTCCGAACCCCTGCCCCAGCGCGCCTCCCGAGCCGACGGCGATGAGCGACTGCGTGAGCTGATAGCTCACTTGCGAGGGTGCGGCGCCGGGATCGAGGAACGAGGTGAGACGCAGCACGGCGTACTGCACCTTCTCGATCTGGCGCCACAGCGGCACGGCGAGAATGAGCCCGATGAAGACGAAGTGCGCCACGCGCGCGCCACCCACGAACAGCAGCACGCCCAGCACGACGGTGTACAGCATGGCCACCGAGAGGTCGGGCTCGAGCGCGGCGAGAATGTCGCACACGCCGATCACGACGAAGAAAGGCAGCACGCCCTTGGTGAGGCGCCGGAGCTGCGTGCCCTTCTTCACGATCAGCATCGAGGTCCAGACGACGACGGCGAGCTTGCCGAACTCCGAGGGTTGCAGCGAGCTGCCGAAGAGAAATCGCTTGGAGCCGTTGATGCGCGGGGCGATGCGCTCCGGCAGGACGAGGCAGAGCACGAGCAGCGCGATGGCGAGATACATCAGCGGCCACGCCCAGTCGTGCCACTTCTCCGCGGGAAGCTTGGCGGCCGCGGCGAACGCGATGACACCAGCCAGCACGCCGCTCGTCTGGCGCGCAATATAGTACCAGCTGTTCCGCCCCTCCTGCATGGCGACGATCGCACTGGCGCTGTAGAGGACAGCCAGGCCGAATGCGAGCAGCACCGCCGTCACGAGCATGAGCCCACGGGCCTCCGATCCCATGCGCCAGCGTTCGCGGACCTGCGCCACGACGTGCGGACGGTCGCGGGCGCTCGCCGCCGTGCTCACCCGCGCGCTGCGCCCAGCTCGGCCGCGATGCGCTTGAACGCCCGACCCCGCTCCTCGTAGTTGTCGAACATGTCGTAACTCGAGCAGGCGGGCGACAGCAGCACGGCGTCACCGGGCGCCGCTGCCGCGCGCGCCCGCGCGAGCACAGCATCGAACGACGAGGCCTCCCGCGCGATCGGCACCACGCCGGCCAGATCCGATTCCACGATGGATGCCGCCTCGCCATACGCGACCACCAGCTTCACCGTGCGCCGCAATTCGTCGGCGAGCGCACCGTACGGCTCCCCCTTGTGCCGCCCGCCCAGCAGCAGCACCGTGGGATGCTGCATGCCCTTCAGCGCCACGAGCGTGGACGCCACGTTGGTGGACTTGGAATCGTTGATCCACTCCACGTCGCCGTAGCGGCCCGCAGGTTCGATGCGGTGCTCGAGCGCGCGAAAGCTGCGCAACGCATCGGCGACGCGGGCCCGAGCATCGTCGGTGCGATGCGCTTCGTCCACGCCCATCACGGCGAGCGCCGCGGCAAGCGCATTCGCGACGTTGTGATCGCCCAGCAGCACGAGGTCGCTCCGATCGATGAGCGGTGCCCCGAGCACCACGAGCTGCACGCGCGAGCGGTCGAAGTAACCATCGGCAGCACCCTGCCCCGTAGTGAAGCGCAGGTGAGCGCCACGCACGCCCGTCACCATGCGCTGCACATCCGGATCGTCCGCATTGCTCACCCACACCGATCGCTCCGCGGCGTTCCGGAACAGGCGCGCCTTGTCACCGTAGTATCCCTCGACGTCGTCGTAGCGGTCGAGATGATTGGCCGAGAGGTTGGTGAGAATGCCCGACGTCGGCGCGATGCTCGGCGTGTCGTGCAACTGGAACGACGATGTCTCGAGCGCGATCCAGTCCGGCTGTGCGTCGCGCAGCGCGATCTCGGCGAGCGGCGTGCCGATGTTGCCCGCCGCGACGGCGTCGTAGCCCAGCCCCTCGAGCAGCTTGTGCGCGATTGCCGTCGTCGTGGTCTTGCCGTTGGTGCCGGTGATGGCGACGTAGCGCTGATGCGGCAGGAAGTGCAGCGCCGCTTCCAGTTCGCCGACGACGGGCACGCCAGCCGCTCGCGCGGCCACGAGGGGCGGGGCATCGGGCGGGATGCCGGGACTCGCGACGACGAGCGCGCTGGCGGCGATGCGCGACAGGTCGTGACCACCAGACTGCACGTCCACGCCCAACCGCTCGAGTGCAGCGGCGGCGTGGGCGACGCTATCGCCGGTACCGGCGTCGCTGGCGTAGACATCCGCGCCAGCCCGTCGCAGCAGCTCTGCGGCCGCGCGACCGCTGCGCGCCAGGCCGAGCACACTGATCTCGCCGCGGGTCCAGCCGGCCGGCAGCGCCTCGGTGAGCGATCGAACGGGCATGCTATCGCAGCTTCAGCGTGCTGAGCGCGAGGAAGGCGCCGATGATGCCGATGATCCAGAAACGAACCACGACCTGCTGCTCGCTCCAGCCCTTGACCTCGAAGTGGTGATGCAGCGGCGCGCGCGCGAACACCCGATTCTTCTGCGCGTACTCGAGGCCGTGTCGTCGCTTGTGATACTTGAACACGAACCGCTGGAGCAGCACGGAGACTGTCTCGGCGATGAAGACGATGCCGACGAAGATCAGCAGAAATTCGGACTTGAGCATGATCGCCACCGCGCCGAGTGCGCCACCGAGCGCGAGCGACCCCGTGTCGCCCATGAAGACCTGGGCCGGGAAGGTGTTGAACCAGAGGAACCCGATCAACGCGCCCGTCATCGCCGCGCAGAAGATCGTCAACTCGCCCGCATGCTGGAGATAGAAGATGCCCAGGTAGCGACTCGCATCCACACGTCCGATGAGATATGCGAACACCGCCATCACGGCGAAGGCGATGGCGCAGAGGCCGGCCGCGAGTCCGTCCAGCCCATCCGTGAGATTCACCGCGTTGCTGACGCCGGTGAGGATGAACGTGACGAACAGGATGTAGAGCACGGGAAAGGTGAAGACCACCAGCAGGTACTTGTAGAACGGCAGCGTGATCGACGGATCGGGCAGGTTGGGCGACAACGGCCGCAGCCAGAGATAGGTGCCCAGCGCGAGCCCGATCATCACCTGGCCGAACAGCTTGTTCCGCTCCACCAGCCCCTCGTTCTTCAACCCGAGGCGTTTCTGCTTCAGCTTGAGCATGTCGTCGATGAAGCCGATCGCCCCCATCGCCGCCGTGACGAGGAGCGCGATCATGACGTAGTGGCTGAACACCCGCGCCCACAGCAGCGTCGCCACGAGCGACGAGAAGAGGAAGATCAGTCCGCCCATCGTGGGCGTCTTCCCCTTGATGGCATGCGAGTCCGGCGTTCCCTCGCGCACCACCTGATAGTTGGCCGCCGCGTTGAGCCGGCGCAGGATCGTCGGCCCGATGACGAAGCTGATGAGGATGGCCGTGACCGCGGCGCCTGCCGCCCTGAACGTGATGTACGTGAAGACGTTCAGGAGATGGAACGTCGGAATGAGCGGAAGGAACAGGTAGTAGAGCAAGGGACCTGGGGCGAAGAGCGTGGTCGAGCGGACGGAGCGACGGTCAGCGGGCCGACGCCCACTCCGAGATGACGGGGATCAGGCGCTCGAGGCGAACGCCGCGCGAGCCCTTGAGCAGAATAACTGCGTCGGGAGCGAGGCGCGAATGCACGGCGCGCCACGCGGAGTCCGGCTCCGCGCCCGACACGACCCGAGGATCGCCGGGCGCCACCCGCGCCAATGCGTCGGCGAACTCGCCGACACCCACCACCAGCTCGATCGGCGACGCCAGTGCGGCGCGAGCGACCTCATCGTGCAGACGATCCGCCTGCACGCCGAGCTCGAGCATCGTGCCGAGCACGGCGACGCGCTGGCGGCCCGCGCCTGCATGCTCCAGCAGTTCGAGCGCGACACGCGCCGAACCGGGATTGGAGTTGTACGCGTCGTTGATGACGGTGGCGGCGCCGCACGCCTCGAAGTGCACACGCATGGGCGGGGCCGGCATGATCGCGAGTGAGCGCGCGGCGTCCTTCATCGAGACGCCGCGCTCGCGCGCGACGGCAAGTGCCAGCATCGCATTACGCAGGTTGTGCACGCCGCGCAGGGGAATGCGCACACGCGTCTCGTCGAGCCGCACCCACCCCTGCCCGTCCGGCTCCACGCCCCACGCGTCCGGGTGCAGATCGCCGGTGTCCAGACCGGCACTCATCGCGCGGCGGGCGAGCGGACGCGCCGCGTCGAGGATCTCGGGCTGCGACGCCGGCACGATGGCCAGCGCAACACCGTCACACGCCGAGACCTCCTCGCGCAGGACGCCCGCGAGGTCACCGAGCCCCTCGAGATGCTCTTCGGCAATCGACGTCACGACGACGATGTCCGGTTCCACGATCGCGCGGAGTGCCGCCACCTCGCCTGGCTGATTCGTGCCCATCTCGATGACGGCGATGTCGGCGTCTTCGGGCAGCGCGAACAGCGTGAGCGGCACGCCGACCAGATTGTTGTAGTTGCCCACCGTGGCATGAACGCGAAGCGCCCCGCCGAGCGCCGCGCGGATCAGCTCTTTCGTGCTCGTCTTGCCATTCGTGCCCACCACCCCGATCACCGGCCTTGCCCAGGCGCGACGGCGATGTCGGGCGAGGGCGCCGAGCGCCTCGAGCGTGTCACGGACGGCATACACCGGAACGCCGAGCCCGGCGGCACGCGAGGCGTCGCTGACGATGAGCGCTGCCGCGCCCTTCTGCACGGCGTCCGTGAGAAAATCGTGCGCATCGTAGCTCTCGCCCTTGAGCGCGACGAAGGCGTCACCGGCGCCCACCGATCGCGTGTCGGTGGCGATGCGCGCGAGACGGAGCTCGCCACGAGGGCCCGCGCCGAGTGCGGCGGCGATGCCGTCGAGCGTCCAGAACTGGGGCTGGGCGAGCGCGCTCGCTTGCGGGGTGGTGACGTCGGCCATCAGGTCTCTCCGTCGGCAATGATCTCGCGCACGATCGCGCGCTCATCGAATGGATACTTCACGGTGCCGCGAATCTGGTACGTCTCGTGGCCCTTGCCTGCGAGCAGGATCACATCGTCGGCCTTGGCGCCAGCGATGGCGCGGGTAATCGCGTCGCGCCGGTCCTCGATCCGCTCGTGGCGTCCCAGCGACATGCCCGCCTCGATATCGTCGAGAATGCGCTGAGGATCTTCGGTGCGCGGATTGTCGCTCGTCACGATGGACCGGTCGGCGCCGATCTCGGCGATGCGCCCCATCTCGGGCCGCTTTCCCCGGTCCCGATCGCCGCCGCAACCGAACACCACGGTGAGCGCGCCCGTGGTGAAGGGGCGCACCGCCGCGAGCGAACGTGCGAGCGCATCCGGCGTGTGCGCATAGTCCCGCAGCACGGTCGGTCGCTCGTGCACGATCTCCAGGCGCCCGGGCACCTGCGGCATCACCTGGAGGCGCGCCGCCACCACGTCCGCCGGGATACCGAGTGCCCACGCGGCCGCGGCCGCGGCAAGCGCATTGGCGATGTTGAAGTCGCCGATGAGCGGCAGTGTCACGGTGTGCCGGTCGCCGCCCAGGGTGAGCGACCACGCGCTGCCGCGTGGCGTGTATTGGACGTCCGTCGCCGTGACGTCGGCCGCGCGCTCGAGGCTGAACCGGATCGTGCGCTGCACGCCCGGCAGCGCCGCCCATGCGGGATCGTCCGCGTTCACGATGAGCGTGCCGCCCGTGGCAAGCAGCGCCGCGAGCATCGCCTTCGCCGCGAAGTACGACTCCATCGTCAGGTGGTAGTCGAGATGGTCGCGCGTGAAGTTGGTGAACACGGCGGCGTCGAAGCGCACCGCGTCGACGCGGTGCTGGTGCAGCGCGTGCGACGATGTCTCCATGGCGACGGTGCGGACGCCTTGATCGTGCAGCTGCCGCAGGACGCGCTGCAGTTCCACGGGACCCGGCGTCGTCAGACCGCCGCCACCGACCGCGGCCTCGCCGTTGGAGCCGATCAGCACGCCGAGCGTTCCAATGGACGCCGACCGTGCGTCCGGCGCGTCGAGCAGGTGACGCAGCATGCCCACCGTGGTGGTCTTGCCATTCGTTCCCGTCACGCCGACGAGCCGGAGCTGGCGCGCCGGAAATCCATGAAATGCCGCGGCCGCGATGGCCGCAGCACGTCGGGTGTCATGCACCACGAGCGCGGGGAGCGTCGTGCGCGCGGGATCGGCCACGAGCGCCGCGGTGGCACCGGCGGTCGCCGCCCCCTCCAGATAGTCGTGGCCATCGCGGTCCGCGCCGCGCACGGCCAGAAACAGCGCGCCGGCCGCCATCGCACGACTGTCGTCACTCACGCTGGTGATGTCGCGCGGGAGCGTACCGATGACGTCGTCCAGCAGGCCTGCCTCACGCAACGCATCGGTGATGACGGAGAGCGCGACGGCAGTCACGGCGCGCCCGCCAGGCGTACGATCGAGCGAGCCGGTGCGCTGCTGCCCGCAACCGGATCCGTCGTGCCGGGCGCGCCCGGCACGAGTTGCACGCGGAATCCCGCCTGATGCAGAGCATGCACGGCCTTGCGCACCGAGAGACCGCGCACGTCGGGCACGGCACGCGCGGGCGCTACGCCAACGCGTGGCGGTGGAGGCGAGGGCAGCACGGCGACGAACGGAATGGATGCCGCCGTGTCATCGTCGGTAGGTTGCATCGCCGCGGTGCTATCGTCGGCGACCTGTGTGGCGACGGCCGCGCGACGCGCGGTGCCGCTCGAATCGAGCACACGTTCGCGACGCGAGGCGGCGAGTGTGCCGCGATCGAGCGCCGCGCTGCGCGACGCCAGCGCCGCTTCCAGGACGGCCTTGGTCACGGGCGCCGCGGTGAGTCCACCGACGTACGCGCCACGGGGATTGTCGAGCTTCACGAGGATGACGAACTGTGGATTGTCGGCGGGGAAGAGCCCAACGAAGGTGGGGATGTGCTGGCCCGGCGCGTAGCGGCCCTGCACCGTGCGACGAGCCGTCCCCGTCTTGCCGGCGAGGGCGAAGCTTCCGAGATCCGCCCGCACCGCGGTGCCACCCTCGACCACGCCGAGCAACATCGTACGCACGCGGCGCGCCACGGCGGGCGAGACCACGCGACGCACGACACGGCGCTCGTGCCGGAAGAGAACGCGACCATCGGGCGCTCGCACCTCCTTCACGAGTGCCGGCTCGAGCAGCTCACCGTCGTTCGCCAGCGCGACGTAAGCCGCCGCGAGCTGGAGCGGTGTGACCGCCACCTCGTAGCCCATCGCCATGGAATTCGCTGATTGCGCCGACCATCGTGCCGGCTCGCGCAGGGTGCCGGAGGCCTCCACCGGATACGGCACGCCGGTGGGCGTGCCGAACCCGAAGTCGCGCAATGCCTCGAACGACTCGCGAGGCGAGAGCCGCTCGGCAAACTGCACGATGCCGACGTTGCTGGACCACCGGATCACCTCGGCGAGCGAGAGGCGCGGCGCGCGATGCTCGTCGTTGATCGTTCTTCCGTTGATGGTGAGCTGTCCATCGAACGTGTTCACGACGTCCGTCTCGCGCGCGCGGCCCTTCTCGAGCAGCACGGCGGCGACGAATGGCTTCAGCGTGGACCCCGGTTCGTAGGGCTCGGTGAGCGCGGTGGCCGCGGTCGCGGTGGGATCTTGCCGTTCGCTCGCCATCGCGAGGATCTCGCCGTGCACCGGATCCAGCACCACGACGTCGCCGCCCTCCGCCCCCATCCTCGCGACGGCGTCGCCCAGCGTGCGCTCGGCGATGGCCTGAAGCTCCAGGTTGATCGTGAGCATCACGGTGTAGCCGGCGACTGGCGACTTGCCGGGCGAGTCCGGTGACTCGAATCGGCGGCCGCGCCCGTCACGCATCACGGTCGCCGAGCCGGGAGTGCCGCGCAGAATGGAGTCGAGCGCGAGCTCAACGCCATCGACTGCCCGCCCATCGGCATCCACCCGGCCGAGCAACCGTCGCAAGCCCGCACTCGACGTATATGCCCGCTCGATGATGGGCGTGGTGTAGACGCCACGCATGGCCGACGCGCGCGCGATATCCGCCGCGACATACCGGCCAGGCAACTGGACCCAGCGCCGCGCCGGGTCGACGGCTCGCGCCACCATCGCCGGCGCCACGCCCGCCGCCAGCAGCACGCCCCGTAATGCGCGCCGGTCCTTCACTTCCTGCGGGGCCACGTCGAGCTTCACCGTTTCGCGACTCTGCGCGAGCGTCTCGCCGGTGCCATCCAGGATCTCGCCGCGCGGAGCCGGAATCACGCGTTCGGTGCTCTGCTGGCGCGAGGCGCTCGCGGCCCATGCGCGACCCTGCCAGAGCTGCACGCGCGCCGCCTGACCCACGATGGTGAGCGCGAACACGGCGAGAACAAGATGCACGAGACCGACGCGGCTAGGGCCGTTCATTCGAGGCGCGAGGAAGGATGATCACCTGACTGTCGGCCGGCACGCGCATGCGCAGGCGCTGCTCGGCAATGGGTTGCAGCACGGCACGGCTGGCGGCGGTGCGCACGTCACCCTCGAGTCGCAGGCGAGCCGCCATCAGCGCAGCGCGCCGAGCATCGAGGTCCTGCAACTCGCGGGCGTTCGCGATGCCGTAGGACCGCCGCAGGATGACGCCCACGGCGATCACGAGGAAACCAAGCAGCACGAGGACGAAGCGGATTCGCCCGCGGCCCGCGCTCCCTACTCGTCCTTTCGCCATGCGCGGAGCCGGGCGCTGCGAGCGCGTGCGTTGTGCATCACTTCTTCCGCCGAGGCGACAATGGCCCGGCGCGTGAGCACTGTGCCGAGTGCATGGTCGCCGCCGCAGGCGCACATGGGTAGCCGAGGCGGGCAGATGCATGCCTCACTCCAGGCGCGGAAGGCGTGCTTGACCAGTCGGTCCTCGCCAGAGTGGTAGGAGAGGATGGCCATCACTCCGCCCGACGCCAGCCGGTCGCGCAACGCGGGCAGCGCGATGGCCAGTCCGCTGAGCTCATCGTTCACCGCAATGCGAACGGCCTGGAACAGCCGCGCGAACTCCGACGCGCCGGAGCGCGGCCCCAGTGCGCCGCGGATGGCGCCGACGAGATCGTCGCTGTTCACGAACGGTCGCGTACCGCGTCGCCGCACGATCTCCCGCGCAAGTCGACCAGCGCGAGGCTCGTCACCAAAATCGCGGAACATGCCGGTGAGCGTCGCCTCGTCCGTCTCGTTGAGCACGTCGGCCGCAGACCGCACGGCGTCACGACCCATCCGCATGTCGAGTGGCGCGCCTTCGCGGAACGAGAAGCCTCGCGTCGCGTCGTCGATCTGGTGCGACGAGATGCCAAGGTCGAGCAGGATGCCGTCGAAGCCAAGGCCGGAGAGCGGAAGCTCGTCGAGCGACGCATGGTTGCCGCGGAGCGCGGTGAACCGTCCCGCCGCGGCGGCGGCCGTGAGCCGCGCGGTCGCGGCGGCGAGGGCGTCGGGGTCGCGATCCACGCCGATGACGCGCTCCACACCCGCCTCCAGAAGCGCCGCGCTGTGACCGCCGCCACCGAGCGTGCCATCGAGCACGAGGCGCGACTGTCCGAGCAACTCCACGACCTCGTTCACCAGCGCGGGTGCGTGGTATGAGGAGCCCCAGGTGGTCACGCTCGGCGCCGACGGCTGGAAGCGCTCCGCACGCGCGCACATACTATTGCTCTCCCGCGAGCGACGAAACCGCCGCTCGGACTACCGCACCGCCGACCACCGCATGCCGAACATTCGCAAGCACATCACGTACATTGTCCACGGCGCGCGCGCCGACCGGCCCGAGCTTCGCCAGATGGTGTCGTGGGTGCGCGAGCGCGGACACGCCGTGGACGTTCGCATCACCTGGAACGCGGGCGACGCCGAGGAGCTCACGGCGAACGCTGCCGATCGGGGCACCGATGTCGTCGTGGCGTGCGGGGGCGACGGAACGCTGAACGAGGTCGTGAACGGGCTGGACGGGCGCGACGTCCCGCTGGGTGTCGTGCCGCTCGGCACCGCGAACGATTTCGCGAGGCAAACGGGCATTCCGGAAGACGCCGATCATGCCATGGATGTTATCCTGCGTCGCAAGCCCGTGCGCATCGATACGGCATCGATGAACGGCCGTCGCTTTCTCAACGTCTCCACGGGCGGTGTCGGGGCGGAAGCGACGGCGGAGACCCCGGCGGATTTCAAGGCATCGCTCGGGCCGCTGGCGTATGCCATCACGGCGATCCGCAAGATGGCGAGCGACCAGTCGCGCCACGCCGCGTTCTCCAGCGCGGGGTTCGACCTGGACGTGGACTTTCTCGCCTTCGCCGTGGGGAGCGCACGCGTGACGGGCGGCGGCACGATCATGACACCCGACGCGAGCGTCACCGATGGCCTGCTGGACCTGTGCGTCATCGAGTCGATGTCCCGCCGCGACTTTGCCATGCTGTCGCTGCAGCTGAAGAAGGGCGAGCACGTCGGATTGCCCGGAGTGCACTATGCGCAATTGCCCTGGCTGAAGGTGACGAGCGCCGAGCCGCTGAGCGTGAATCTGGATGGCGAAGGGGTGGAGGCACCGGTGTGCGCATAGTGCACTCCGGGCAGTCCGACGTGCTCGCCCTTCTTCAGCTGCAGCGACAGCATGGCAAAGTCGCGGC
>JANLTI010000088.1:0-3561 GCA_031362845.1 Gemmatimonadaceae bacterium | reverse complement strand
GCGCACCGCGTAGAACGGCGGCGTGGCGATGGGTGCAAGGCACGGGTTGGGCGCGATGCCGATGGTACCGTTGAATCGCTCGTAGACGTTCTTCCCCTTTCCGAACTCGGGGTCTTCTCCTCGGGACGCGCCTGCGTTGAACGTGCGCAGCGTCCGCTCCAATCCCTCAGCGTCGATCCCGCACACGCGCGCGAGTTCTCCTGGCGTTGCTCCCTGCTTGAGGTATCCCGAACTCAGGAACGGCTTGATGCTGCCGGGGGGACATGGGGCGCGTCCGAGCCCATTGCGCCGAAGCGCGGCGGCGTCGCAGAGCACCCAGCATTCCACGAGGGCATCCTCACGGCAGGCCTCGATCATCGCCGGGACGAAATCGTGGTAGGACGTTGCTTCGCTGACGAATCGCCGGCCGCGACGGTCTACACAGATGTAACCGGCCTTCCCGCGGTCGTTGAAGTGCGGGAACGGAATCATGGTGCCGTCGGGTTGCGGCACGAGCGACACCGGTGTCCACGCCACGGGGCTGCGCTGGTCGTCGACGACGTCGACGCCAAACGAGGTGCCCAGGCGGAAACCGTCGCCGGTGTTGGTGTCCGGGGTCAGCGTGCGATGGCCCTTTCCGGCGGCGACGTGTGGGAGGTACTGCCGCGTGAGTTCGTCGCTCGCGGGGAACCCACCGCAGGCGAGCACCACTCCACCACGGGCGCGAATGGTCATCGGCCCCGACTTTCCGTTCACCTCGGCGCCAGTCACCCTATCGCCTTCCGTGAGCAGCCTGGTAATCGGCGTCTCGAGGTGCAGCTCGACCCCACGCTCGAACGCCGTGCGAGCAAGCATCGCGATGAGCGCGTTCCCGTTCGACAGCCGGGTTCCTCGCGGCCATGACAGGCGGTCGCGTAGAAAGCGCAGGTACAGCAACCCGACGTGGAGCGCCGAGCGCCAGTCTTTCGTGATGGAGTAGAACTTCGGCAGGTCTTCTCGCCCGATCATCATCCCGCCGAACAGTATCGTCGTCGCGAGTGGCGGGCGGAGTTGAGCGAAGCGATTGCCGAGGGTCCGCCCATCGAAGGGCGAAGGCCCGAGGCTGCGGCCGCCGGGCGTCCCGCCTTGAAGGGTTGGGTGGTAGTCAGGCCACTTCGGTGAGAGCGTGACCGACACATGCGTGTTGTCCTCGAACCAGGCGAGAATCTCGGCCCCGCGTTCGACGTAGACCTCCGCGCTCTCGCGCTGAAGGTGATCGCCCGCTTCAGCGTGGAGATACGCGAGCGCCGCCTTCGGGTCATCCGCAATGCCAGCAGCACGGGCTTGACGGCTCCCGGGAATCCAGACCATCCCGGCGGAGAAACAGGTTGAGCCACCGAAGTACGGCGCCTTCTCGACCATCACGACCTTGAGGCCAGATGCGGCGGCGGTGACGGCGGCGGAGAATCCTGCAGCGCCGGCTCCGGCGACGAGAAGGTCGCAGTCGATCGTCGTACGTGGTGTCGTCATGTGCGCTCGGTCCTGGCGACGCTCTCACGCTTCGCCTTGAGGTATTTGAAGACGGTGCCCCGCCCCAGGTCGAGCACCTTGGCGACATACGGCACGGCGTTCCGGCCCCGAAAAGCGCCGCTGGCCTCGAGCGCCAGGATCAGCTCGCGTTTCTGCTCGCGCGTGAGCGCACCGAGCGCGAGGCGCCGCGACTCGAGCCACGCGTGGAGGAAGGCGATGACCTTGTCCTGCCAGTCGTCCCGGAAGAGCCGTTCGGGTTGCGGCGCGACGCGGACACCGCTCGCCAGGAGTTCGAGGGTTGCGCGCGCCTGCTCGAACCCGGAGATCGCCACGTTGACGCACAGCACACCGATCGGCCGATGCTGGTCGTCCCGCAGGCAGATGCTGATGGCCCGCATTCGACCACCATCCCAGTTGCGCTTCTCGTAGGGGCCGATCACGCTCTCGTCATCTTCGAACTCGAGATCGTCGAGCGCGGTGCCGTCGCCGATGGCTCGGCGCGAGAGGTTGTTGGCGAGGTGCACGATGGTTTGTGTCGTCAGGTCGTGGACGACTACTTCAGCGAAGGGAAAGAGCAGGGCAGCAATCCCGTCGGCGAGGGGCACGGTGCGGGCGAGAAGTCGCTGCCGGGCGGCGGCATCGGGACGCTTGGACGCGGTAATCGTTGGACTCCGTGAGAGACTCGCAAGTCCATTATGGACTACGAAGTCTCCGTACGCCAGTAGCGTGCGATCACGCGCTCGAACTGAGGAGGCCAGCCGTGATCACTAGCGCATCCTTGGCAAGCGCCGCTATGCCCCTCCGAATCGTCCCCGCATGAGCGCTCGCAGATCCACCACCGGCGCCGTGAGCGGAGCCGGCGTCGGCACGTCGCCGGGTTCCTCCACCACGACGCGTTGCATGGTCGCCCGCACGCCGCGATCGAGAAAGCGCGACAACTGATCGAAGCTGTACTCCGCCCCGCGCCGCGACCCATACACCTGCATCGGGTAGACCACCGCCAACTCGTCCTTGGCGCGGGTGAGCGCGACGTACATGAGGCGGCGCTCTTCCTCCAGCTCAGCGGGATCCTCCACCGCACGTGACGACGGGAACCAGCCGTCCACTGCCCAGATGATGAAGACGGCCTTCCACTCCTTGCCCTTGGCGCTGTGCACGGTGCTGAGTACGAGGGCGTCGTTCTCGGAATCCGATCCGCCGGCGAGATCCTGGGTGTTGGACGGCGGGTCGAGCGCGAGCGCGGCGAGGAAGGCCGAACGGGAAGGATACCCTGCGGCGATCGTGCGAAGCTGATCGAGATCGGCAAGCCGCGCTTCGGGGCGATCGTACTTCTCCTTGAGCACGGAGTCGTAGATGGCTCGCACGGCCGCGATGTCACTGGCCACCTTGGCGCCGGCCGAGTCGCCGTCGCGGTTGGTGAGGCCGCGGAGCTGGCGCAACATCACGGAGAGCGAGCGGTGCGCGTCGCGCGCTCGCGGTGGCGGTACGAGATGCGTGAAGGCGTCGGGGTCCCACGCCCGCTCCTGCATCGCCGTCATCATCGTGCGAGCCGTGGTATCGCCGATGCCGGGCATGAGCATGAGGATGCGATACCAGCTCACCTCGTCGCGCGGATTCTCCGACACGCGCAGGAAGGCGAGCACGTCCTTCACGTGCGCCGCCTCGAGGAACTTGAGGCCACCCCACTTCTCGAAGGGGATCTTGCGATTGGCGAGCTCGATCTCGAGATCTGCCGACATGTAGCCGGCACGGAAGAGCACCGCCATCTCGCGCAACGGCACGCCACTCTCGTGCAGCTCGAGCACGCGATCGACGACGAATCGCGTCTGCTGCGCCTCGTCCTTCGCCGTGACGAGCCACGGCTGCTCCCCTCCCTCGCGGTGGGTGTAGAGCTCCTTGGTGAATCGCTCCTCCGCTCGCGAGATGACGATGTTGGAGAGGGCGAGAATGGGCGCGGTGCTCCGGTAGTTCTGCGCCAGCGTCACCATCGTGGTGCCGGGGAACTGCCGCGGAAAATCGAGGATGTTGCGGAAGTGCGCGCCACGAAAGGCGTATATGCTCTGCGCGTCATCG
>JANLTI010000072.1:0-13093 GCA_031362845.1 Gemmatimonadaceae bacterium | reverse complement strand
CGCATCGGCGAACAGGAACTTGGCCAGCGACCGCGCGAGCTCCGTCTTGCCGACCCCGGTGGGGCCGCTGAAGATGAACGAGCCGATCGGCCGATTGGGGTCCTTGAGTCCGGCGCGACTGCGACGAATCGAACGGCTGATTGCCTTGATCGCCTCGTCCTGCCCAATGACGTTGCGATGCAGCTCGTCCTCCATCCGCAACAGGCGGCTGGTCTCCGCCTCCTGCAACCGCGTCACGGGGATTCCCGTCCAGCGGCTCACGATAAAAGCGATCTCCTCTTCGCCCAGCACCGGCCGGTGCGACTGCCGGCGCTGCTCCCACTCTTCCTGCTTCTTGCGGATGTCCCCCTGGATCTCGCGCTCCTTGTCCCGGAGCGCCGCGGCCTTCTCGAAGTTCTGGTCGCGGACCGCGGTTTCCTTGTCCGTGTTCACCTTCTCGAGATCGGCCTTCAGGGCAGCGACCTCCGGTGGCGGTGCCTGCGCGGCCAGTCGAGCGCGAGCGCCCGCCTCGTCGATGACATCGATCGCCTTGTCGGGCAGGAACCGGTCGGTGATGTAGCGCTCCGACTGCTTGGCCGCGAGCAGCAGCGTCGCGTCGGGAATCGTCACCTTGTGATGATCCTCGTACTTCTTCCGGAGGCCCTTGAGGATCTCCACCGTTTCATCGATGGAGGGCGGATCGACGACGACCGTCTGGAAGCGGCGCTCGAGCGCTCCGTCCTTCTCGATGTACTTGCGATACTCGTTGAGGGTGGACGCGCCCACGCACTGGAGCTCGCCGCGCGCGAGCGCCGGCTTGAGCATGTTGGACGCGTCGATCGCGCCCTCGGCCGCCCCCGCACCAACGAGGGTGTGCAACTCGTCGATGAACAGGATGATGTTCTTGTTCTGCGCGATCTCGTTCATCACTGCCTTCAACCGCTCCTCGAATTGACCGCGGTACTTCGTGCCGGCAATGACGGCCGCCATGTCTAGCGACAGTACCCGGTTGTCGCGGAGCGACTCCGGGCATTCGCCGTTGGCGATGAGCTGCGCGAGCCCTTCCACGATCGCGGTCTTGCCGACACCAGGTTCGCCGATCAGGACGGGGTTGTTCTTCTTCCGGCGCGTGAGCACCTCCATCACGCGCTCGATCTCCTTCGCGCGCCCGATCGTGGGATCGAGCTGCCCTTCCGCCGCGAGTTGCGTCAGGTCGCGACAGAAATGGTCGAGCGCCGGGGTCTTCGACTTCTTCTCGCCCTTCGGGGCCGCCGGGGTGGGCTGCGCGCCCGTCGACGCCTGTGCGCCACCCTGCTGCTGCGGCATCTCCGTGCCGAGGATACGCAGCGTCTCCGCACGCGCGGCCTCGAGATTCACGCCCGCGTCAGTGAGCACCTGCGCGGCGATCCCCTTCTCCTCTCGCAGAAGGCCCAGCAGCAGATGCTCCGTGCCCACGTAGGAATGGCTGAGCTCGCGCGCCTCACTCATCGCAAGCTCCAGCACCTTCTTCGCGCGCGAGGTATACGGGAGGTCCGGACCGGTGGTCTGCGCGGCCTTTCCCTTCTTGACCGTTTCCTCGATCTTCTGCTGGATCTCGTCCAGCTCGACGGAGAGATTCTGCAAGACGGTGGCGGCCACCCCCTCACCCTCGCGGATGAGGCCGAGCAGGATATGCTCGGTGCCGACGTACTCGTGATGAAGGCGTGCCGCCTCCTCACGCGCCATCGCGAGAACCTTCCGCACCCGCTCCGTGAAGTTGTAGCCGTTCATACAGTCCCTCAGGACCCAGTGTGGACGTGCTGCTAACCGACGGCGCCGGCCTCATCCTCCAGCGCCCTGCGCACGTAGCGCGCGCGCGCGAGGTTGGTCTCGCTGTCGGTCAGCGATCGTCCTTCCGCCGCCGACAGATGCGCGGCCTGCGAAAAGATCAGGAGCTTGTTGAGGGTATATACACTGAGGCCGCGGATCAGTTTCAGTCCGACAGCCAGACGTACGCCACTCAGGTAGTTCATCGCTTCGTCGAACGTGAGGCTTCGCGCGTATCGCAGCGTGCCGTACGCCCGCCAGAGCTTGTCTTCGATAATATAGCCCGCGTCGCGGAGGAGGACACGACGCCCTTCTTCCTCCCGCTCGATCACGTGACCCACGACGCGAATGAGCTGGTCCAGCAGATCCTCCTCCGACCGGCCGAGCGTGGTCTGATTCGAGATCTGGAAAAAATTGCCCACCACTTCCGATCCTTCGCCGTACAACCCGCGGTACGTCAATCCCATCTGCTGCAACCCGGCCAACACCCGCCCGATCTCCTTCGTCAGCACCAGCCCCGGCAGATGAATGAGTACCGAAGCACGCATTCCAGTTCCCACATTCGTCGGACAGGCCGTGAGGAACCCGAACTCGGGATGGTACGAGAAGGGGACCCGCGCACCGATCTCCCGGTCAATTCGGTCGAGGGCGGCGAACGCGGCACGCAGCTCGAACCCGGATTGGAGCGACTGGAGACGCAGATGATCCTCTTCGTTGATCATGACGCTCAACCCGTCGGACAGATACACGGCGGCTCCGGACCGGAGTGGATGCTGCGCGTCGAGTCCCGCCAGCTCCTTGCTCACGAGGTGCCGTTCGAAGAGCATCGCGCGCTCGCCCGGTCCCAGTTCGTCCACGCGCACGATGAAGTGCTGCGGCAGGTCGGGAACCTGCTGGAGGGCATCGCGCACCTGCGCGAGCACGCGCAGGCGCTCGCCGTCGCGCGCACGTCCCGTAAAGGCGAAGCCGTCCACGTTTCGAGCTAATCGCACTCGGGTCGACAACACCACGTCGGAGTGCGCGCCCGACGCGTCCAACCAGCGCACGCCGCCGTCGGGCAGTAGGGAAAGGTCGAGCGTCATTCGAGCACCCTGATCCGGTCGCGCAGCTGCGCCGCGACCTCGAACTGTTCCTGATCGATCGCGCGGCGCAACTTGTCGCGCAGTTCGCCGAGCACGGAGGCCTTCTCCAGCACGTCGTCCTTGGGTGCGCGGTACGACCGCCCGATGTGCCGAGGGCTCCCGTGGACGCGGCGCAACAGCTCCCGCATGCTGGCCTCGAACGTGGAATAGCACCGCGCGCACCCCATGCGGCCAGTGGCGCGAAAGTCCTTCATCGTGAGGCCGCAGAACGCACACTTCCCGGCGTCGGCACTGGCCGGACCGGATTGCTGCTGCACCGCCTGGAGGAACTCGCCCAGCGGATGCTTCGGCGTCGCGACCGTCGTCTCGACGCCGCGTTCGGCCGCGCACTGCTCGCAGAGATGCAGCTGGCGGACCGCGTTGTTCTCGATCGTCGTCAGGTTCACGACGGCGTCGCGCTCGTGGCAGTTGTCGCAGACCATCAGCTGACGACCTCCGGCACGTCCAGCAGCGCAAGTTTCCCGTCCTCGAGCTGCAGCACGCGATCCGCCCGTGCGGCGAAGGAGCGGTTGTGGGTCACCACGACCACGGCGATCTCCATCTCGCGCGCGAGCTGCACGAAGAGGTCGTGCAACCGCTCGCTGTTCTGATGATCGAGGTTTCCCGACGGCTCGTCCGCCAGCAGGATCTGAGGATCGGCGGCGAGCGCCCTCGCCACGGCGCTGCGCTGCTGTTCACCCCCCGACAGCTCGCTCGGCCGATGATGCACACGGCCGGCGAGCCCCACCCGATCGAGCAGCACGAGGGCGCGAGCGTGCGCCTGCGCTTCGTCCATGCCGCCGATGCGCAACGGCATCATGACGTTTTCGAGCGCCGTGAACTCGCGCAACAGATGGTGGAACTGAAAGACGAATCCAACGGTGCGATTGCGGAGGCTGGAAATGGCGTCGTCGTCCATGCCGTCCAGCGGCCGGCCGCCGATCAGCACGCGGCCCGCCGTCGGCCGGTCGAGGGCACCGAGCAGGTGGAGCAGCGTGCTCTTTCCGGCCCCGCTCGCGCCCACGATGGCCACCATCTCGCCGCGCTCGACCTCGAGATCCACGCCGTCGAACACCGTGATGACTCCCCCGTCGCCTCCGACGTAGGTCTTCGTCAGACCCTGTACCGAGAGGACGCTCATTCGCGCATCGCCTCCACGGGGAGGAGCCGAGAGGCCTGCATCGCCGGGTAGATCGTGGCGAGCGCGGCGATGACCAGGCTGGCCAAAGCGGTAACTGCAATGTCCAGCGGCTCGCGCGCCACCGGGAGATGATCGATGAAGTAGACCTGCGGATCCAGTGGAATCAGCTTGAAGTGGTCGAGCGCGGCGGCGGCGCCGACACCGAGCACCAGCCCGAGCACCGTGCCGACGAGCCCGATGAGGAATCCTTGCGCCAGGAAGATGCGCCGGATGGAGGCGGCGGGCATCCCCATCGCGCGGAGGATGCCGATCTCCTTGGTCTTGTCGGTCACCACCATGGTCAGCGTCCCCACGATGTTGAACGCGGCGACGACGATGATCAACGTCAGGATGAACGTCATCCCCAGCTTCTCGAGCTTGAGCGCCTGGAACAGCGAGTTGTTCTGCGATTGCCAGTCTTCGGTGCGATACGGATAGCCGAGCGTACGCGCGAGTCGCGCGGCGACGTCGGGCGCCGTCCACCGACTCGTCGTGCGCACCTCCAACCCCGTGACGTCCGTGCGAAGGCCGGCAAGATCCTGCGCCAGTTCCAGAGCGATGAACACGTAGCCGTTGTCGTACTCGTACATCCCGGTATCGAAGACGCCGGTCACCTCGAGGCGCACTTCGCGCGCGATCGGCGTTCCCGTCACCGGGCTGACCTCGCTCCCGATGGTCGTCAGGGTGACCGAGTCGATGCCCGCATACACCCCCAATCGACTGGCCAGCCGCGCCCCGAGCACGGCTCCTCGGCGCTGCCCATCCGACGTCACGAAGCGGAAGTCGCCCCCGGTCGCGTGCGAGCGGATCGACGTGACCGGCGGCCCACCCTGCCCCTCCGGCACGATGCCCATGACGTACGCGGCGTCGCTGTACTTGTGCCCCGCGCCGACCAGCGCCTTGGTCAGGACGAACGGCGCAACGGCCACCACGTTCGGCTCCTTGCGCACCGTCGCCAGCACTGGCTGCCAGTCCTTCAACACCATGTCCGACCCATAATTCAGCACGCGCACATCGGGGCTACCGATGAGGATCTTCTCGCGCAAGTCGTTCTGCAGGCCCGTCATCACGCCCATGATGACGATGAGCGCACTGACGCCGATCACGACGCCCCCGATGGCAATCACGCTGATGAGCGACAGCAGTTTCGATCCGCGTCGGCTGCGCAGATACCGCCAGGCGATGGCGATCTCGAGTCGGCTCATTCGGCCCGCATCGTCGGAAAGAGGATCACGTCGCGTATGTGCGCGGTCTCGGTGAGGTACATGACGAGCCGGTCGATGCCTATGCCCACCCCACCCATCGGCGGCATGCCGTATTCCATGGCGCGAAGGTAGTCCTCGTCGACTCCCGACGCCTCCTCGTCGCCCGCCGCTCGAAGGCGCGCCTGCGCCTCGAACCGCTGGCGCTGGTCGATCGGGTCGTTGAGCTCGCTGAAAGCGTTCGCGAGCTCGCGGCCCATCGCAAACAGCTCGAAGCGCTCGGTCAGGGCAGGATTGCCGCGCTTGGGCTTCGCGAGCGGTGAGAGGGCCACGGGGTAATCGACAACGAACGTGGGTTCCACGATCCTGCTCTCCACCAGCACGCCGAACAGTTCGTCCAGCAGCTTCGGCCGGCTCATCGTGCTCGCGTGGTCGATGCCGCGCCGCTCCGCCTCCCCGCGCAATTCGGCATCGTCGAGAGCCATCGGGTCGCGGCCCAATGCTGCAGCGAGCGATGCCACCCACTCGATGCGCCGAAATGGCGTCGGTAACACCGGTACGCGGTCGCCCACCCCCGGCACCGCGCGCACCGCGTCCGCGGCGTGGGTCAACAACGCTTCCACGACGGTCATCATCTCCTCGTAGTCCGCGAATGCCTGGTAGAACTCGAGCATCGTGAACTCGGGATTGTGCGTCCGGTCGATTCCCTCGTTCCGGAAGTCATGGCCGATCTCGTACACCCGATCGAATCCGCCGACGATGAGTCGCTTGAGATACAGCTCGTCCGCGATGCGGAGGAAGAGCGGCATGTCGAGTGCGTTGTGTCGCGTCGTGAATGGGCGGGCCGAGGCGCCGCCATACAGTGGCTGCAGCACGGGTGTCTCCACCTCGAGGAATCCGCGTCCGTCCAGAAAGCCACGGATCGCCGTGATGAGACGCCCGCGCGCGAGGAACAGCGCGCGCACTTCCGGATGCACCGCGAGATCCGCATACCGCTGGCGGTAACGCTGCTCCGGATCGGCGAATCCCGAATGCCGAACCGTCACGCCCTCCACGAGTTCCTCCTTCCCGAACGGCAGCGGGCGCAGCGACTTGGCGAGCATCTCGACCGCGGTCACCCGAACGGTTACCTCGCCGGTCCGCGTGCGCATGAGCGTTCCCGCCACGCCCACCACGTCGCCCACGTCATACAGTGCAAGTTGGGCAAAGACGGACTCGCCAAGCTCATCGCGCCGGAAATAGAGCTGGATGCGCCCACTCGAATCAGCCAGGTGCGCGAACGATGTCTTGCCATGTCCGCGCCATGCCACCAGCCGACCCGCGACGCGCACGGCACCTCCCTCCTCCGAACCAGCCGCGAGCGAGGCAACTGCCTCCACCGCCTGGTGCGTTCGCTCGTACCCGTAGGCGAACGGCGTGATCCCCATCGCGACGAGCGCCTCGAGCTTCTCTCGACGCGCCTTTTGCACGAAGTTGAGTTCGTCCGTCACGACCCTGCCTCGGCGTCGATCAATCCAGCCCCCTCGCCACCCGTCTCCTTGAGAAATGCCTCGATGAACGGATCGATTCCGCCATCCATCACCTTCTGTACGTCGGGAATCTTCAGTCCGGTACGGTGGTCGTTGACCATCGTGTACGGCTGGAAGACGTAGCTACGAATCTGGCTGCCGAACGAGACGTCCGACTTGTTGGCGTCCATCTCGGCTTTCTTTGCGAGCTGCTTGTTCAGCTCGATCTGGTAGAGCCGATTCTTCAGCATCTTCATCGCCGTCGCCTTGTTCTTCCCCTGCGACCGCTGCGCCTGCGATGCCGTGACCACGCCACTGGGAAGATGGGTGATGCGAACGGCCGAACTCGTCTTGTTGACGTGCTGTCCGCCGGCGCCGGACGCCCGATACACATCGATGCGAAGATCCTCGTCGCGAATCTCGATGTTGATGTCCGTATCGACCACGGGGTAGATGAACACCGACGCGAAGCTCGTGTGTCGACGGGCCTGCGCATCGAACGGCGAGATGCGCACCAGTCGATGCACCCCGGACTCCGCCTTCAGGTACCCGTAGGCGTACAGTCCCTTGATCTCGAGCACCGCGCCCTTGATGCCCGCCTCTTCGCCCTCGCTCAGGTCGACGATCTCGATCGTGTAGCCCTTTCGCTCCGCCCACCGGGTGTACATCCGCATGAGCATCTGCGCCCAATCCTGCGCCTCGGTGCCACCCGCCCCTGCGCTGATCTCCAGCTGTGCATCGCGAAAGTCGTCCGGATGCGACAGCAGTGATCGCAGACGAAACTCTTTCAGCTCGGGACCGATGCGCCCGATCTCGATCTCGAGCTCGGCATTCATCTCCACGTCCGGTTCGAGGTCGAGCAGGTCCGCGAGTTCGCGCCCGCTGCGCACTCGCGACACGAGCGTCTCGAACGGGTCGACCCAGTTCTTCAACGACTTGACCTGCTGCACGACGGATTGCGCGTGCTCCTGATCGTTCCAGAAGTCCGTCGCGGCCATCCGCGTTTCCAGCTCGGTCAGGTCCTTCCGTTTGTGATCGAGGTCAAAGGTACCTCCTCAGCTCGGCGAGCTGATCGTCGTACGAGGACAACAGCCGAGCGCGGTCGCTCTCCGCCATGTGATTCTCCGGGGTAAGACACGAGCCGTCCAACTCGAGGGCGGACGGCTCGCACAGTGTCGTGGTGACCGGCGAAAGATAGTCGCGCGGTGCGCCGACTAGAAGAGCTTCTTGCCTCCCGCCAGCACGTCGTTGAGCGCGTCCTGGAAATGCGTCGTCGTCTCGGCGAACTCCCTCCCGATCTGTTCGACGTACTCCTCGTAGCTTTTCTTGATCTCCTCGCGGAAAAGCTGCTTCAGCGTACCGTCCCGCGCGCCTTCCTCTCGTTTCTGCGGGAAGTACGCGACGATGTCCGAGACGAGCGCCCGCGCGAGCCGTTTCGCCTTGGCGTTGGGATCGTTGGCGAGAAAGGGATTGATCGGCGGACGCGCGGGCGGCCCGTCCGTTGGCGGAGCGGCGCTCGGTTGGGCCGGGGCTGCCGCAACCGATGACGAGGCGGCGGGTACGCCTGCCGGCGCCTGAAAGGCGCGCGCTGTCGGCCCCGCCGGATGCGGCGCCGCGCTCGAAACCGATGTCGGCGGTGCAGCCGGCAGCGGCACCGATGACGCCGACGAGGCCGCGGGTATGCCGCTGCGTCCGGACGTCGTGGCGCCCGATGTCGAGGCGCTAGACGGCGCAGCCGCCGGGCGCGGCGCGAACGGAGCAGCGGGACCACCAATCGGGCGTGCCGGCATGGCGGGCGCCGCCCGTGCGCCACTGCTCCCCGAATTCGCGAACGGAGCAGCGCTCGTCGAGGGGAGCGCTGTGCTCACCGTACCGGAACCGACCGCGCCGGGAGCACTGAGCGGCGGACGCATGAAGGGCGGAGGCGCCGGGCGCGTGGCCGCTCCCTGTGTCGGCGCGGGAGTCGTCGACGCGATGGGTGCCGCAACGCGCGCGGGTTGCGCGCTCGGTGGCGTGGCGGGTGTGACAGCCGTGGCAGGCGTCGCGGTCTCGGCAGGTACCGTCGCGGGGACGGCCGGAACAGCGGCAGGCGAGATCTGCGCGTGGGGTCGCGCGGGTTGGCGGCTGACCGCGCTCGCAACCGCCGGGGCCGCGAACTCTTCACGGCCGCCACCAGCGCCGGCGATCGTGATCACGCCCCCGCAGACAGAGCATCGCGCGCGCGCGACGGCGATGGGTATCTTCGCGGGGTCGACGCGAAACACGGAACGGCATTCCGGACAGGTGACGTTCATGCCTTCTCCGCCGTGGGGAGTGACGGACCTGGCTCCGGAATGCGCATCACGCCCGCAGGCTGACTGTCGGTCCGGCGATCCACGGAGTAGACCGATCCGGGCAGTGTCTTCGCATAGCTCTTCATTTCCGTCGCCAACTCGCTCACCTGCGCCGCATGTGTGAAGTGGCGGCGATCGTTCGTCACGACGCCGATGGATACCGTCATCAGCGGCACCCGATGGAGCTGGCCGCGCCGGTCCTTGCCGAAGAAATAGCCGGCGCGCCGATCCTGCTCCGAATACTGAAACGGGATGAGGAGATCGAACACGCTGACGATTTCGGCACACGTGTCGGAGATGAACGCCGTGGGAATCACGAAAATGAAGTCGTCGCCACCGATGTGCCCCACGAACCCGTCTTCGCCGCACAATCCCTTCACGACATCGTGCAGAATCTTCGCGAGGATCCTGATCACCCGGTCGCCGTCGTAGTACGAATAGCGGTCGTTGAACTCCTTGAAGTGGTCCAGATCCGCGTAGCACATGGCGAATCGAACCTCCGCGCCCAGACGACGCGCAACGTCGTTCTCGATCTCGGCGGCACCGGGCAGTCGCGTGGACGGATGCACGACGAGGTCACGGTCGGACCGCCGCAGCATCGCATCCATTCGCGTGAGCAGCTCGTGCAACTCGAGGCGCTCGCGCACGACCTCGTCCGCACCCGAACGGAAGGCCTCGTCGAAGGCTTCGTCCTCGTCCGCGGCGAGAATGACGGCCGGGACGACACCCGTGTACGAATCCCGCTTCAGTCGGCGGCAGGCCTCGTGCACCGCGTCCGGCGCGGTGCGCGCGTCGAACGCGACGACGCGCGGTCGGCCGCGGAGCGACATGGCCATGAGTTCGTCGACATGGCGGATGGTCAGCACGACGTCCGCCTGCCGCGCGAGCCACTCGGTGAGCGCGGTGGGCGGCGTGGCGTCGTCCGGAGTGAAAAGGATGGCGCTATTCTTGACCACGCTTGGGCACGACCTGGGTGGAGGCGCAAGATACGGCGCGCGAAAGTTCAAGTCAAACCGCGATGCCGCTGGAGGTTGCGACGACGCGACTTCTGTACGACGGATCAGAAGTAGAAGAACGCCACCGCAAGCATGCCGTAGACCAGCAGGAGAAACGCGCCTTCGAGCCAGTTGGACTCGGCGTCGCGCACGACCGTGTTCGCGACCGCAACGGCGAGCGCCACCGCCACCACCTCAAACGCCGAAAACGCGAGATCCATCGGCTGCCCGAACGCGACGCCCGCGAAGACGAGGACCGGGGCGATCAGCAGCGCGACCTGCGCACTCGAACCCATGGCGATCGAGATGGCCAGGTCCATCCTGTTCTTCATCGCCATGAGGACGGCGGAGCTGTGCTCGGCAGCGTTTCCGATGATCGGCACGATGATCAACCCGACGAACACCTCCGACAGCCCGATGCTCTTCGTCGCGTCCTCGGTGACGCCCACCAGTATCTCCGACAGCCAGCCGACGAATCCCGCCGACACGAGCAGGACGACGAGCGATCGGCGAAGCGACCAGGGCGCGTGCGTCGCGTCGTGTTCCAGATCCGCAACTTCTCGTGAATCGCTCCCGAACACCGTTCGGTGCGTCCACATCGAGTAGAGCAGCGACAACAGATACCCGACGATGAGCAGGGCGGCGACGCCGAACGACACCCTTCGGGTCAGCGCGCGCGTCGGATCGACGTGGGTGGCATGGTACACGGCCGGGATGACGAGGCCGATCATCGCCATGACCATGAGCGAGACATTCAAGCCCGCCAGGTTCACGTTGAACGTCTGCACCTTGTGCTTGAGTCCCCCCATGAGCTGCGAGAGGCCGAGCACGAGGAGCAGGTTGCCGAGGATCGATCCGGTGATCGACGCCTTGACCAGATCCAGCAGTCCGGCGCGGAGGGCGAGCAGCGCGATGATCAACTCGGCGAGATTGCCGAGGGTTGCGTTCAGGAGCCCGCCGACCGTCGGGCCCGTGTGCACGGAAATCTCCTCGGTGGCGCGACCGAGGAAGCCCGAGAGGGGGATGATTGCGAGCGCACTCAGCGCGAACACGACCACGGGCGACATGTGCGCGAATTCTGCGCCGATCGCCAGGGGGACGAACAGCAGGAGGACGAGCAGCAGTTTCATGTACGGGCGGTCGGCGAGCTCAGAGCGGTGTTGCTTCGTCGAGCAGCATGATCGGGATGTCGTCCCTGACCGGGTAGCGCAGGCGACAGCTCGCGCACGTGAGTGACGACTCGACCTCCCGGTAGTCGAGGGGGCCCTTGCACTTCGGGCACACGAGAATGGCCAGTAGCTTGACGGAGAGTGTCATCGAGCGGAATCATCGTGGAGTCTGTAGCCGAACCGGCGAATTGCGCTGTCGCTCTTGCGCCAGTTGGGAAGCACTTTTACCCACAGATCGAGGTAGACCGCGGCGCCCACGAACGCCTCCACCTTGACGCGGGCGGCGCGACCGATGTCGCGGATGCGCTGACCGTTGTGGCCGATGAGGATGCGTTTCTGGCTCTCGCGCTCGACGTACAGGACCGTCCGAATGTATACGGGGGTGCCGCTCTCGCGAAACTCCTCCACTTCGCAGGCCAGGCTGTAGGGAACTTCCTCGTCCAGCTGCTCGAGCGCCGTCTCTCGCACGAGTTCGGAGACGAAGAACCGCACCGACGCCGTGCTGATTTCGTCCTCAGGATACAGAAAGGGACTGACGGGGAGGACGGCGCCAAGATCCTCCAGGAGTGCATCGACGCCCTCGCCAGTCAGTGCCGACACGAACCGTGCGTCGGGCAGCGCCTCGGCGAGTTCCTGTCGCTCCACGGGGCGAATGGCGTCGACCTTATTGAGGACGGTCCAGACAGGTGCGTGCGGAGGGGCGTCGAGTTCGGCGGCGTCGAGGAGCGAAGGCGGCGTGCGTTCGGTGGCGTCGGCCAGGTAGATGACAACGTCGGCGTCCTTGAGCGCGCGGAGGGCGGTGCTGCGCATGGCGCGCTGCAGTTCGTAGCGCGGGTTCAGGAGGCCGGGGGTGTCGAGCACGATCATCTGCACGTCGTCGGTCGTTCGGATGCCGACGACGCGGTCGCGCGTGGATTGGGGCTTGGCACTCACGATTGCGAGTTTCTCGCCCATGATGCGGTTGAGCAGTGTCGATTTGCCGGCGTTGGGCTTACCGACGACCGTGACGATTCCGGCGCGAGGCATGGCAGAACGGTAAGCGGTGAAGAGTGAACGGAGAACCGTGCACGCGGCGCGGGGTGGGCCTCACTGACGGCAGGTGGAGAGCGGGAAGGTGGGAGTCGGGAGCGGGAAGGCGTGAGCGATCAGGCGTGGGACGGAGCATGTTCTCAGGCCTCAGTGCTCAGTGCTTCCTGCTCATGCCTCCCTCCTCATCGCTCGCCGGCTGTAGTCCGAGATCGTGACCGCGTATTCCGTGATACGTAATTCCGTATACTAAACGGCCCCGTGGCAATTGCCACGGGGCCGTTTCTAATGGGTGCCGGCGACGGCCTACTCTCCCGCGTCCTCTCGGACGGAGTACCATCGGCGCTGTAGGGCTTAACGACCGTGTTCGGGATGGGAACGGGTGTGGCCCCTACGCTCTAGTCGCCAGCGAACATTCTGGGTGGATCGGTTGGTCAGCTTGTCGGTGCATCGGAAAGAATCGTTGGGGCTCGAGCCGCGGCGGGTGCCGGTGGCCGAGCGACCAATGAACCGATGAATCGATGGACTGACAGATAGCGGAATAATGCAATCTGACAGCGGAGGGCATGGTAGGCCGTGGTTCGACGAATCCTGAAACAATGTGCTGCTCTGCTTGCAGTTGACCTACTTTTTGGAGTAGTCAAGCCGCACGGGCGATTAGGACCGCTGCGCTCGGAGTCGTTTGCACGACGTCCACGGGCGGCCTATTGACGGGGTGGTCTCCCCCGGCCCTTCAGAGGGCTCAAGGCCCTGTGAGTGTTCATCTTGGGGCGT
>JANLTI010000069.1:0-4984 GCA_031362845.1 Gemmatimonadaceae bacterium | reverse complement strand
ACGCCCCAAGATGAACACTCACAGGGCCTTGAGCCCTCTGAAGGGCCGGGGGAGACCACCCCGTCAATAGGCCGCCCGTGGACGTCGTGCAAACGACTCCGAGCGCAGCGGTCCTAATCGCCCGTGCGGCTTGACTACTCCCAATGGAGTATCCACCGCAGAATACGCGTCACATCGTATCACACCGGCGCATCGCGCCGCGCGTGATCCACGCCCCACGAATCACCATCCTCTGACCCTTTGCTTCCCGTTGGAATCGTTCATCCCGTGTGCCGGTGAACGGTCGGTCCGTGCGAACGCATCGCGTTCCGCACGTATCACCGTTCAGACGTCCGGCCCACTGACGAACTGAACACCGACCTACCGACCTACCGACCTACCGACCTACCGACCTACCGACTTACACGTCACTCGCTGGCGACTAGAGCGTAGGGGCCACACCCGTTCCCATCCCGAACACGGTCGTTAAGCCCTACAGCGCCGATGGTACTCCGTCCGAGAGGACGCGGGAGAGTAGGCCGTCGCCGGCACCCCTCAGAAACGGCCCGCACGCAGTGCATGCGGGCCGTCTCGTATTGACATCGGACTGCATCTTGCCTCCCTGCCCCGACGATGCCACTCTCCGATCGAATTCTCCCCACGGTCGCCGTCGGCGCAGCCACGGTCGCCGCGAGCGCGCTCCTCGCTCGACGCGAACTCAAGGGACGCCAGACCGCCGAACGCATCGCCGCCGCCTCGCTCGAATCGCTCCTCAAGGCGATCGACGCGAACGATCCCGACACCGGTGCCCATGTGCGCCGAGTGGCGACGTACGCGCTCATTCTCGGCGACGCGGCCGGCCTCGCCGAGCATGAGAAACGCAGCGTCGAACGCGTGGCGCTCTTCCACGACATCGGCAAGATCCACGAAGCGCTCTTCGACATCATTCACGACCACAGCGAGCTCTCTCCAGCCGAGCGCAAGGCGATCGCTACCCATCCGCAACGCGGGGCCGACGTCCTGTCACCGCTGTGCGGCTTCTATCCCGACCTCCCCAACGGAGTGCTCTCCCACCACGAACGCTGGGATGGCACCGGATATCCACGCCGACTCAAGGGGCGACGCATCCCACTCAGCGCCCGCGTCGTCGCGATCGCCGACACGTTCGATGCCGTGACGCACGCTCGCCGCTATCGCGCCGGGCAACCGGTCGAGAGAGCGCGTGACGTGATTCTCGCCGGACGAGGGACGCAATTCGATCCCGAGCTCGTCGATCTCTTTGTCTTTCCACCGATTTTCGCGCGCATCATCGCTGCAGTGCGCGACGTCACGCGCTGGGTCACACCGATTCAGACCCGACGAACCGGCCAGGATGAGGAATCCGTCCCCGACATCAGCTTTCGCTGGCGTCCAGGGCGGACCGGAACGCGCGGGCGGCCAGTCTCGGATCAGGCACGCCGAACAGAGCGCTGATCACCGCGACTCCGTACGCGCCCGCCGCGATGACGTCGCGCGCATTGGTCAACGCGATTCCGCCAATGGCGAGGGCTGGCACTCCGCACTCGCTCGCGAGCGCGACGAATCGCGCGACGCCGATTGCCTCGGACTGACCGCTGCCACCTCCACTCGTGTACACCGGACCGATCGCGACGTAATCGGCGCCCGCGCTTCGCACGACATCCGCCTCTGTGCCAACGGAGAAACCGACGATGAACGGGGCAGGCAGGAAGCGCCGCAACGCCAGTGGGGACAACCCGTCGGCACCCACGTGAACGCCGTCGGCTCCCGCAGCCAATGCGACGTCGGCCCGCTCGTTCACCACCAACGGAATGCCCGGCGCAGCGTCGCGCAGCGCGCGAGCCGCCAGCACCAGCGTGCGGGCCGATTCGCCCGGAAGCCGCAGCTGAAGCATGGTGGCGCCGCCGCGCACGGCAGCCGACGCGCGATCCGACAACCCGTCCATGCCATCGCGCAGGGAATCGGTGATCGCGACGAGACGCAACGATCTGGCGTCGAACACTAGGAGCCGCGCGTGCGTCGTGCCTTCGCCTTCGATGCGGACGGCGTTCCCTTCGGCTTGCTGCTCGATCGTGGCACACCAACCGCCCGCGCGCCCGCCGTGCCGATCGACGCCGCGGCATCCGTCACGCCCGGAATCACGCTCGCCGGCACCATGGTGCGCTCCGTATCACGACGCGCGGTCGCGACAGAATCCCACTCGCGCCGAGCACGCTTCACCGCGACGCTGTGCTGCGTGAAGGTGGTCGTGAACTCGTGATGCCCGTCTGGATATGCCACGAAAAAACGATATGGCACGTTCGCCGGATACAGTGCCGCGATGATCGACGGGCGTCCCGGCGACGCGATGGGTCCGGGTGGGAGTCCGGCGTACCGGTACGTGTTGTACGGAGAGTCGGTCGTCAGATGCTTGAACAACACCCGCGTGACGTGCTGGCCAAGCGCATACTGTACCGTCGGATCCGCCTGGAGTCGCATGCCGATCTTCAGTCGGTTCATGTACACCGCGGCGATCACCGGGCGCTCCTCCGGACGACGCGCCTCCTTCTCCACGATCGCCGCCAGCGACATCACGTCGTTGCGACTCATCGAGAGCGACTGGAGCTGCTGGTCCCACTCGGGCCGCCAGACATTCCGGTATCGCGTGACCATCATCTGCACGGCCCGTCTCGCCGACGTGCCTTCCGGAAAGACATACGTATCCGGAAAGAGATAGCCCTCGAGCGTCGGAGTGGGAATGTCGAGCGCGTGCAGGAGCGCGGTGTCACGTACCGCCACGGCCACGGAATCCACGGGAGTGCCGAGCACGCGCGCCAGCTGCGGCACGATCTGATAGAGCGACCATCCCTCCGGGATGGTGATGCTCCGCTCTAGGCCCTTGCCGCCATGGAGGTCGGCCAGCACGTCACCCCACGACGTTCCACGCGTGAAGCGGTAGGTGCCAGTGCGAATGGAGCGGTCGCGACCCTTGAGCAAGGCATAGATGCGGAACATCCGCGCGTTCGACACCACACCGGCTCGCTCGAGTGAGTCGGCGACGACGCGAAGCGAGGCACCACGCGGCACGACGACGCGCGCGTCCCCGCTGCCGCGTCCGCCGCAGCCAGTCACGCCCACCAGCACGGCGATCCCCAACGCGGCAAGACTGGATCTACACGATCGTCGAAGGATCATCGGTCGAAGTGGGTGCATCGGCGAAAACGGTGGGAAGCGACTGCATCCGTAGCGCATGCTGCAGCAGCACGGTGGCGGCGAGGGCATCGACATCCCCCTTTCGGCCGCGCGTACTGCCCCCCATCTCCCGCACGGCGCGCAGTGCGGCGGCGGTGGTGAATCGTTCGTCCAGCAACGAAACGGGCAGCGCCGTTCGACGCGCAAGTTCCAGCGCGACACGACGGCATTCCACGGACCGTGCCGTGTCGTCTCCCGCGCCATCGAGCGGCAATCCCATGACGATCGCGCGCGCTTCGAGTGACACGGCGCGCCGAACCAGCTCCGCGACCGGGGCTCGCTTGCCCACTCGGCGTTCGATCACTCCTGCCGGCGTGGCAATGATGCCGTTCGGGTCGCTGATCGCGAGTCCGATGCGCCGCTCTCCCCAGTCGATCGCCATCCATCGCCCGCGATCAGCCGGCATCGTCCGTTCGCTCGTCACCCCTCGCGCATCTGCACGAAGAACTCCCGGTTGTGCTTCGATCGCGACATCTGCTTGAGCAGGAATTCGATCGCGTCCGCCTCGGGCATGTCGGCGAGGAAGGTACGGAGCAGCGTGACGCGATTCAGTTCCTCCGGCGAAAACAGCAGCTCTTCCTTCCGCGTACCGGACCGATTGATGTCGATCGCCGGATAGATGCGCTTCTCGGCGATCTCGCGGGCGAGCACGAGCTCCATGTTCCCCGTACCCTTGAACTCCTCGAAGATCATTTCGTCCGCGCGTGATCCGGTCTCGATGAGCGCCGTCGCGATGATCGTCAGGGACCCGCCGTCCGCGACATTTCGTGCGGCGCCGAAGAATTTCTTGGGCTTCTCCATCGCCTTTGCGTCCAGGCCGCCGGACATGATCTTGCCGCCGCTCGGAATCACCGTGTTGTGAGCGCGCGCCAGCCGCGTGATGGAATCGAGCAGGATCACGACGTCCTTCCCTGACTCGACGAGGCGCTTCGCCTTCTCGATGACCATCTCCGCGACCTGAACGTGGCGCGTCGCGTCCTCGTCGAACGTCGAGCTGATGACCTCGCCCTTCACCTCGCGCTGCATGTCGGTCACCTCTTCCGGCCGCTCGTCGATCAGCAGCACGATGAGCGTGACCTCCGGATGATTCTCGGCGATCGCGTTCGCGATCTTCTGCAACAGGATCGTCTTTCCCGCCCGTGGCGGCGCCACGATGAGCCCGCGCTGCCCCTTGCCGATGGGTGCGACGAGATCCATCACCCGCATGCTCAGGTCTCCATCGCTGCTCTCGAGACGGAGTCGACCATCGGGATAGCGCGGCCGCAGATTGTCGAACGCGATCCGGGCCTTCGCCGCCTCCGGCTCCCCATCGTTCACCCGCTCCACCTTCAGCAGCGCCAGATACCGCTCCCATTCCTTGGGCGGACGCACCTGACCGACGACCGTGTCGCCCGTTCGCAGATCGAATCGCTTGATCTGTGAAGGCGAGACGTAGATGTCGTCCGGGCTGTAGAGATAGTTCCAGTCCTGGCTGCGCAGGAAGCCGTATCCCTCCGGCAACACCTCGAGCACGCCTTCGCCGACGAGCGTCTCCGCCTGGTCGAGCAGTCGCTGCTCGATCCGGAACATCAGGTCCTGCCGGCCGAGGACTCCGTGCGACACGACGGCGAGCGTGTCGGCCATGTCGTGCAACTCGGGCATCGACTTTCGCTTGAGCTCAGCGATGTTCACGGGGCGGTCGTACGCGAATGGGAGGCACGACGGCCGGCTGGCGCGAAGCACGCTGCGAGGCGACCGAAGGGCGACACGAGACCGA
>JANLTI010000068.1:0-8345 GCA_031362845.1 Gemmatimonadaceae bacterium | reverse complement strand
GCTGGCTCGCGAGCTGCGTTGGCTGCGCATCGGATGGGGTCGTGCCCGCTACGAATCGGCGGTCGCGGGCCTCGCGAGCGGGAGGCGCATCGCGGAGATGACGCCAAAGGAAGACGAAACCGACGAGGACTTCGCCGATCGCCGCGCGTCGCGCGAACGCACCTCGAGAGGGCTGGGGCAACTGCTCAACGCCTTGCTGGCGACGACTCCGCCTGTGCCCGAGCGCGGGAGCGACAAGCTCGTGCGTTCCACGTGCGCCGCACTTGCAACGGCGACACTCGGTTACCTCGCGCTTTGTACCGTGCACGGCGAAGCCGAGGCGGCGACGATGTCGAAGCTGCTAGAGCGGTTGTCCCAGCTCGCGGCCGTCGACGACGACGAGGCGAGTTTCTCCAACGCGCTCGCCGCGCTGCGCGAGGCGCTCGCCGACCTGCGTGCATGGCCGCTCGTCACCAGCGAGCGCAAACCGTGGAGCGCGGCCGGGGGAATGCCGCATCTCACGACCACGTCGCACGCGGGCACGACGGGACGCCGCCGGATCTTCGTCGTCGGCTTCGATGCCGAGCGGACCTCCGGTGTCGGCCGCCAGGATCCGCTCCTGCCGGATGCTGCGCGCCGAGCGATCGGTGCGAACCGGCTCGTGACATCCGTGGAGCGGAGAGACGATGCGGCGCACGCGCTGTCCGTGTCGCTCGCGTCGCTGCGCAGCCGAGTCACGATGTCGTATGCCGTGAGCGGAACACTGGACGGGCGCGAGGCGAGTCCCTCGCCACTGATGCTTCAGGCGTGGCGACAGGCGACGGGAGATGCGAGCGCTTCGTACGAGGCGCTGCGCCATGCGCTGCGACCGCCGGCATCGGCCGTGATCGCGCGCCAGGGCGTCAGCCCCCGGGATGACGCACTTCCTATAGACGGACGCGATGTCTGGCTCGATGCACTGGCCGACGGCGCGCTACTGCTCGATGGCACGGACAGGGTCTGCGAGGCGTTCCCCGTGCTCGCGGCCGGGCTCGACGCGCACGCGAGCGCGAATGGCGACGTGCTCTCGGCATTCCACGGCATCATTCCCGACGCTGGCGCCGTACTCGATCCCCTGTCGCGCGCTGACCGCGAGATCTCGCCCTCGTCGCTCGAGACGCTCGCCAAGTGTCCGCTCTCCTGGTTCTACCACTACGGACTGTCACTGCGTCCGTCGCAGGACCCGGAGTACGACGAAGATCAATGGCTCGACCCGCTCCAGCGCGGGTCGCTGCTGCACGAAGTGTTCGAGGCGTTCACGCGAGAGTATGAGGGCCGGCAGGAAGAGATCGCGACCGAAGGTGCGAGCGCACGCATGAATGCGCTGGCCGGTGCCGCAGTCGCGCGCTGGCGCGACGATGTACCGCCGCCGTCCGAGACGGTGTTCCAGGCGGAGCGATGGGAAATTCACGGCGCCGCCGCCTCATTTCTCCAGATGGAGCGCGATCAGCGCGCCGCAGGGGATCGCGGCCGCTGGAGGAGCTTCGAGTTCGAGTTCGGCCGTGGCGAGGCGCCGGGTCCGTTCACCCTGCCCGACGGTCGCACACTGCTCACGCACGGTCGCGCAGACCGCGTGGACGAGATGCCGGATGGCAGCCTTCGTGTCATCGACTACAAGACGGGGAAGTCGACGATGCACGGCCGCAAGCCGAAGGCTGGCGCCTTTAACGGCGGACGCCAGCTCCAGCCGGCCATCTACGTCGCCGCGGTATCGGCACTCGAGAACGCGCCGGTGTCCAGCTTCGAGTATCGCTTCCCCACCGAGCGCGGCGGCAACGAGATCGTCGCGTACACGCGTGATGAACTGGCACGCGTCGGCGACATCGTGGGCTCGCTGCTCGCGCACGTGCGCGCTGGTGATTTCATCGCGACGGTCGACGCCGGCGATTGCAGCTACTGCGATCACCAGTCGATCTGCCGCGCGAGCCGGGATCGGTACAACAACACGAGCTCGCAAAGGGCGGAGTGGGCAGCGGCACATGCTGAGGGGCTGCCCCAGTACTCGGCCATGCTGGCGCGACGCAAACCGGTGGGTGACCCATGACCACTCCGCCGCTGGACCAGGCGGCGCGCGACCGCATCCGGACCGACCTCCGCACCAACATGCTGGTGGAAGCGGGAGCCGGCTCGGGGAAAACGACGTCGCTCGTGGACCGGATGCTGGAACATGTGCGCACGGGGACGCCGGTGGAACGCCTCACCGCCGTGACGTTCACGCGGAAGGCGGCGAACGAGTTGCGCGAACGATTCCAGGTTCGGCTCGAGCGCGAAATTCGCGAGCTGCCCGCCGGCAGCGAGCAGGTGATCCGCTGCGAGCAGGCGCTGCGCGAGATCGATCGCGCATTCCTCGGCACCATCCATTCCTTCTGTGCGCGGTTGCTCCGCGAACGTCCGCTGGAGGTGGGGCTCGACCCGAACTTCCAGGAGGTGAGCGAGGACGCCTGGGAAGAACTGAAACTGCGTTTCTGGCGTCGCTGGATGGAACGCGCGCGTCGCGAGAACGACGAGGGTCTCGCGGAGCTCGCCGAGGTAGGCATCGATCCCTCGATGCTCTACGACGGGTTCAAGACGGTGATGACCTACCCCGACGTCGACTTCCCGCTCCTTGCGTCGGCCAGGCCGGACACGTCGTCGTGCCAGCGCGAGATCGAGAAGCTGCTCGATTCGGCAAAGCGCGCGATGCCGACCGCGGAGCCAGCGGCGGGCTGGGACGCGCTGATGCTGCTCGTACGTCGCCTGGCATTCCGTCGCAGCCTTGGCCACTTCGGCGATATCGCGCGATTCTGTGATGTGCTCGAATCGTTCTCGGCAACGCATTGCAAGCCGACCCAGAACCGGTGGAGCGACAACAAGGACGGAAAGCTGGCGGCGAAGGAGCTGGGTGAATCGTTCGCGGCCCTGCTGAACGGACCCATCGCCGACGTGCTGCGCTGCTGGCGCGAGCACCGCTACCCGATCGTCATGCGAGTGCTGCAGCGTGCGGCCAGCGATTTCGCTCGCGAGCGACATGCCACTGGGCAGCTCGGCTTCGAGGACCTGCTGCTCCTCACCGCGCGGCTGCTGCGCGAGAGTCCGGCGGTCCGTGACGACCTGGGTGCGCGGTTCGCACACCTGCTGGTGGACGAGTTCCAGGACACCGATCCGATCCAGGCGGAGGTCTGCTTTCTGCTCACGTCGAACTCGAGCGAGGGCGACGACTGGCGCACGGTGACGCCCAGGCCAGGGAGCCTGTTCGTCGTCGGCGATCCGAAGCAGAGCATCTTCCGCTTCCGCCGCGCCGACATCCAGATCTACGAGCTGGTGAAGCGGCGCATGGAGACATTCGGTGAGGTGCTCCCGCTGACGGCGAACTTCCGCTCCGTGAGCTCGGTGGAAGCGATCGTTAACGGCCACTTCTCCGACGTCTTCCCGAGTGAAGCGACGCCGGAGCAGGCGCCATTCCGGGCGATGGAAACGCGCCAGGAGCCATCGGGAACGGACGGCGTGTTCACTTACGTCGTACGCCCACCGGGCAAGGGCAACAAGGAAGAGGTGCTGACGCTGGACGCCGCCATGGTGGCGAGCTTCATCGCCGAGCGGATCGCCGCGGGAGAGAAGACGGCGGGCGACTTCATGATCATCGCTCCGAAGAAGGAGCCGATCGAGTATTACGCGCGGGCGCTCACCGAGCGCAACATCCCCGTCACGACCACGGGAGCGAGGCTGCCGCAGGAGCACGAGCTGCGCGAGCTGCTCGTGGTGCTGCGCGCGATAGCCGACCCGGAGGATGGGATCGCCGTCGTCGCGGCGCTCGAGGGGCTGTTCTTCGGGGTCAGTCCCGCCGATCTCTGGTCGGCAGCGCGTCGCGGCATCCGCTTCTCCGTCACCCACCGTCCATCGGATGAGCAGGACGCTGCTGCACGCGCGCTGCTGCAACTGCACGAATGGTGGAAGATCGCGCAACGCCATCCGGCGGACGTGTTGCTCGAGCGCATTCTCGACGACAGCGGGCTCCTGCTGCACGCCGCCGCGCAACCGCTGGGTGAGGCACGCGCTGGCGCGCTGCTTCATCTCGTGGAGTCGCTTCGTGCCGCGTCCGTGCTCGGCGCGAACGGACTTCCCGATGCGATGGAGCGGCTCGAGCTCGTTCTAAAGGCCGAGTCCGCGGACGCGCCGCTGCGGCCGGGTCGCACGGACGCGGTGCGCGTGATGAACCTGCACAAGGCGAAGGGTCTCGAGGCCGACGTGATATTTCTCGCGGCGCCGCTCGACAGGGGCGACTTTCCGCCGAGTGTGCACATCGCGCGCGGAGAGAGCGGTCGTGCCACCGGATGGTTGTGCATCGGACATCGCGCAGGGCAGGTGACACGCGTGCTCGGTCATCCGCCGAAGTGGGCGGAGATTCAGGTGAAGGAAGCAGTGTTCCAGGAGGCGGAGCAGGCGCGGCTGCTCTACGTTGCGGCGACCCGCGCCAAGCGTGAGCTGTTCGTGTCGCAGTGCGAGAGGACACTCGCGCGCAGCATGAAGCCGGACGAGTCGATCTGGCGACCGCTTGCGTCGGTGCTCGAGGAGCATGCGGTGCCGCGCACACTGTCCGTCACTCCGGCACCGGGTCGTCGAAAGGTGGAACGCTCGGCAACGTCCCTGATGAACGCGACGAAGGACGCGGCGGCGCGGGTGGAGGCGGCTGCGACCGCGTCGCTGCGATTCGTCACGGTCACGGAGGAGGCGAAGGGAACGGACGCCGAGTCGTCCGTCGTGACGGCGCGTCCTGCCGGCGAGCGGTCGCCCGCGGGCCGCGGCGTGGCGTGGGGACGAGCGGTGCACCGATCGATCGAGGCGTTGGGACGCGGCCGTTCCGGTGACTCACTGCGCATGTTCGTGCGAGCAGTGGCGCTGGAAGAGGAGCTGGATGATGACGCGTCGGCGGCGCTCCTGCCGCTCGTCGAACGAACTGCGGCGTCGGACGCATGGAAGGCGCTACTCGCGTGTGGTGTGCCGCAGGTGGAGCTGACGGTGATGCGCCGGACGGAGAGCGATGGGAGGGAGACGATCACCGAAGGAGTGATCGACGCCGCGGCGCGCGGGCCGAACGGGTGGCGTATCGTCGACTGGAAGTCGGACGCCGTGGACGATGCGGCCTGGAGTGCACGGCACGAGAAGTACGCGCGGCAGGTGGATGCGTACGTGAGCATGCTGGCGTCGCTGACGGGGGAGGGCGGTACAGGCTCGGTGGAGCGGGTACGGTGATGGTTCCGCTGTGAGAGTCGAACCGATCAAGCGCGCTTCCACAAATCAGCCTCGACCATGAGCGACAAGCAGACCGGCTCGCGCCGAGTCTCGGTGCGGAAGTTCGGCGCCGGAAAGAGCAGCGCCGCCATGACGGGCCCCGCGGAGTTCGCGGCCGCTGCGACCGACGCGCTGAGCAGGTCGTTCACGACACAGGCGGTGATTCTTGTCGATCAGTTTCGTTCCCTGATGCGAAAGCAGGGCGTCCCACCCGACGCGATCGAGACCTTCCTGAACTCTGTCTCGATCGACTACGAGTCCTATCTCACCGATCGGCGGGAGTAGGGATCGTCACACGGGTTTCTCGATGGACGGGCTCAACGGCGTGAACAGCTTGGCGCCGTTCTCTGTGATGTACAGGCAGTCCTCGAGCCGGATTCCGAACTCCGCATAGTTCACGATCGTCGGTTCGGCACTGAAGCACATGCCCGGCTCGAGCCGCGTCTTGTTGCCGCGGACGAAGTTGGTCCACTCGTGCCCGTCGAGCCCGATGCCGTGACCGGTACGGTGCGGCACGCCCGGCAGCTTGTAGTCGGGCCCGTACCCCGCGGCGGTGATGACCGCGCGCGCGGCGTCATCCACCGACGCGCATGTCGCGCCCGGTTGCGCCGCGTCGATCGCCGCACGCTGCGCGCGCTTCTCGATCTCCCACACGTCGCGCTGCCGCTGCGTGGGCGTGCCGAACACGGTGGTGCGCGTGATGTCCGACGCATACCCCTCAACGGTGCAGCCAGTATCGAGCAGCACCACGTCGCCCTCCTTCAACGTCTGCGGCTGCACACTCCCATGCGGAAATGCCGTGTACTTGCCGAAGATCACCAGCCCGCCGTCGCCCACACCACCGAGGGCGCGCGTCGCAGCGCCGACGGCGTTGGAGACGTCCTTGTTGCTCATGCCCTCCTTGAGCCCGGCGAGTGTGCTGCCGATGGCCGAGAGGGTGATGTCGTTCGCCTGCTGCATGAGCGCGAGCTCGGCAGAGGACTTGATCATGCGACACCCGGCGGTGACCGGCGTGGCGCTCACGAACCGTGCGCGTGGCATGAGCTGGCGCACGCCGTCCGCGATGAAGAAGCGCAACCGCTCCTCGATGCCGATGGTGCCGCGCGCACCGCGATCGCGCAGGATGCCCGCGATAACGCGATACGGACTCTCGTCTTCCTGCCACACGCGGACGTCGGTGCCGAACCTGATCAGCTCGCGCGCGCGTTGCTCCTCGAAGGCAGGAGTCACCCACGCCAGCTCGCCGCGCGCCGGAATGACGACGGCGAAGGTCCGTTCGCTGTTTCCCCACCGCACGCCGGTGTAGTAGTACATGCTCGACCCGCCTTCGAGCAAAATGGCATCGATGCCGTTCCGCACCATGAGACGGCGTGCCTTCTCGATGCGCGCGAGCCGCTCGGCGTCGGTGATCGGTGGAGCGACGGGAATGACGGTCGATGGACGCGCCGCGGGACGCGCAGCCGATGGCAGGGTCGCGGCCGACGAGTCGGCGACGTCGAGCAAACCAGTGCCGCGCACGGCCGCCGCCGCGCCAACGAGTGCTGCCGACCGCGCGATGAACTTCCGTCGCTCCATGACGTGTCTCCCGTTCCGAGAATGCCGTGTGATGCCGAATGGCGCGAAGTTACGCTGGGGTGCGGGTGACGAACAGGGTATGCAGCGCCCCCGACGTTCCGTGCGACCACACGCGCGTGACCTCCACCGTGAGCGCCGCTCGGCGCAACGCCCGCTCGAACTTCCGGTCGTCCTGCGCCGACCAGTAGACGAGGCGACCACCGGGGCGGAGCGCGGCGGCGGACATGCGAATGCCGGCGTCGCTATACAGCGCGCCGTTGCCAGACGTGGTCATGGGATCGGGGCCGTTGTCGACGTCGAGCATGATGGAGTCGAACGTGCCGGCGCTCTCGCGGAGGACCTGCGCGACGTCGGCGTGGCGAAGCTCCACGCGCGCGTCGCGCAGGAATGCGCCCGCGAGATCGTACTCCGCGTTCTCGTTCCAGTCGATCACGGCACGAACGAGCTCGGCGACGACGACCTGCGCGCTCATTGGCAGAATACGAAGAGCCGCGCGAAGGGTGAAGCCGAAACCCAGCCCGCCGATGAGGACGCGGGCGTTCTCGCGAGCGCGAAGTGGGGCGCAGCCCAACTCGGCAAGCATGTCCTCCGAGCGGTGATGGCGAGTGGACATCAGCTCGGCGCCGTCGGCCCGGATGAGGAACTCGCCGTCGTGGCGGAACAGCACGAGGAGAGTGCCGTCAGGCGTGCGGGCCTCGGCGAGGCGCTCGAGTTTCTTCATTTCTGGGGAAAGTAATACGGCGCGTGAAGTCCGACTGGTGTCGGGACGCATCGGGAACTGCAGGCGGAGAGGGGGAAGAGAGCAGGTTCAAGCGGGAAGCATTGAGGCTAGAGGATTGAGGGAGTAACCTCACTGCTCAAGCCTCCGGCCTTGCGGCTTCGCACTCCCGCCTTCCCGCTCTCCCGCTGCAGTTTGCGATCTCGAATTCCTCTCCGACTGATTCCATATATATGGCCGCCATTCAACATCACTACGCACTGACCGTCGAATGGATGGGCAACACGGGCGCCGGCACGGCCGGCTATCGCGCGTACGAGCGGCGGCACGAGATCAGGTCGTCGACCGCCGGCAAGCCTGTCATCGCCGGTTCCTCGGACCCGGCCTTTCGCGGCGACCGCGAGCGGTGGAATCCGGAGGAGTTGCTCGTCGCGTCGCTCGCGGCATGTCATCAGCTGTGGTATCTGCATCTCTGCGCTGACGCCGGCATCGTGGTGACGGCGTACGTCGACCATGCGGAAGGCGTGATGACGGAGGACGCTGACGGGAGCGGACGATTCTCGAGCGTGGTGCTGCACCCTGTGGTGACCGTCGCGGCCGGGAGCGACGTCGAACGGGCACGAGGGCTGCACGACGAGGCGCACAGGCTCTGCTATATCGCGCGGTCGGTGGAGTTTCCGGTGAGACACGAAGGGACGGTGAATCGTGAATCGTGAATCGTGAATCGTGAACTGAGAACGGTCATTCGCCATGCAATCCCCCTCTC
>JANLTI010000253.1:0-39248 GCA_031362845.1 Gemmatimonadaceae bacterium | reverse complement strand
GCCGTCATCGCCGGCATGTACGCCGTATGGCACGGGCCCGCCGGGCTGACGACGATCGCGAAGCGCATTCACCGCCATGCCGCGACGCTCGCAGCAGGTCTCGAGCAGCTCGGGCACTCGCTCGCGAGCGGCGACTACTTCGACACCCTGTGTGTCGAGCTGGCTGGTCGGTCGGCAGATGACGTCGTCGCCGCTGCGGCGAAGCGGGAGATCAACCTCCGGCGCGCTGGCAGTGACCGGGTGATCGTGGCGCTGGATGAGACCGTGACCGACGATGACGTCCAGACCCTGCTCACGATCTTCGCGGGCGGCGAGCCGGCGCCGGAAACCGGTGGCCTGGCCGCCGACGTCGACGACCGATTCGACGAGCGATTCGCGCGGACGAGCAGCTTCCTCACGCATCCCGTCTTCAACACGCATCACTCCGAGACGGAAATGCTGCGCTACATGCGCATGCTGGAGTCACGCGACCTGTCGCTCACACACTCGATGATTCCACTCGGCAGCTGCACGATGAAGCTGAACGCGACGGCCGAGATGATCCCTGTGACCTGGCCGGAGTTCGGGAAGCTGCATCCGTTCGCTCCGGTGGAGCAGGCAGCCGGCTATCGGCAGTTGTTCGACGATCTCGAGGGCGCGCTGGCCGAAGTCACGGGATTTCATGCCGTGTCGCTCCAGCCCAATGCGGGATCGCAGGGCGAGTATGCGGGGCTGCTGACGATCGCAGCCTATCACCGCTCGCGGGGCGATACGCACCGCACCGTCTGCCTGATTCCCCAGTCGGCGCACGGCACCAATCCGGCCAGTGCGGTCATGGCGGGCATGACCGTCGTCGTCACGAAGACGGATGCGAGCGGCAACATCGATGTCGCGGATCTGCGCGCGAAGGCGGAAGCGAATCGCGACACGCTCGCGGCGCTGATGGTGACGTATCCCAGCACGCATGGCGTGTTCGAGGAGAGCATTCGCACCGTCTGCGAGATCATCCACGAGCATGGCGGCCAGGTCTACATGGATGGCGCGAACATGAACGCGATGGTGGGACTCTGCCGCCCGGGTGACATCGGCGCCGACGTCTGCCACCTCAACCTGCACAAGACCTTCTGCATCCCGCACGGCGGTGGCGGACCGGGCATGGGTCCGATCGGTGTGGCGAAACAGCTCGCGCCCTTCCTACCTGGCAATCCCGTCGTCAAGACGGGCGGCTCGCAGGCGACCGGCGCCGTGAGTGCCGCACCGTGGGGCAGCGCGAGCATCCTGCCCATCTCCATGATGTACATCGACATGATGGGCGGCGAAGGACTCGCGTACGCCACGAAGGTGGCAATCCTCAACGCCAACTACATCGCGGCGCGGCTCGAACCGCATTATCCCGTGTTGTACAAGGGGGCGAACGGTCGCGTCGCGCACGAGTGCATCGTGGATCCGCGGTCACTGAAGGGCAGTGCGGGAATCGAGGTCGAGGACATCACGAAGCGCCTGATGGACTACGGGTTCCACGCGCCCACGGTCAGCTTTCCGGTGGCCGGCACGCTGATGATCGAGCCGACCGAGAGTGAATCGAAGGCCGAGATCGACCGGTTTTGCGACGCGCTGATTGCGATTCGCGACGAGGTCCGGGAAATCGAGCGTGGTACGTGGGATCGCGACGACAATCCGCTCAAGCATGCGCCGCACACGATGCGCGCGGTGGTGAGCGATGCATGGGATCACAAGTACGGTCGCGAAGTCGCCGCCTTCCCCACCGCGTGGACGCGGGAGCGGAAGTTCTGGCCCACGGTGGCGCGGATCGAGAGCGCGTATGGCGACCGGCACCTGGTTTGTTCGTGCTTGCCGGTGGAGGCGTACGAGGACGACGCGACTACAGCGTGAGAGGTGAGACGTGAAACGTGAGTGGCGAATCGATGTACGACTGACGTTTCACGTCTCACGATTCACCGTCAGTTCACCCCGCCTTCTCCGCATATGCCGCGGCGTCCATCAGCCCGGACTTCTCGCTTTCGTCGGATAGGCGCATCCTGATCATCCAGCCGTCGCCGTACGGACTGCTGTTCACCAGCGCGGGCTCGGCGTCCAGTCGCGCGTTGACCTCGAGCACTTCACCGCTGAGGGGCGAGAACAGCTCGGACACGGCCTTGACCGCCTCGATGGTGCCGAACACGTCGTGCTTCTTGTATTTCGCGCCCACCTTCGGCAACTCCACGAACACGATGTCACCGAGCTCGCCCTGCGCGAAATCGGTGATGCCGATGTAGACCTCGCCCGGCGTGCCCGCCGGCTTGATGTATTCGTGGTCTGCGGTGTACATCAGGTCCTTGGGGATTTCCGACACGACGTGCTCCGGTGGCTCGAGTTGGAGTGCGATTCGCGCGGAGTCTATCCGCCCGCGGAGTCGAGTTCAAGGCGCCCTGGACGCGCGAACGGCGCGCCGCGCCCGATCAGACCGCCGCCGTCTCCGTCGACTCCGCCGCGGCGAGGAGCGCGGACCAGACCTCGGTGACACGCTGATCGAGCTGCGTCAGCGTTCCGACGTTGTCGATCACGAAGTCCGCGCGTGCACGCTTGAGCTCCGCCGGCATCTGCGCCACGATCATGTCCATCGCTTCGGTCTCGCGCAGCCCGCGTTCGCGCACGAGCCGCTCGAGTCGAACGGGACGCGTCGCATCCACCAGCACGATCCGGTCGAAGTCATCGGTCATCCGCCGTTCGAACAGAAGCGGGATGTCGCAGACGACCAGCCGATCGCCACGTTGACGCGCTAGCTCCACGAGCGCAGCGCGCATGCGCTCCACCTCGGGATGCACGATCGAATTGAGCTGTTCCAGTTCCTGCGGCTCGCTGAACACGATGCGCCGCAATGCCGCCCGATCGATGAGGCCATCGGCGGCGAGGATCGACGTCCCCCAGCGCTCCACGATCGCGGCGTACGCCGTGGTGCCCAGCTCCACCGCGCGGCGCGCCAGGACGTCGGCATCGATGATCGTCGCCCCGCGCTCGCTGAGGAGCTGCGCAACGGTCGATTTTCCGCTACCGATGTTGCCCGTGAGACCGACGAGGAGCATGCCACTCCGTAGGTGAAAACGTACGGTGCCAAGGTAGGTCGCTCGAGGCACCGCGGCAAGCAAAATCGCGTGCGATTACAACAACCGCACCTGATCCTCGTCGCGGTGCGGCACGGAGTGACAGCTGCGACACCGCGCCTCGTAGCTCTCGTCGCCCCCCACCATGATTGTCGGCGAGTCGTAGCGCGCCGGTCGGCCGTCGATCAGGCGCTGATTGCGGCTCGCCGGATTGCCGCACAGTACGCAGATCGCGTGGAGCTTGTCCACCTGCTCGGCCACCGCCAGAAGCTGCGGCATCGGGCCGAACGGCTCCCCGCGGAAATCGGTATCGGTGCCGGCGAGAATCACGCGCCGGCCACTGGCCGCCAGCGTCGTGGCCAACTCGACGATCCCGACGGGCATGAACTGGGCTTCGTCGATCGCCACCACCTGCGTATCCGCGAGGAGCGCACGCCCGATCTGCTCCGGCGAGTCCACGGGAATGGCCTGAACCGACCGGCCGTCGTGACTCGAGACGTGGTACAGGCCAGCGTATCGCTCATCGAGGTGCGACTTGAACACCTGGACCCGCCGCTTCGCGATGAGCGCACGTCGCACGCGGCGAATGAGCTCTTCGCTTTTGCCGCTGAACATGACGCCGCACACCACCTCGATCCACCCGCCTCCGCCCGCGGGGTACAGGTCCCCCATCATGCGTCGTCGCGGCGGGGACGAGGACGGGTGGGCCGGCCAGTGCCCCCGCTGCCGGCATCCCGGTCGAACTTGCGCACGGCGTTGAACGGGCGAGCCGGACGGTCGGGCCGGTCACTGCGCGGCGCGGCACCGCGCGGTGGGGCGCTGCGCGCCGGCCGCTCTCCACGATCTCCCCTGTCGAACGACGGTCGCGCGGGCCGGTCGCCGCGGTCGGGCCGATCGCCGCGTGGAGGACCGCTCCGCGCGGGGCGGTCGCCACGGTCTCCGCGATCGAACGGCCGCGCCGGCCGATCTCCCCGGAATGGAGCGGCGCTGCGCTCCGGTCGCTCCTCGCGCGGGGTGTCGAGGCGAGCCTGCACGCGCCGCCCGCGCACCGTGCTGCCCGTGATCTTGCCGGCCACGAGTTCCGCCACCGACGACGCCACCTCCACGAGCGAATGCGTATCGCGCACTTCCACCTTCCCCACCTGCGAGCCGGGAATCCCCGCCTCGGTGGTGATGGCCGTGACGATCTCCTGCGCCCGGATCCCGTCCTTCTCGCCAAGGTTCACGAACAGCCGCTGCATGGGCTGCGACTGTGCCGCGGATGCCGCCGGTCGCGACGGGCGCTGCTGCTCCAGCATTTTCAGTGCAGCGGCCGCGATCTCGATGCCGTCGAACTCTGCCAGCAACGGCTCGAGTGCGAGCACCTCGCGCCGCACGTCGCCCGACGCCAACACGTCGCGCAGCGACGCGCGCAGCGCGGCATCGTGTCCGCGCGCCCGCTCGGCCGCCTCGATGAGCGAGAGCGGCGTGACCATCCCACCACCGAGCAACCCTCGAAGACTGGCGAGCTGCGATGGCTGTACCAGCGCATAGATGCGGCGTCCCAGAGTTCCCGCGAGCGCGCGCATCGCGTCGCGCGTCGTCGGGAGCTCGAGCAGCACGAGCGGATCGGCGCTCGCGTCGGTCGCGTCGCTGATGACACGAACCGCCTCGGCCGGATAGCCGAACGCCCTCGCGACGCGAACGGCGTCCATTCGCAGAACGTCGCTCCGCGCGTAGAGCACCGCGCGCGGGAGGTCGAGTGCATCGAGCAGCCGACGCAGCGTGGCGATGCGTCCCACGGCCGATGTCGCCACGTATTCGGCCTTGATCGGCGCTCCCGAGGCATCGCTGGCGCCGTCCGGCGCGCGCCGAGCACGCCTGGCGTAGCGCTCGATGAGCGCCTCGAGAGAGGGGGTCAGCTCCGCCGCGAGGACCACGCGGGCGCCCTCCTTGGGCAGCTCACCGAGCAGCGTCTCGAGCGGTGCGGCGTCGGTGGTGCCAAGGATGGGATCCAGCCAGGCGAAGACCACGCCCCGCACGCTCGCCGGCTTGAGCGCCGAGCCCTGGAGCAGTGCAACGAGCTCGCCTGGGGCTCCCGTGACCACATGGGCCGGCGACGACTTGAGCAATCGCGCGGCACGAGGGCTGGCGGTCGCGGCGATCACGCTGATGTGCCGGTCGCCGGCGGCCAGCACCAGCGCGTCCGCGGCTGCCACCGCACTGTCGGCGTCGGCCGTCACGACGAGCAGCTGCGTCTCGGCGCGTGCGGGGTCGATGCGATCCACGAGCGTGGAGAGCAGGTGATCAGCCGCGGACCAGTCGAGCGGCATGACGTGCACGACGTTCTGTCCTCGGGTCACACCCGTCGGTTCCTTCACTTCACTTTCCACGGAATCCCTCGATCCGGTCCGGGCACGCCCAGCGCGCCGCCAAATTGTCAACGTCATGGGAAGGTAGCCATCTGCCGACCGGGCGGCCACGGCGCGTGCCCCTGTCCCGGCGCTCGAGCGACTCGTATATCTGACGCGTCGATCGTGCCGCGAGCGGGATGGCGTGCGCCGGGGCGCGGGCGAATGGCGACGCCCGAGGCTGGCGCGCTGGTACTCTAGAGGCGTTGCTGAAAGAGGAGACCCGTGAACATCGCCATGCAACTCGAGCCGAACCCGGGCGCGCCGCCCGCGGTGGCATACCGGTGGGATGCGGACACCGACATTCTCACCGCACGACTCGACGGGTCAGCGGACGGAATGGGCGCGTCGGGCTCCGTGGAGCTGGAGAGCGCCGACGGGGCATGGCTGATTCTCGACGTCGTGAAGGGACGCATCTTCGGACTCGAGGTCGCCGTCTGGCCGGACGTGCGCCGGCGCTCGGCGCTCAGCCCTCCGCCCGCCGTGGAAGATGCGCATGTAATCGTTCCGATGGACGCGACGCATCCCGGCGTCGGGCTCCTCGAGATCGAGACGACGCTCCTGGCCGAGTCCGACGAGGCAGAGCAGGTGGTGCACTTCCGGCTGGGCGGAGCGCGTGGCGTGCGCACCGTGCGGCTCGGGCGCGATTTTCTCATGGACCTCGATCCGCAGAGCCGGATCGCGGGGCTCTGGCTTCTGAATGTCCCGCCCTTTCCCCCTACCTGACCACTGCGCCGTGATTACCACCATCGTTCTCATTCGGGCCGAGCCCGCAAGTATTCCCGCCACGGCGCAGTTCCTCGCGGAAATCGACGGCGTGACCGACGTCTATTCCGTGAGCGGAGACTGGGATCTCGTCGCGATCGTGAAGGTGGCGGAGTACGACCAGATCGCCAGAGTGGTGACGGAGAGTTTTCCGAAAGTGCCCGGGTTGCAGCGAACACAGACGCTCACCGCCTTTCGCGCCTACTCGAAAAAGGATTTGCAGCAGGCGTGGGACATCGGGGTGGAATAGACGCCCGGCGCTGAGGTCAGCGCTTTGCCTCGTCCGCGCACCAGCTCGTGCCCCCGCGGGCCACTTCGCGCCACCGCGTGCCCTCGTATTTCAGGATCACGAGATACGTGTCGCTTCCGGCGCGCCAACCCTCCAGCACGAGTTCATCCACTCCGTCGCCCGTGAGATCGGCGTGATCGATCAGCCGGCGGAACTCCGGTGCTGAATCCTTGACCGTGTGCACGAACGACGCGTCGTAACCGCTGGCCGTGGCGGAATCGGCGAGCACGAAGAGGTGGCGCGCGCCGGCGCCAGCCGTACCTCCCCGCTCGGTATAGGAGCCAACGAGCGTTGGCCAGCTCGTCGCGCCCGTGTGCATCGCACTGACCGTCAACTCGAGGTCGGCGCGGTCGGTGGGCGTCAGCCCTTCTCGACCCGCGACCCGGGCCGCGAGCGCCTTCGCGCTGTCCATCGTCGCCGAGGGCACCTCGGGACGGGCGGGACCGGGCGGCAGGGGGTCGCTCGTGCTGAGCAGTTCGAGCGTCACGACGTCGGTGGGGGCGGCCGCCATCGTGACCGCAGCCAGCGGACGCAGGGCGCGGCACCCGGGAAGCTTGTAGAGCGGCTCATCGCCCTCCCACATGCCGCGCCGCACCACGGCGTTCCCCAGCGACACGCCGCGACGATAGGCCGCCATCTGCGCGCCCGGCTTGAAGTAGAGTCCGTCGAACTTGCGCCACCCGTTCGCATCCAGAGTGATGGGCGTGATTCGGCCGTGCCCGATCGTGGCGACCGGCAGCAGGCGCGGGTCAGCCAGATCACCGAACAGCAGGAACAGCACGGTCGGTTTGCCGGCGAGACTCGTCTGCTGAATCACAGGCGCCGCCACACCCTCGGCCTGCTTGTCACAGGCCGTGAGGGCCGTTAGGATGCTCGCCACAGCCGCTCGCCCGAAGATCGCCCGTAGCCCCCAGTGGGGCGCGGGACGTCGCCGCGGGATCGCAGGCGCGCTGGGTCTCGGTTGGCGGAGAGTCTGGTGCATACGTTTCAGAGGGGCGATGCGGTGTTGACTGCCCGCACCGTGCAGCGTCAGCTGGCCGCGCTCCTGCCGGAGTCGCGTCCCACTGGGGCCGGCGACAGCACGCTCGAGATCGCTGGTCAAGGGATGGACGCGCCGCGCCTCATCAGCGCAACGATGCTCGAGGACGGTCCCCAGCGGCGTCGAATCGTACCCGGGGCGCCGACGCCAGGATTCCGCGCGTTTCTCGATGGCACGCAACGCAGCGACGTGGTCAGCTACCTCGCTGGCGTACCGCTCGTGCTGGGGCACACGGCGGCCGTGATTCGCGAGCGGCGAGATGGGCGGATGTATACGTGGGGTGCTCCCCTGTTTACCACGCGCGTCTATGCTCCACGAGCGATGCTGCCGCCTGCGGCATGGAACACCCTCACGGCCGCGTTCGGCGAGGCGCTGGTGGATACGGGTGATGGCGACACCGGCGTCCTGTTGCATCCCCTCGCGTTGCGCGACGCCGCGATCCACCGCGTGCAGGCGCATCGCGAGGCACTCGAATGGCGGCTGGCACAGCAGTGGTGCGAGCGAGAGGACGACGTGCTGTTCATCGATGGCGGCATGAGCGGCAGTGAGTCGGTGGCCGTGTCACTCGCAACGGTCGGTGTGGTGAAGAGCCATCGGACGCTCTACGCCGATGGCGAGGCACTCGCCGCCGTGCTGAGCCTCGGCCATCGCGAACGCTCCAGCGTGTTCCGTGTCACCTCGCCCAGGCGCACCACGGTGGCCAGCTGGTACCTCCGCCTGCGCGATCCCGCTGGTCACGATCCGATGTGGGGCCTGATCCGCGTGGAGTCGGCGCATCCTGCGCCCGACGCGGTCGACCGGATCGGTGACCGGGCGGATGAGGTGTCACGGTGGATTCTCGCCGAAGCCGCTCCGCTCGCCTTGCCCGACGCTCGATGGGACAAGATGGTGTATGGCATTCGGGATTGTGAGGAATTCCTGCGCGCCACACGGTAAGTCGTTCACCGTTCACCGTTCACCGTTCACCGTATTGCGGAGCCGCATGTCCGAAGTCCTCGGCCGAATTGTCGCGACGGAGCGTCGGCCCAACACGCCGCACGAGTTCCACTTCTGGACCGCGCTCGACTCGCCGGTCGGCATCGGCACGATTGTCCGCGTGGACGGACGCGACGGCGTGAACGGAGTCATTCCGCATGTGTACGGCGTCGTCACCGAGGGATTCAGCTGGACGGACCTCGCCTCTCCGCTCCACGACGTGATGGGGTTCGACGGCGCACCGGGCAATGCGTCCCTGCAACAGACGCAACGCGCGGAGATTCGGCTGTACACGGCGGCGGTGCTGCGTCACGTCCCCGAAGAACCGCTCCAACCCGTTCCCATGGGCAACGTCTATCTCGCCGACGAGACAGACGTCGAGACGGCGCTCAGGATGGATGCGTACCTTGCCGAGGGCGCGCGAACCGGCATCCCCATCGGCGTCTATCGCGCCGGCGGCACCGACGCGCCGATTTATCTCGATGCCGACTTCCTCATCGGTCCCGAGGCGGCGCATCTCAACATCACTGGAGTGTCCGGACTCGCGACGAAGACCAGCGCCGTGGAGTGGCTCCTCCAGTCCATCTTCACCCACTTTCCCGCGCAGAAGGGCAGCGTTGCCGCGGTGTGCTTCAACGTGAAGGGTCCGGACCTCTGCTTCCTCGACCAGCCCGGGGAGATCGGTGACGCGGATCGCGCCCTCTACGAACGGTGCGGCGTGTCGCCGGAGCCGTTCGCCAACGTGCAGTACTACGCTCCCTACAAGTCGGATGGCGTGTCACTCAACACCCTCCGCAGCAACGAGGCGTTGCTCGCCAACGTCACCGCGCTGACCTGGGGTCTGCGCGAAGTGTTGCAGTACGCGGAAGTACTGTTGAACAAGGACGACATCGATGCGAAGGCGGACGCGCTGATCGATTTCATCAAGGAGAACGTGCTGGACAAGCGGTTCGCCGATCCGATGCTCGAACGGCCGCACACGGTGACGTCGTTCGCCGATCTCGACCTCTGGTTCCGGGACGTGCTCCGCGGGCTGGAGAAGAAGGACGATCAGAGTTGGCGGACCCACCACGTCGCCACCATCCGGAAGGTCCGCAACCGGCTCTCGAATATTTCACTCCGCTGCAAGGGGCTGGTCGCCGATGACGGCGCGACGAGCGACCTTCCGTTCGGGAGCTTTCAGGACCGCACGGTGTATGTGATCGACGTCGCCGGGCTGGAGGAGGACGCTCAGGATCTCATCTTCGCGCGCGTCGTCACGCGACTGCGGGAGCACCTGGAGAAGCGCGACCTCGGAGTGCAGCACGTCGTGGTGTTCGTGGATGAGCTCAACAAGTATGCGCCGGGCGACGGACCGGAGACGTACGTCCGGAAGATGCTGCTCGACATTGCCGAGCGTGGACGATATCTCGGGCTCGTGCTGTTCGCGGCGCAACAGTTCCGCTCGCAGGTGCATCGGCGCGTCGTCGGCAACTCGGGTACCGCGCTCTATGGGCGCATGGATGGCGATGAACTGGCAACGCCGGGGTATGCGGTGCTCAGCCCGGCGATCAAGACGAAGCTCGCGACACTGGAGAAGGGGCAATTGATGGTGCGTCACCCGCATTTCACGCAGCCGATCTTCGTGCGCTTTCCCAGGCCGTCCATCATGCGGGGCCGCGACGGCGTGAGTCGGTATCCACAGGCCGCGACCCCATCGCTTCACGCGGCCGTGCTCCGAACGCTGCGGCAGATGGATCCCGACCTCTCGCTCGGATGGCTCGAGGACGTCACCATCCTGGCGACGGACGACGAGATCCTGCGCGCACGGAACGACGTCGTCCGCACGCGGCCCGGGGACGTGCGCAAGGCGTTCGCGGCGCATTTCCGCTCTGCGGTCGCGCCCCGGACGGCGACGCGTGCCCCCGCGCCGGCGCCGCTTCCCGCGACGCCGACCGACGACCCGTACGGGTTCTAGCGCCATGCGCCGTGCAAGGCAGGTGATGTTCGCAGCGGGTATTGGCGTGGTCGCGCAACTGGCGGGCGCGCAGGGCGTGCTGCTGCGCGTCCATCCCCGTGTCGGGGACACACTGCACACGCGTCTGGAACAGCAGACGGAGATGAGCACCGTGCCGGGCGCACCGTCTCGTGCGGGGAAGTCGGTCACCACGCAAGTGACGCTCAACTCACGTACGATCGTGCAGGCGTCGACGTCCGCCAGCACGCTCGTGCTCACGATCGTCGATTCGGCGGAGTTCCACACCTCCGACGAGCGCGGTGCGGCGCAGACCGCAGCGGCCGAACGGTCGCTTCGCGGACAGCAGCTCGTGCTGCGCCTCGGCGCCGACGGCACGGTGGAGAGCGCCCGCGACGCGCGAGGTGCTCCGGTGCCTCGCGACGTGGCCGATGCCATGTCGGCCATGCCGGCCGTCTTTCCGCGACGGCCGGTGAGCGTGGGCGAGCAATGGACGCGGGACCTGCCCCTGCCCGCGGGCGGCCCATTGGGTGCGCGGGCGTCGGGTTATCTGAGCGCGGTGTTCCGGCTCGACTCGCTGGATCGGAGCGGAAACATCGCGTACGTCTCGATGCGCGGCGAGATTCTCCCCGACGCGAGCAATGCGGGAGTGCAGTTGAGCGGAGGCGTCACGGGCGCCATGCAGGTGGATCGCCAGCGCGGCTGGATGACCGACTCACGCTTCACGGTGATGGTGCGGTCGCTCGTCACGCCGCCGCCGTCCACCGGTCTCGCCCCGATGCGCTTCGTCACCAAGGTGACGCAACGCCTGCGCACGATGGACAAGCACTGAGCGGCGGTTCATCTTTCACAAGCGGAAGGGATGGGCCAACTCCCTTCCGGACAACCGGTTAGCTCATCTCGATTCCGCCTCGTCTGCGCCTCGTCCATCTCTCCGACCTTCATCTTGGCTTTCGCCAGTACCAGCGGCTGACGGCCCGAGGAATCAATCAGCGCGAAGCCGACGTCGCGCAGTCGTTCACGCGCGCGCTGGACAAGGTGATCGAGCTGGCGCCCGAGATCGTGCTGATCGGTGGAGACGTGTTCCACCAGGTGCGACCGACGAACACGGCGATCCTGCATGCGTACCTGCAGTTCGCTCGACTGCGCGCCGCGCTGCCGCGGACGGAGATCGTGATGGTCGCCGGCAATCACGACACGCCGCGCTCCACCGAGACCGGATCCATTCTCCGGCTGTTCGCGTCGCTCGGGCTCCATGTCGTGGATGGCGAACCTCGTGCACTGGAGTTTCCCGCACTCGACCTCTCGGTGCTGGCCGTCGCCGACAATCAGCATCCACGGCCGTTGCTCACACCGCCCGGCACGCATCGGTGGAACGTGCTCCTGCTGCACGGTGAGGTGGAGGGCATGCTCGGCCCCTTCGCCGCCACGCAGGCGATGAATGCCGAGGGCATCCCGCAGCGCGACCTGCATCAGGCGCAGTGGGATTACATCGGGCTCGGGCACTACCACGTCTATCGTCGGCTGTCGCCAAATCAGTTCTACAGTGGCTCGCTCGACTACACGAGCACCAACGTGTGGGGCGAGATGATGGAAGAGCAGCTCGCGGGCGTGCCGGGGAAGGGCATCATCGAGCATGATCTCGCGACCGGGCAACACACCTTTCATCACCTGCCGACCGCGCGTGCATTCGTGGACCTGCCGGCGTTGTCGGCGCGCGGATTGACGACGGAGGAGGTGAACCAACGCGTCGCCGCCGCCGTGGAGGGATGCCAGGGCGGAATCGACGACAAGGTGGTGCGTCTCGTGGTGCGCGACATGCCGCGGCACATCACCCGGCAGCTGGATCACCGGCAGCTGCGCGAGTATCGCCGACGCGCGCTGCACTTTCATCTCGACACGCGCCGGCCCGAGATGATCCGGTCGGTCGGACACGGGGCGCCGGGCCGACGTCCGTCGCTCGCCGATTTCGTACGAGACAAGCTGCGCGAGCGACTCGTCTCGGCGGATGTCGACCGCGATGCGCTCGTCGAGCTGGGGTTGCGGTACCTGAAGGATGCAGAGGAACGCGAGGGAACCGCGACGTCCTCCCTGTCGGGAGTCGAGACCTAGATGCGCCTCAACAGCCTTCGTCTCTGCAACTTTCGCCAGCACGCCGACAGCTACATCACCTTCGACGGCGGCCTCACCGGGATCATCGGCGCGAACGGCTCGGGGAAGACGACGATTCTCGAGGCGATTGCGTGGGCGTTGTACGGACAGGAGGCGGCGCGGGGCAAGAAGGAGACGATCCGGTCGCTTCGCGCGGGGCCGAACGCGAAGGTGAAGGTGGAGCTCGATTTCGAGCTCGGTGGCCACCGGTACCGGGTGGAGCGGGGACTCACGCAGGCGGAGCTGTATCTCGACGGTGCCGACTCGCCGGTGGCGAATTCGCTCACCGGCGTGTCGGACATGCTGCGCCGCCGGCTGGGGATGAGCCGCGACGAGTTCTTCAACACGTACTTCACGGGCCAGAAGGAACTCGACGTGATGGCGGCCATGGCGCCCGCGGAGCGGGCGCAGTTCCTGAGTCGCGTCCTCGGCTACGAGCGCCTGCGAGTCGCGCAGCGTCTCGTGAAGGACCAGGCGCGACTCATTGCGGCCGAGGCCTCCGGTGTGCGATCCACGATGCCCGATGCGGCGAGCGTGGATCGGGTGCACGCCGAAGCGACGGAGCGGTGGGCACAGGCCACGGCGCGAGCCAGCGCGGCGACGGAGCGACGCGAGACATCGGGACGGCTGCTGGCCGATGTGGCACCGCGGTGGAGTGCCGCGCAACGTGAGCGCGAACAGCTCCTCGAGGCCCAGGCCGAGCTGCGCGTCGCCGAAAGCGAGTCGGCGTCGTACGCGCGTGACGCGGATCGAATCGGGCGCGAGCTCGCCGACGTGTCGACGGCAGAGACGGAGCTCGAGCGACTCGGGACCGAGCTCGCTCCGCTCGGCCCGCTCAGTGACGAACTGCATCGGCTCGATCAGCTCGCTCGCGAGGAAGGTCGTCGCGCGACCCTGCTCGAGACGGAACGGGCGCTGGACGACGAGTTGCGGCGCTTGCGCGATCGGCGCGGCAGGATCGAGACGGCGCCCGCACTGGAGGAAGAGGTGACGCTCGAGCTCGAGCAGCGGCGGGCGCTGCTCGAGCTCGTGCAGGGAGAGCTCGAGGCGAAGCGCACGGAATGGGTGCGCGATCGGCAGGAGGCGGAGACCAAACACGTCGCGCTGCGCCAGCAATACACCGAGGTCAAGGAGAATCGGGAACGACTCGTCACGCTGGGTGAAGACGGGGAGTGCCCGATCTGCGAGCGCACGCTCAACGATCACTACCGCACCGTGCTCGATCATCTCGATGGGCAGCTGGACGCACTCGTCGCCGATGGCAAGTACTACAAGTCACGGCTCGAGCAACTCGAGGAGATGCCGGCGGAGATTCGCGAGCTGGACGAGCGACGGCGCGACACCTTCGAGGATGTCGGAAAGCTCGAGCGTCGTCTGGCCAAGGTCCAGCTCGCGGTGCAGGAGCTCGGGCAGCTGTCTCGCGACCTGACGGCCAAGGAGCAGCGGTACCACCAGGTCCGTCACGATCGCGAGCAGATCCCACTGGGCTACGATGCGGTGCGACATGCCGCGGCGCGCCGGGAGCTCGAGCGGCTGCGCCCGCTGGACGCACGGGCGACCCGTCTCGCGACGCAGCTGGAGCGACGGCCTGCGCTGCTCGTGGAGCGTGACCGCGCGGCGGAGGGTGTCGCGTCGGCACAGGCACGCATCGCCGCGCTGGCCGCGAAGCGCGAATTGCTGTCGTTCTCGGAGCAGCATTTCGCCGAACTGCGTGCGACGCATGAGTCCGCGGCGGCTGGCCTTCGCACGGCGGAACTGGACGCGGTTGCGGCAGCGGGCGAGGCATCCGCGGCGCACGCATCGGTCGTGCGTGCCGAACAGGCGCGCACGGAGGCGCTGCAGGCAAAGGGACGGCTCGACGTGCTCGACCGGCAGAAGCGGTTGCACGACGAACTCGATCGCGCGTACACCGACCTGCGTACCGACCTCAACGTGCAGCTTCGTCCCGAGATGAGCGAGCTGGCGAGCGCCTTCCTCACGGAGCTCACGGATGCTCGCTACGACGAGCTCGAACTGGACGACAGTTACAACCTCACCGTGCTCGAGGACGGCGTGCCGAAGCCGGTCATCTCCGGCGGCGAGCAGGATATCGCGAACCTCTGCCTGCGCCTCGCCATCTCGCAGATGATCGCCGAGCGAGCGGGTCAGAGCTTCTCGCTGCTCATCCTCGATGAGGTGTTCGGCTCGCTCGACGAAGCGCGACGACAGAATGTCGTGGCGCTGCTGCGCGGCCTGCAGGACCGATTCGAGCAGGTCATCGTCATCACGCACATCGAGCAGGTGCGAGAGGGGCTCGACCGGGTCATCAGCGTGCGATATGACGAGGAGACGGGGGCGTCGGTGGTCGTGCAGGCGGAGTCGGCCACGCTCGACGCCGAGCTGCTCACGAGCGCGGGTGCGGCGTAGATGGTGAGCGTGCGCAACTGGCGTTCAATGCCGCCAGTGGAGGGGCCGTTCGCGGCGCGCATCGACGAAATCGGCGCGCTGAACGCGGTGTTCAGCGATGCGTTCACCGAACGCTATCGTCGCGACGGGATGGCCGGCGTCCGCGTGCCCAACCTCAATCCGCAGGTGTGGCGCTACGCGATCGAGGACGCGGCGGGCGGCGCGATGATCTGGCGGGACATGCGTGGTGGCATTGCCGCGTTCAACATGGTGCACCGGTCGGGCGTCGAGGGCTGGATGGGCCCGCTCGCGGTGCGGATGGAGCATCAGGGCAGCGGACTCGGAAAGGAGATCGTCGAGCGGGGCGTGGCATGGCTCGAACGAGAAGGGGCGGACGTGATCGGGCTCGAGACGATGCCGCGCACGATGGACAACATCGGCTTCTACTCCCGGCTCGGCTTCGCGCCTGGACGGCTCACGATCACGCTCACGCTCGACGCCGCGTCGGCGGATCGAGGTCCGGAACTGCTGGGGCGGTTGAGCCTGCGCGATCGTGACGACCACGTCGTCGCGGCGCGCGAGCTCGTGAACGAGTGCCGCACGGGATACGACTTTACCCGCGAAATCGAACTCACCGATTCGCTCGCGCTCGGCGACACGGTGCTGCTGCGCCAGGGAAGCGCGCTCGCCGGATTCGCCCTCTGTCACACTGCCCCGCTCGTGGAGGGCAGGTCGCGCGAGGAGCTGCGTGTGCTCAAGCTGGTGCTCGCGGACGAGGCGCTGCTGGAGCCGATGATCCGCACCCTGTGCGACTATGCGAAGCGCAGTGGCACCCGGCGCGTGGCGTTCCGCGTGCAGGGCGAGTACGACGCCGTCTATCGTCGGATGATCGCGATGGGCGCGCGAGTGCGATGGACCGACCTGCGCATGTCGCTCACGGGGCACGCGGAGACGCGGCCGCCGCGCGGGGTGCTGCTGTCGAACTGGGAGATCTGAGCACCCTGGCGTCTCAAGATCCCGACGTCAGCCACTCCAGCGCCACACCATACTCGCGGAACACGTGCGTGGTCACACCATGTGACTCGGTGATCACGCTCCCGAGGCGCATCAGCCCGAACGCGAGATCGAACGGCGCGACCATCGCGAATCGGTTCCCGAAGCGATCCGCGAATGCAGACACGAAGTGGGCCATGTTGCGGACATCCTGGGCCGAGCGATCACCGAGTGACCGTGATCGCGACAGATCGAGCATCAACCCGCGCGCGCCTCCAGTCGCGAACGACGCAAACACGGCCTCGAAGGCAGTGCGGAGCTCTTGAACATCGTACTCGCCATCGGGCGCCACGACCGCGATGTCGCCCTCGTGGCGATAGGGAATCGGCATCGATCAGCCTGCGCTCATCAGACTGACCGCGTCGCCGACACGGCCACGCGCGCCCGACGCGCTAGCGTGAGCCTTCGTCCTTGCCGGAACTTCCATGCGCGACGACACTATAAATGAGCAGCGACACGCCGATCGTCAGCAGGAGGTGAACCCATCCCGGTCCTTCCAGCACCAGTGCGGCGATCGCCCAGATCAGCAGCAGCGCCAATGCACCGAACATGCGGAGATTCATTTCATCCTCCGTGAATTGACCCGTTCTGTGACGGGGCATAGATTCGAGAGTCAACTCAGCAACGCCGTACGGAACGGAGAGTCACGTTTTTGAGCCGATAAGTCCTTCGAGTGGGTTCGACAATCTATACTGACGGCATGCCCCCAGTGCGGGGGAAGCCGGAAGGTGTGGTGAGAGCCTCATTATTACGACTGGGCTTCAAAAAACCCTCTCCGTTCCAGTTTCTCCTGCGGGCCCCGCACGCTGTTGCGGGGCCCGCGTTTTTTGTCGGCCGATCGCCCAGCGCTGGTTCGCGGGGCCGGGCGCTCGCGGCACGTCGCGATTCCAGGCAGCTTGCGTGGTCGGCGGGAACGGCCCGCCGCCGAGATGCATTGATTGCAAAGCGACCACCCTGACTCCTCGCCGCACCCATGCCCGATGTGACTGTCACGCGCCGCCTCATGTTCAACGCGGCGCATCGTGTCCACAATCCGGCGCTTTCGGATGAGGAGAACACCCGGCTGTTCGGGAAGTGCAACAACCCGAATTGGCACGGGCACAATTACACGCTCGACGTCAGCGTGCGCGGCACGATCGACCCACGCACCGGCTACGTGATCGACCTTGGCGCGCTCAAGCGATTGGTCGAGGAGTGCGTCGTGAACGAGATCGACCATCGGAACTTCAATCTCGACGTGCGCTTCATGCAGGGAGTGATCCCGACGTCGGAAAACATCATCGTCGCCATCTGGCGCGAACTGGAACCGGCCGTCCGCCCGGGCCGGCTCGCCCGTCTGGTGCTCTGGGAGACGCCCAACAACTATGTCGAATACGCCGGTGAGTAAGCGGTCGGCCGAGGCGCCCAGCGCGCTCGCGCACCACCCGTCGCTCCAGCTCGCGGAAGTCACGCCGACCGAGGCGTACGCCGGCCTGGTGCGGGAGCAGCTCGCGCTGCTCGGCGAGGATCCACGGCGCGAAGGACTGCTCAAGACGCCGGAGCGCGTCGCGAAGGCAATGGCCTTTCTCACGCGGGGCTACTCGATGGCCCTGCCGGAAGTCGTCGGCGATGCGCTCTTCGAGGAACAGCACGAGAACATGGTGATGGTGCGGGACATCGAGCTGTACTCCCTGTGCGAGCATCACCTGCTCCCCTTTTTCGGCAAGGCGCACATCGCGTACATCCCGAACAGGCGTATCGTCGGCCTGTCCAAGCTGCCGCGCATCGTCGACATGTTCGCGCGCCGGCTGCAGGTGCAGGAACGTCTCACCGAACAGGTGGCCAAGGCGATCGAGGAAGTGCTACAGCCCCGCGGCGTGGGTGTGGTGATCGAAGCGTTTCACATGTGCATGATGATGCGCGGGGTGGAGAAGCAGAACTCGCGGACGATCACCTCCGCCCTGCGCGGTGTCTTTCGCGACGATGGCAAGACGCGCGACGAGTTCCTGCGTCTGGCCTACTCCGCTCACCATTGACCGACGTCGGCCGGGAGCTCGCCGGGCGGACGGCACTCGTCACGGGAGCCTCGCGTGGCATCGGCGCCGCCGTGGCGCGCCGGCTTGCGAAGGCCGGTGCGCGTCTCGTGCTCGTCGCGCGCACCGAGCATGCGTTGCGCACGCTCGCCGCAGAGGTGGGCGGCGATGCCATGGCCGTGCCGTGCGACATGCGCGATCCGGACAGCGCCACACTCGTCCGGCGTCGTCTGGATGACGTGGGCATCGACTGTCCCGACATCATCGTCAACAACGCTGGCGCGTTCATCCTCGCATCCGCGCACGAGACATCGGTCCACCAGTTTCGCGAGACGCTCGAGGTGAACCTCACCGCGCCCTTCGGCCTCGTGCACGCGTTTCTTCCCGCCATGCGCGCTCGCGGCGCTGGACACGTCGTCACGATCGGTTCCATCGCCGACCGAGCCGCGTTTCCCGGCAACGCCGCGTACGCGGCCAGCAAGTACGGCCTCCGGGCGCTGCATGAGGTGGTGCGTGCGGAAACGCGAGGCACGGGGATCCGCGCCACGCTCGTCTCGCCAGGCCCAGTCGATACGGAACTCTGGGATCCGATCGATCCCGATGCCCGGGATGGATTCACGCCGCGCGCACAGATGCTGGAACCCGGCGCGGTCGCCGACGCGGTACATTATGCGGTGACGGCGTCCGCCGCGATCAACGTCGACGAGCTGCGACTCTCGCGAAGCTGAAGGCCGACCGGGCGCCGCCGCTAGATTCCGCCGCATGTTCATCGAGCTGGTCGACGCGCTGCGCTGCCCGAATCCACACGAGGAAAGCTGGCTCGTGGCCGCCGCCACGCGCATGGAGTTCCGGCACATCGTCGACGGCACGATGGGCTGTCCCGTGTGCAAGGCGCAGTATCCAGTGCGCCGTGGCGTCGTCGACTTCCGCCGTGCGGGAACGGCTGTCGTGCCGCAGCCCTCGCCGCCGGACCACGCGGAGGCCGCGCGCCTGGCCGCCTTTCTCGACCTCACGGACCGCACGGGATTCGCCGTGCTGCTCGGTGCCTGGAGCGTGCACGCTCCACTCGTCCGTGGGCTCGTGGAGACCCCGCTGATCATCGTCGATCCGCCGGACGGAACGGAGGGAGAGCCCGGCATTTCCGTGCTTCTCTGCGACGGTCCCATCCCGATCGCCGCGGGATCGGCGCGCGGCATGGCGATCGATGGCGGCGGAGTGACACGCGTCGCGTCCGCCGTGCGTGCGACGCGAGCGAAGGGTCGCGTGTACGCACCGGTGTCGGTTCCGGTTCCCGACGGCGTGACGGAACTGGCGCGCGACGCCGCCACGTGGGTGGGGGAGCGCGGGACATCGGCGTCCGCGCTCGTTTCCCTCCATGTGCGACGCGGCAGCTAGACGCCGCGTCGCCCTGCATACAGCACGCGGCGGCTAGACGCCCGCCGGTTCGTGATCCGCGGCGTAGAGTGCGTCGATCACCGCCTTGTACGTCTTGTCCACGACCTTTCGCTTGACCTTCAATGTCGGCGTGAGCTCGCCGCGGTCGATCGAGAAATCATGCTCGAGCAACGCCACCTTCTTCGGTCGCTCGAACTGTGCCAGGCTGTCGAGCTGCGAGAAGACTTCCTTGTCCATCTTCGCGCGGATGGTGGGCATCTCGAGCAGCTGACGCCGGTCGGTCCAGATGATGTTCTTGCGCTTCGCATACTTCTCGACCTGCTCCCAGTTCGGCACCACCAGCACGGCCGGGAACTTCCGCTTGTCGCCAATCACCACGGCCTGACTGACGTACTTGTTCGTCTTGATCAGGCTCTCGATCGGCTGCGGAGCGATGTTCTTGCCGCCCGAGGTGACGATGATGTCCTTCTTGCGATCGGTGATCGCGAGCATGCCGTCTCGCATCTCCCCGATGTCGCCGGTGTGGAACCAGCCGTCGCCATCGATCGCTTCCCGCGTCGCATCGGGCTTGTTGTAGTAGCCCTGCATCACATGCGGTCCGCGCGTGAGGATTTCTCCATCCGAGGCGATCGTGACCTCCACACCCTTGAGTGGGCGCCCCACCGTCCCGATGCGGAATGCCTCGGGAGTGTTCACGGCGATCACGGGAGAGGTCTCGGTCAGGCCATACCCCTCGAGGATCACGAGCCCCGCCGCGTAGAAGAACTTGTTGATCTCCGGCGCGAGCGGTGCGCCGCCCGATACGAAATAGCGCAGGCGACCACCGGTGCGGGCCTTGAGCTTGGAGAAGACCAGTTTCTGCGCCACTCGGTACTGCAGCGCGAGCAGTCCGCGCGGCGTGCCCCCCGCCAGCGTCACGTCCGCCCATCGATCCGCGACGCGCCGCGCCCAGAAGAAGATCCGGCTCTTCACCGCGCCCCCGGCAAGCGCATTCTCCAGCACCCGCGCATACATCTTCTCGTACAGGCGCGGCACCGACAACACGAGCGTCGGTCGCACCGTCTGCATGTCCACCGGCACCGTATCGATCGACTCCGCATAGGCGATGGAGCAGCCGACGTGGAACATCATGTAGTGCCCGGCCATCCGCTCGAAGATGTGCGAGAGCGGGAGGAAGCTGAGGCCCACGTCGAGATTCGGCAGGAAGGGAATCGCCGTCGCCGACGCCATCACGTTGGAATACAGATTGTCGTGCGAGAGCATGACGCCCTTCGGCTCACCGGTCGTGCCCGACGTGTAGATCAGCGTCGCAAGATGATCCGGCTTCACCGCCAGTGCGCTCGCCTTGTACGCCGAGCGACGCGCATCGGTGTCCACCGTCGCGCCGCGAGCCTCCAGTTCCGCCAGCGTCAGGTCGGCGCCCGCGTGCCGATCGGCCGCGAAGGTGATCACATGCTTCAGCGCCGGCACGCTCGCGCGGACCTGCGCAATCTTCGCCGCCTGCGCCGCGTCGCTCACGAAGATCGCGACCGCGCCCGCATCCCGGAGGATGTACGCCGCCTGCTCGGGCGGCAGGTTGGGATAGAGGGGCACGTCGGTGAGCGACGTCGTGAGGCACGCGAAGTCCGCCAGTGCCCACTCGGGTCGATTCTCCGACATGATCGCCACGCGGTCGCCGGCCACCACTCCAAGCTCCGTCAGCCCCAGCCCGGCACGCCGCACACGCTCGGCGACCGCTCGGCTGGAGATCGGCTTGTACACGCCATTCACCTTGTGCTGCAGCGCATCGGGCTTGTCGTGCCGCTCGATCGCGTCGAAGAAGAGCTTCGTGAGTGTACCAGGCGATGTGTTGCGCGGACCACCAGACGAGATCATCGCGAACCTCCTACTGAGGAAGCGGCCGCGACGGCGCGGCCGCGCGTTCGAGGGCGATTATACGTCGCGGGGCAGGGCAACCGCTACCAGCGGGGGGGGCGCTGCTACGGCTTGACCTTGACCTCGACACGCACTGGACTGCCCGCCAGCGGAGTGCCGTCGCGCAGGCGCTGCGCGAATGCGCTCACGAATACCGCCTGGACTCCGCTGCCGGCGCGGATCAACACGCTGCGGGTGGCCGACCCCACTGCCTTGGTCGTGTCCACGGCGATCGTCGAATCGGGACGCAGCGCCGCGCCAGCGGCGTTGGTGAGGATGGCGCTGCCCGCCGGCAGGGTGCGCGGGCGGAGGCTATCGATCCGGTAGCGCACGATGATGCCATTCACGCTCGTGCTTTCACCCCGGTACGCGCCGGTCACCGTCACGGGGATGGGACGGAGCGCTGGCAACGCGAGAGCGGTATCACCAGTCGCGTCCCCGCTCGGCCGCGCAAGTGCAGTGGGCTCGGGCACGATCTGGAGGGTGGCGATGGTCGTCTGCAGCCGATCCCCTACACGGCCCACGATCTGCACGCTGCCCACGGTATCTCTCGCGACCAGTACGCCATTCGCGTCGATCGTCACGCCCGCGGGGAGCACGGTGGGAAGGAAGCTCACCGCGAGGCCCGTGATCTCCTGCGAGTCGCGGCCGAAGGCGCGCACGCGGAGCGGGGCGACTCGACCCAGGCTGTCGCGCAGCGTATCGCCCGCCGCGACCGCCGGCAACGGCAATTCGACGGCGCTGATGAACGCCACGCCATCCTGTAGCGTCGGCACGTCGCCGCACGCGAGCGCCACACTTCCGGTCACCAGCACCGCCCCAACGAGGGAAACCATGCGTCGACCGGTCATCGCAGCCGAGGCTCCAGTTGCTCGGCGAGGTACGAATAGGCACGCGCGGCCGCGTCATCCGGCGCGCGAAGCACCACCGGCTGGCCCGCCGCGAAGGCATCGATGGACGCCATGGTGCGTGGAATGGCCAGGTCGAAGACCAACTCGGGCGGAAGCTGTGCACGCACGTATGCCGCGACACGCTGCGACACCTCGTTGCCCTCCTCGAGCATGGTGAGGAGGATGCCTTCCAGCACGAGCGCCGGGTTCGTCACGGCCGCGTCCCGAATCGCCCGCAGGATCTGCGTGGTGGTCTGCAGGGCGAGTGGCTCGCACTGCAGCGGCACGAGCACGTGCTGGCTGTGTGCCAGCACTCGCCGGGTCACTGCGCCCAGGCCGGGCGGGGTATCGACGACGACGACGTATCCGCGCTGGCACGCCCGCTCCAGCAGCTCGCCCAACCGCGGCGACTCGGCGAGCCGTGAGGAGTACGTCTCATGCTCGGCCGCTTCGCTCACCGAGCCCGCGAGGAGGACGCGCAGCCACGGCAGCGGCGTCGCCTGCACCACGTCCTGCAACTCACGAGCGCCCGAGAGCAGGTCCGCGAGCCCGCCGGCGCTGCCGTCAGCGTCGAGTCCCAGTCCGTGTCGAACGGCTCCCTGCGGATCCACATCCACGAGCAACGTCTTGCGGCCACGCAGCGCGAGCGCGCTGGCCAGGTTGATCGCCGTGGTCGTCTTGCCCACGCCTCCCTTCTGGCTGACGACGGCGAGGACGGTACCCACTAGGTCTCGGGGCGCTCGGGATGCTTCGTCGACTGCGAGCGCAAGTCGTCGAGCGTCTGCCGAGCGTGGCGGACCCACCGATCCGCTTCGGTACCCGAGGGAGGTGTTTCCAGAAACGCCTCGAGATGTGCAGACGCCTCCGCGTGGTCACCGCGCTTCAGATGCAGGAACGCAAGGCCGTAGTGAGCGCCGGACAGCTCGGGATTCAGCTCCAGCGCACGCCGATAGGCGCTCACCGCCTCGTTCAGCCGCCCCGTCCGCGAGAAGGCGATGGCCATGTTCTGCAGGATGCGCGGATCGGCCGGATGGTCCCGCAGGGCGAGGCGATACGAGGTAAGCGCCGCGTCGAAATCGCCCTGGCGTTCCAGGGCGAGCGCCTCGTTCAGGTAGTCGAGACGCTGCGGCTTGATGCCGCCCTCCGACTTGCCGCCGAGCAGGCGGCTCAACCAGGACATGCAATCTGCGGCTGGAGGAGACGGCGACCAGGGGGACCGGTCACGCGGAGGACGGGGGGCAACGGGGCAAAGTTAAGCCCACAACGCGGCGAGCGCCAACGTGGTCGCGCACGTAACGTGCTTCACGTGCAGATGCCGCCGGGTCACCGTGCCCCGTCGTTTCCCCATCCGGAGCACTCCATGACGCCACGTCGCACTACCGCCGAGCCGAACAAGGGGGTTTTTGAGGTCGAGTGGCCGCTGTTCGGAGAACTGTCGCGCGCCCTGGCGCTGAAGGTCGTGCGCTCGTACGACCCCGAGCTGATCGTGGGCGTCGCGACCGCGGGCGTGGTGCCCGGTGCCGTCATCGCCGCCATCCTCGACCGCGAGTTCCACTCGATCGTCGTGAGCCGGCGCTACCAATCCGACGCCGTGCGCGATACGCCGGCCATCTTCGGCGCGGTGCCGGGCGGGGTGCGGGGCAAGCGCGTGCTGCTCGTGGATGAGACGTGCGATTCCGGCGCGACGATGCGGCTCGCCGTGAGCGCTGTGGTGAACGCCGGCGCGGCGGAAGTGCGGACCGCCGTCGCATTCCGGACGGGCACGTACGAACCGGACTACCATGCGCTGGCTACCGAAAGCACGATCGTGCTCCCGTGGGATCGCGAAGTCCTGTTCGAGGGCGAGCTGGTGCCCAACCCGCTCTATCGGGAGACGATCGGCGGCTGACGCGTCGCCCTACGCCGACGCCCCAACCGCGTCCGCGTAGCTCGTGCCGCGACTCATGTGCTCGTAGACGGCCTGCATGACCTCCGTGCTGCCGAGCAGGAACCGGCAACGGTCCGCGCCGGCGGATCGGCACTCCACCTCCATCACCGCGAGCGGTGCGTCCGCCACGCGTCCGAAGAAATCGGCGAACATCCCGGCTGAGAGGTGACATCCCGGATGTTCGAGGGCGCCGTCGGGCGTCGCCTCGCCCCAGTCCGACGAGTCGAGCGTCGCCACCATGTCGTGCAACGCCCCGACCTGCAGCGAGCCCCACCCCGTGCGGCGAAAGAACTCCGTGCTCTCCTGCTGGAAGACCTCCACGGGCAGCGACTCGGGCGCGCCGACGCCCCGCGAGGCGAGCCAGCGTCGAAACGCATCGAACAGCGCGCCGCCGCCCGCGTAGCCGGCCTCCTGGAGGTATCCGGCGGCGGCGGGTCCGGTGTCGCGCATGAGGGCCGCGCGCAGCGCGGTGAGGGCGTCGCGCGTGATCGCGAGCATGCCGCTTCCGCTGAGATCGATCGTCATGAGTTCCTGAATGTAGTTGATTCGCCGGACTGACCGAGTGTCCGTGAGGTCACGTCGACACCTCCGCGGCGATACCGGCTCGACGTCGCAATTCGGCTTCGTCGATGACGTCGATGCCGAGGACGCGCGCCTTCTCGAGCTTGCTGCCCGGCTCCTCTCCGGCGACGACGGCGGTCGTCGCCTTCGAGACACCGCTCGTGACACGGCCGCCCTGCGACTCGATCAATTCCGTGGCGTCGGAGCGTGACATGGTGGGAAGCGTGCCCGTGACGACGAACGTCATGCCCATGAGTGCGCCCGCCGCCGCAACGGCTCGCGGTTCCGTCATCGTGACACCGGCACGGCCGAGCTTGCGGACGAGGGCACGCGCCGACTCGTCCTGGCCGAACGCCGCAACGGCATGCGCGATTCCATCGCCGATTCCTCGGATGGCGCGGATGTCCTCCATGCCCGCGCCAGTGAGGGCGTCCATCGAACCGAAATGCCGAGCGAGCAGCTGCGCTGCCGTCTGTCCCACGTGCCGGATGCCGAGCCCGAACAGGAGTCTCGACAGCGGCTGCGCCTTCGACGCCTGAATGGCGTCGACGAGCGCCACTGCCGACTTGTGCGCAAGGCGGTCGAGCGCAGTGAGCTGCGTCGACTCGAGCGCGTAGAGGTCCGCAACGTCGCGCACGAGCGACGCGGCGATGAACTGTTCGATGCGCGCGTACGACAGGCCGCGAATGTCCATCGCGCCACGCGAGGCGAAATGCACGATCGCCTCCAGCTGCCGGGCGGGGCAGGCGACGTTGGGGCAGTAGATCGCGACCTCCTCCTCGTCGCGCTCGACCGGTGTGCCGCATGACGGGCACGTCGTCGGGATCGGTGTCTTCCGTGGCGGGTGCGCTGGATCGCGCCGCTCCGGCACGGGGCCGATGACCTGCGGGATGACGTCACCCGCGCGCTTGACCTGCACGATGTCGCCCACGCGAAGGTCCTTCGCGCGAATGAGGTCGAAGTTGTGCAACGTCGCGAGCTGCACCGTGGTGCCTCCGATTTCCACCGGTTCCAGCACGGCGAACGGATTGAGCGAGCCGGTGCGACCGACGTTCACCTGGATGTCCTTGAGCGTCGTTTCGGCGATGTCGGGGGCGAACTTGCGAGCGATGGCCCAGCGCGGCTCTCGGCCCCCGATCACGCCCAGCTCGTCCTGCAAGCGAAGACTGTCGACCTTGACGACGCCGCCGTCGATGGCGAAGTCGAGATCGGCGCGCACGCGCCGCTCCACCTCCCGCGCCCACTCGTGCACCTCCTCGAGCGATGCGCAGCGCCGACGATGCGGCGCGACCGGCACGCCCCACCGCTCGAGCGTGGCGAGGAGTGCCCACTGCGTTTCGAATGGCAACGGAGCGCCGGCAGGCAGGGCCACCGTGTAGCCGAAGAACCGCAGCGGGCGCCGCGCAGTGATGGTGGAATCGAGCTGCCGAAGTGCGCCGGCGGCCGTGTTCCGCGGATTGGCGTACACAGGCTCCCCGGCCGCGACCCGTTCCGCGTTCATCGCCTCGAAGCCCTCGAACGGCATGTAGACCTCGCCGCGGATCTCGAGCAGCGGCGGCACGTCGTCGCCGCGCAGTCGCAGCGGGACGTCGTGCAGCGTCCGGAGGTTGGCGGTCACCGCTTCGCCGATCACGCCATTGCCGCGCGTCGTTCCCTCGGACAACACCCCGTCGCGGTAGGTGAGGCTCACCGCAGCGCCATCGATCTTGAGCTCGACCACGTACCCGGCGCGTCGCGCGTCGTCGCCCACCAGGCGCGCGATACGCTCCTCCCACGCGGCCACCTCCTCCTCCGAGAAGGCGTTGCCGAGTGAGATCATCGGCACCAGGTGCGCGTGCTTGGCGAGCGCGCTCGCCGTCTCGGCCCCCACGCGCATCGTCGGTGAATCGGCAACGCGAAGCGTCGGGTGTTCTCGCTCGAGCTCCTGCAGCTCGCGAAAGAGGCGATCGTACTGGGCATCGGGGAGCGTCGGCCGGTCGAGCACGTAGTAGTCGTGCGCCGCCTGCTGCAGCAGCGCGCGCAGTTCGGCGGCTCGACGCTCTGGCGAGACGGAGGACATGCCCGGTCCGACCTAGCCCTTCGCCTCTTCCTCGAGCACCTGCATCGCCACCGTCACGAGGCGCTCCAGCTCCTCGTCGGCCGCCCGGGGCAGCAATGTCTCCGCCCAGGTGTGGTCTTCGCCCTTCGCATACCGGTCCAGCAGCCGCCGCAGGAACCCCACGAGCGCCACGCGCTGGAGCTCAGCCTTGCGCTGCGCAATGCCGACGTCCTCCTGGCTATGCAACAGCGTCTCGAATCGATGGGCGTTGCGCAGCGCCGTCGCCGTCAGCGTGGCGACCGTCTGGCAGAATCGCACGTCGACGTCGCTGAACGGCTCGGCCTCGCGCTCGGTGCGGAGGAAGATCGCGCCGATCACCGATCCTTCCCAGCGAATCGGCACGACGACGATGGAGCGCACGTTGCGCGTGTCGAGCTGCGACTTGATGCTCCGCAGCATCGGATCGTTCGCCGCGTCGGGAATGAACACCGTCTCCCCGCTCTCGAAGGCCCGCTTGAGCTCGGGATATCGATTGAGGTCCACGACGAGGTTGCGAATCGTCGGATCCTCGTAGCTGGCGACGAGACGCACCTCGTCCTTGTCACCCGACAGGAAGATCGCGCAGCGGTCGAGTCCGAAGGTCTCGCCGAGCTTGCGCGCAATGGCCTGGAGGACGTCGACGAAGTGGAGGGACGCCGACACCTCCTGCAGAATGCCCACCGTGGCGGCGAGATGGTCACGCTCACGCTGCAGCTCGGCGACGCGCGCGCGCAGGCGCGCGACCTCGTCACCGCTGGGAAGGATCTCCAGCGTCGCTGGCGGAGAAGTCGGGCCGGAGGGCAGCGTCGGCTCCATTCTTGGAGGATTGGTGCGCCTTGAACTCGTCGCCGTCGTATCGGATGACGCGGTTGCGACCGGTTTCCTTCGCGACGTAGAGGGCGTCGTCGGCGGTGCGCACGAGCGCGTCGCTCGCATCGATGCTGGGATGTGGCCATCCCGACACGCCGAAGCTCGCGGTGCGCTGGAGCGTGCCGCCGTCGAACGTGAATGTATGAGCCTCGATCCGTTTCCGCACCCTCTCGGCGAACGTGACGGCCGCGTCGAGCACCGTCCCCGGCAGCAGGAGCATGAACTCCTCGCCGCCGTAGCGCCCCACGCGGTCGATCTCGCGCGCCTCGTCCTTCAGCATCTTCGCCAGCTGCTTGAGCACCTCGTCGCCGGCTTGATGGCCATACGTGTCGTTGACACTCTTGAACTTGTCGAGATCGCACATGACGAGTGAGAACGGCTCGTTCAGTCGCTGTGCGTGCTGAAACATCTCGTCGATGCGCTCGTTCAGATGCCGGCGATTGTCCAGCCCCGTCAGCGCGTCGGTCTGCGACATGAACCGCAGGCGTTCGTTCACCTCGAGCAACTCCTTCTCACGCTCCTCGAGCGCTTCCTGCAGCCGCTTGATCCGCAGCATCGAGCGCAGCCGTGCCTTGAGTTCGGCGAAGTCGATCGGCTTCGTGATGTAGTCGTCCGCGCCCGCCTCGAGACCTTCGACCTTGTCCTCTGTCGAGTCGAGCGCCGTCTGCATGATGATCGGGATGAACGGCAGCGCCTTGTTCCCCTTGATGCGCCGCGCGACTTCGATCCCGGAAATCTCCGGCATCATCACGTCGAGCAGGATCAGGTCTGGCGGGGTCTTCTCCACGTAGGCCAGCGCGTCGTGCCCATTGTAGCAGGCATCGGTGCCGTACCCCCAACTCTCGAGTCGGACCCGCAGCACCTCGATGTTGTCTTCGTGGTCGTCCACCACCAGGATGCGACCGTGACCCTCGGAGCCGAGCGGAGGTTTTGGGGGATCGGTCGCCGGGAGTGCCGTCGCCGCCGGCGGGACGACCGCCGCCGCTGGAGCGTCGGTTGCGGTCGTCAGCGTCGCGGCAACGACGCCCGCGTGACCCGCCTGATCGTCAGCCGGCATTCTGCGCAGCGTCCTTGCCAAGGAATCGCTGCACTTCGGCCACCACGGCTCGCGGCTCGCACGGCTTCGCGAGATAGCCGTCGCACCCGACTTCCATGGCCTTTTCCCGATCCGAAGCCAGCGCGTGCGCCGTCAGCGCGATGATGGGAATGTCGCGCGTGATCGGATCATGCTTCAGCACCTGCGTCGCCTCCCACCCGTCGATGATGGGAATCGAGATGTCCATCAGGATCAGGTCGGGCCGCTCCGCTCGTGCCTTCGCGATTCCTTCCTCGCCATTCAACGCTTCGCTCACCTGATAGCCGAAGTGTCGAAGAATCGTGGAATAGACGATGCGGTTGTCCTCATTGTCCTCGACCAGCAGAACAGTCTTTCCGTTGCTCGCCATGCAATGCCTCGCACCGCTGACATGAGATGAATCGCATCCGGCACCGTGAGGAATGCGGACTTGCCGGGTGGTCGCGACTTGTAAAGCGCGCCTCAGGAGCGGACGCAGCGCGCGTGCCGGCAGGACCGTAGTCCCGGCGGCGATCGACTCATGCGAACGCAAGTATCAAACCAGCACTGACCTCCACCGTAGACACCCATGTCATACGCAGGACCCTCGCGCGGCCGTGGCGCCGCACCCGCCGCATCGACCCCCAGGCAGTCGTCTCCAGCGAGATCTGCCCGTGCAACTCCCCGGGCCCGGAGTGACCGCTGGGAACAGTTGGCGCTGTTCGGCGCCGGCCTCGCCCTCGGCATTGCCGTCGGCGCCGGCGCCGCACTGCTCGCCGCACCGCGCTCCGGAGCCGAGACGCGCGCCGTGCTTCGTGCCCGGGCTGGGCGCGTGGGCCGCACCACTTCCCGGCGGAGTCGCGACGCGTGGGACGATCTGCGCGACGAGATTCGCGACGTCAAGCGCTCGTTCGATCGCCGCAAGGCCCGACGCGCCGCTGAGCGTGATCTCCGACGCGAAGTGCAACTCGACGCCGCGCTCGACTGAGATAGGCGTGGAACGATGAAGGGCGACGTCCGATGGACGCCGCCCTTCGAGGTCGTGTGCTGTGCGGTCAGCGCACGTCGTTGATTTCTTCCGACGCCTGTCGCTGGAAGTGCCGATCGTTGAACTCCGTGGCCGTACCGCGAATCGTCGCCTCGTACTGCGCCCGTGCCTTCTCCTTGTCGCCGCGTCCGGCGTACACTCGCGCGAGATCGAGGTGATGCACGAGCCGATGCGGCTCGCTCGCCACGGATTCCTCCATGTACCGCTGTGCCTCGGCCCAATTGGCGGAGTCGAACACCCGCCCACCGAGGAACGTCTTCGCCATGAAGCGCGTCATGCCGCTCAGACGCATCACGTTGTAGTTCCACATCCCCATCACGTGCAGGGCGCCGGGATGCTTGGGATTGAGCTTCAGTGCCTCGAGCGCATGCGTGCGAACGTCACCCGCGTACTTCACGCGATCTCGCGCGCCGAGCGAGAGTGCCTTGCGCCCCAGTCCCCGTGCGAGATGGAAGTGACCCTCCGCATCGGTGGGATTCGCCTCCGCGGCCCGGCGCGCGTATAGTTCCGCCATCGAGTACAGGCGGTCGCGCTCTTCGGCGCTCGCGTTGAACTCTCCGACGTCAACGGCTTCGCGGGCCGCCTTCCACAGCGCTTCGTAGGCTTTCGGGTCGGCCTTGATCGCCGTCTCGTAGTGCTGCAACGCGCCGGCGGCGTTCATCGCCGCGTGGTCCTTGTCGCCGAGGGCGATATGCTCCGCCGCCGATTGGGCGACGGCACGGGAGGGGACGAACGCGAGCGTCAGCACGGCGGCCGCGCTCAGCAGGCGACGCGGCGTCGTAATGGCAAAGGTCATGGGAGGCTCCAGAATGCGGGTGAGCGAGCAGCCGGCGGGCGCGAGATCGCGTAGTCGGGGCATGACAGGCCGGCCCGGGTACGGGCGTTCTGCCGGTCAGTGTACGGATACCCCAAAGACCGGTCAATGCTCGCACTGCGCCTGATCGAGCGTAAGCGCGACGGCGGGCGGATCGACGCGGGCGAATGGCGCGCGCTGGCGAATGCGTACGCCGCCGGGCACGTCCCCGACTATCAGATGGCCGCCTTCCTCATGGCCTGCTTTCTCCGCGGGATGGACAGCGCGGAGACCAGTGCCCTCACGGATGCGATGCTTCAGAGCGGAGACACGCTGGATCTCGCATACCTCGAGAAGCCGCGCGTCGACAAGCACTCCACCGGTGGGGTGGGGGACAAGGTGTCCATCGTGCTCGCCCCGCTCATCAGCTCGCTCGGCGTGGCCGTGCCGATGATGTCCGGTCGCGGCCTCGGACACACGGGCGGCACGCTCGACAAGCTGGAGTCCATTCCCGGCTTCCGCACCGACCTGTCGGTGGCGGAAACGAAGCGACTGCTGGAGACGCTCGACTGCGCGCTGTTCGGCCAGACGGCCGAATTCGCTCCCGTCGACCGGAAGATGTATGCGCTGCGGGACGCAACCGGAACCGTGGAAGCGATTCCGCTGATCGCGGCGAGCATCATGAGCAAAAAGCTCGCGGAGGGACTCAGCGGTCTCGTTCTCGACGTCAAGCGCGGGTCAGGTGCCTTTCTGCCGGAGCTCGAGCGTGGTCTCGAGCTCGCACGCACCATGATCGAGCTCGGCGAGAGTCACGGCACGCCCGTCGTCGCACTCCTCACCGCGATGGACCGTCCGCTCGGACGCGCCTGCGGGAATGCACTCGAGGTGGAGGAGTCCATTCTCGCCTTGCGGGGAGAAGGACCTCCGGACCTGATGTCGGTGACATATGCGCTCGGCGCCGAAATGCTCGTCCTGGCAGGAGTCGCTCCGGACGAGGACGCGGCACGTCGGCGGATGGAGCGGGCCATCGGGACCGGACGCGCCGCCGAGCACTTCCAGCGCATCATCGAGGCGCAGGGTGGAAACCCGGCCGTCGTGGACGATCCGGCGCTACTGCCGCAGGCCGCACACGTGGAGCTGTACGCCGCTCCACGACGCGGATTCGTCGCCCGCGTGGAACCGCGAGCGGTAGGCCGCGGCATCATCGCACTCGGGGGCGGGCGCACGACGATGGAAGACGTGCTCGACCTCTCGGTGGGATTCATGATCAGTGTGCGCCCGGGTGACTGGGTGGAACAGGGCGAGCCCATGGCGTCGATCTTCGCGCGTGACCGCGCTGGTGTGGAAAGCGGCAAGGCCTCGCTTCGCGCGGCGATCACCATCGCCGACGAGGCCGATCCTCCACTACCGCTCGTCTCGCATCGCGTCTCGGCGCGGGGTGTGGAACTGCTCGTCGGCGCCTGACGCACTCCCGCTTGCGCTGGAACCTCGGCGCGCGCTAGGATCCCGAACGGACGGATTACTCACCTTCGCGAGGACGCACGCAGATGCCCCCACGCATCGCCAGGCTCGCCGGTTTCGGCGCATTCGCAGCGTGCGGCGCATTCGTCGCACTGTTCGCGCTCTTCCTGTTCATCACGCGGCCCGGCCCCGCGTCCGGCCTGGACCCGACCTCACGCGTTCTCGCGTGGTTGAGCGTGGCCGGTGTGCTGCTGGCAGTGCTCGGAGTACACGTCCTGCTCGGTCGCCGACTCCTCGCCATGGCTCGGGGCGCCGCCGAGCCGCTCTAGCTCAATCCCGACCCGGTCCCGCTGAGGTGCGCGCCGGACGACCGAACACCTGCACGAAATACAGGCGGCCGTTGCGCGCCGCCGCGACGCCCGTCCCGAGCTCGGTGAAATCGCGCGACAGGATGTTCGCGCGATGCCCCGGCGAGTCCATCCAGGTGGTCTGCGCCTCCGCCGCGCTCCGTTGGCCCTCCGAGATGTTCTCGCCCGCGGCGCGCACGGCGTACTGCACCGCGGCCAGACGCGACTTGAGCGTGGGATAGGGCTGTCCTGGAAGGTCGTGGGCCATCACGCCCGCCTTCACCATCTGATCGGCCTGGAGTTGCGCGGCGGACATGAGGTTGGCGCTCTTCGCGAGCGCGGGCAGGCCCGACGCGCGACGACTGGCATTCGCGCGCTCGAGCATCTCTCCCGCCACCGCCGTCACGTTCAGCGATGAAGGAACGGCTGTCGGCTCCGTCGTCGCGGGACGCGGCGGGCGGGGGGATGTGGTGGCGGGCACCGAGCCGCCAGCGCACCCGCCAAGGAGCGTGGCGAGCGCGACGGCCGCGATGGCGCGCGCACGGGGATGATGGAGGCGATGCGAGGAACGAAGCATGTGGAATGGCTGTCGTGAGTCGGCGCGCGCGTGCAAGCTCATACCCCAGATCCGAACCCATGGCTCGGGTGCGGGTGTTCAGTCCTTCCGGTAATAATGCGTGATGCAGCTCTGCACCGCGCGCTCCGCGACCGCGACGTTCTCGCCATCGATTGCCTCGTGAATCACGCGCTTCGCATCGCGAAGCATTCGTTCCGGCGGATGCCCCTGACGCCGTAGCTCGCGACAGAATTGTGCTGCCGCAGCCTCGACTTCCCCAACGTAACCCATCGCGTCACGTCGCCCTCCCGCTGCATGTGATTTGAGCAGTGCCGCGCGGAAGGCTGACTCCGCCGCGGGGGCTCCCGACTCCGATGGAGCAGCCTTCTCATGGTCCTCGATTCCCATCGACCCTCGACTGAACGGTTACACTGCCAGTCTCCGGCACGGTTCATTCCACCGTCCGTGGGACCCGCTACTGCCGACATCCTCCGGTCGGGTCCGGTCGCGGCTTGTCCACCACGAGTCGCTGCGGGCGGTTGGCGATCGCCTCACCGATGTCGCCCACGAATGAGGCGATGCGAGCCAGGTGCTCGTAGTCGATGTACTGTGGCTCGTCGGTCACCTGGTGATAGTCGGTGTGATAACCGAGCGAGAAGTAGGTGATCGGGATTCCGTACCTCGCGTACATGTAGTGATCGCTTCGGCAGTATCGATTCAGCGGATGACCGTTCGTGTCGAACGAGCCGTCGATCTCCATTCGCGGGCTGCGCGCCGCGTTCACCGAATCGATGAGGTCTCCGAGCTGCGTCGACAGCCGGCGGGGACCGATCAGCTGAACGTTGTTCGGACCGCGCCCCATGATGTCGGTCGCCTTCCCTCGGCCCACCATGTCCATGTTGAGCTGCGCCACGATGGAATCGAGCGGCACGGACGGATGGTCGGTGAACCACTCCGAACCCCAGAGCCCCTTTTCTTCTCCGGTGTGTGACACGAACAGCACGGACCGGCGAGGGCGCGGCGCGCTGGCGAAACGTTGCGCGATCTCCAGCATGGCCACCGTCCCGGAGCCATCGTCGTCGGCGCCGTTGTGGACGGAATCGCGACGCGTACCGCCGTGTGTGCGGGTCAGGCTGTCGCGGAGAGATGCGATGCGTGCGGCTTCCGACGCCGTCGGCGCGCGCACCGTGTCCTGCACGCCCTGACGCCGAACCACCATGTTGTTGGCGAGCACGGAGTCGTGATCCAGCGCACGGGGCGCGAGTCCCACATGATCGTTGTGTGCGCCGATCGCGACATACTGTCCGCGAAGCGCAGCATCGGCACCGGCCAGGATACCGACGACATTCCGCGACGGAAATGGCGCCGGCGTTTCCACGAACGCGAGCGTGCCGTTGACGACTCGGCCGTCCGCTCCCACCGCCACGCCGTCCAGCGAGCGAACGCCGAGCAGTCGCTCGGCCGCCGCCGGACTGACGAGCAGCGCGATCGGCGCGCTTCCGCTGAGATTGTCGGCGCGCGGCCGGGTCGCGGGCGCGCGCAGCCGGCGCAGGGTCGCGCCCGGCACGACATCCAGCACCGCGACAGCGATTCCTGCCGCATCGGCATACCGGGTGAGCGATCCGAGCAGGTAGAACCGCCAGTCGCGACGGCCGGTGGGGCCGGCCGGCACGGTGAACACGACGAGTCGTCCGGCCGCATCGCGCGGTTCGATCAGCGTTCCACCGAGCTGACCTCCGTGGACCGCGCGTACCCCATCGAGCGAGCGCGTCGTCGCGCCGAGCGGCAGCGCGCGGCCCGCGCTGCTGGCGGGGAACGGGAGCACATCGTCGCCGAGCGCGAGCATCGTACCGTCCACGGTGAGTGGCCGCGAACTGTCGATGCGAGCGATCACGACGGGAACGGTCTGGAAGAACGTGCCATTGTCACCCGCCGGGCGAAGTCCCAGGCGGCCCATCTCGCGCGCGACGTAGTCCGTCACCTTCACGTTCCCGATCGTGCCCGATTCCCGCCCGAGCATCGAATCATCGGCGATGATGTAGAGTCGCGTCATCAGGTCGCCCGGCGTGATCGAGCTGACCGTGGCGGCGGGCACATGGAGGCGTGGCAGCTCTCCCCTCGGGGACGAAGCGACTGCACCCGCTGTGGCACATCCGGCGAGAAGGGCGAGTGGCAGCAGCTGATATCGTTGCATGGAGACAGAGAGGAGGGTGGTCGGCGATCGACAATCGAATATCGCGATCGGCGCGCCGTGCCGCGAGACGAGCGGGCGCGCCGCCGGCGCAAGTCGCGACAGCGCGGCACCCAATCTGCCTCATTGCTGCTGCCTGAGAGACACCGGCGTGCCAACCTCGGATGGAGATCGATGTCATGAACAAGCGAATTCGGAAGAAGCGCGTGCGGCACGTGTTGCTGGCGGAGCTTGCAGCCGCCTTCACCGAGCCGAGCGACGCGATCGCCTGGCTCGAGACCGCGAACGCGGAGCTGGACGGCCGTACTCCGCGCGAGGCGATCGGCGCCGGCGAGGCTGAGCGAGTCACGCTCGTGCTGGATGGCCTGAATCGCAGTACGAGCACGGGGTAACACGAGGGAGCGTTCATCGGGCCCGTCGCGTGGGACGGCCACCGGTCCCGGGTGGCGCGGAGGGCGCAGCGCTGCCATTCTCGACGACCTCGCCCGCCATCGTACGATTCACCATCACGCTTCGGTGCTTGCCTCATGCGAACCGCGCTGCGCTCATCGCTCGCTCTCGTTGCGATCACGTCCGGTTTGGCGGCGCTGCCATTCGAGGGTGCGGGCGCGCAACGGATTCCGCACGCGTCCAGCGCTCCCACCACCGTGCCTCCCGCTTGGTCGCGGCACGCGGTGATCTACGAGGTGAACGTGCGCCAGTTCACGCCGGAGGGCACGATCGCCGCGCTGCAACGGCATCTCCCGCGACTTCGACGACTCGGCGTGGACATTCTGTGGCTCATGCCCGTGCAGCCCATCGGACGAAAGAATCGCAAGGGATCGCTGGGCAGTTACTACTCGATCTCCGACTACCGGGCCGTCAATCCCGCGTTCGGCACGGCCTCGGATGTTCGCTCCCTGGTGAACGCAGCGCATCGGCAGGGCATGAAGGTCATCCTCGACTGGGTGCCCAACCACTCGGCGTTCGACCATCCATGGATCACGCAGCACAAGGACTATTACGTCACGCGGGCGGACGGCACCGTCATCAACGCGCGGGACAACGAAGGACGAGACACTGACTGGACCGACGTCGCGGAGCTGAACTACGAGAATCCCGCGATGCGGCGCGCGATGGTCGCCGATATGCGCTGGTGGCTCGAGAAAATGGGGATCGATGGTTTCCGGTGCGATGTCGCTGGTGGCGTGCCGATGGACTTCTGGCGGGATGCGCGGCGCGAGTTGCTGCGCTCGCGTCCCGACATGTTCCTGCTGGCCGAAGCGGAAGATCCGCGCATGCACGAAGTGTTCGACATGACCTACGCGTGGCAGCTGCATCATCTGCTCAACGACATCACGCAGGGAAAGAAGAACACGGGCGCCCTCGACGAGTACTTCGCGAAGGATGACAGCCTCTACGGCGCCGACGCGTATCGCATGACCTTCACGAGCAATCACGACGAGAACAGCTGGAGTGGAACCGAGTTCGAACGCATGGGCGTCAACCATCTGCCGGCGTTCGTCCTCGCCGCCACGTCCAGACGCTCCATGCCGTTGTTGTACACGGGGCAGGAGGCGAGCATGAACAAGCGCCTGCGGTTCTTCGAGAAGGACACCGTGGATTGGAAGGGGCCGTCGCTGGCGGAGTTCTATCGTGCCATGTTCGCGCTGAAGCATCGACAGCCGGCACTGTCGAACGGCGCGTGGGGCGGACCACAAACCGTCGTGCGGACGGACGGCGGTGAGCGTGTATATGCGTTCACGCGCACCAGGGGAGCGAACACCGTGCTCGTCGCGGTGAACTTCGGCGATGCGCCGACAACTGCGACGCTGGAGGCGTTGTCGCGACCCGGCCGCTACACCGACTGGTTCACGAAATCGGTCACGACATTGGGGGCGCAGGGCCGCATCGACATTCCGGCGCACGGATACCGCGTCCTGGTTCGCTGACGGGAGGATCCTGCCGCGTGCCAGCCTGCAGGTAAACATGCGTTCCGTTGCGACATCGCGGGTCGTGCCGTCCTCTCTGAAAGGGATCGCCTGTGGGCAGCATCGCGTCGCCTGGTTGGGACGGTGCTCCGGGGATCCCCGCGCGTCCTCACGCGCAGAAAGAGCTCCGACGAACCTCGACCCCTCCATCCATGCTGATGTCGCTTCCGACGATCCGACCCGTTTCGCTCGCTGCGGCGTTGCTGCTCGCCGCCGTGCCCGCGCTGGCTCAAGGGCGCTCCGATGCGGGTGCCCGCGTGGAGTCGGTCGTGGTCACCGCGCCCGCGGTCAGGGTGCGTACCGCTCCGTCCATTTCGAGCCTGTCCATCGACGAGTTCCGTGAAGGCGCGGTGTTTCCGCTCGCGTCCGACGCCTACCAGTCTCAGGACTGGTTCGGCATCCTGATCGACGGACGCGTCGCGTTCGTCCCGCGATACGCCGTGGCCGCGCGACCGGTCGTCGTCGCGCGCGCTGCGACGGTGGAGACTGCGACGGTCAGCTTGGCCGGTGCGCCGACTCCTGTGATGCCGTCGCAGCCGGCGCCGGCCCCGCTGCCTGCGCCCGTGCGCCCGCTTCCAACACCACCGGTGGTGATTGCGGTCGCTCCCGAGCGCCCGACTTCCGTCAAGGCAGAGAGTGTCGCACCGGCTGTTACCCCAATGGCCGCGCCAGTCGTCTCCCCGCCGGCCGCCCCAATCGTCGCAGCAAAGGCCGCGGCCCCTTCGCTTCCGACGCGCACGCCGGCGGAATCGCCGAAGTCGGCACCGCCGGCTCAGGTGAAGGCTGCTGAGCGCGTGGTAGCGCAGGAGCCCGCGAAGACGCCGCCGCCGACCGCCGAGCCGAAGCCCGATCGCCCGGCGCTTTCCGCCAAACGCGCCGGCGTTCGCCTCACGCTCGGCGTGCTTGGCTCGGTCACGCCTGTGGAAGCGAGTGGCCTGACGCCGACAGCGCACGTGTCCGGCCTGTCGTTCGTCGGCGCGCGTTATCGACGTCTTGGCGCGTACTTCGCACCGGAGTTGGGCCAGGGAGGGGGGTACCGATCGTCGATGCTCGGCGGTGGCGCATCGCTCGATCTCCTCGACTTGCGCATGCTGAGGCTGTCGGTGCTGGGGGGCTACACGACCTACTCCCAGACGCCAGCGGCCGTCGACAGCGCCTCGACGCCCGTCACGCGGTCCGTGCGCGGCACCTCTGTGGGTGGCCTGGCGTCGATCCCGCTCGTGGGTCCGCTGCGCGTCGCGTACCGCGGCCAGTACGTCACGGTGCGAGATGCAGGGGTCGCCGAGCACATGGTGCGGCACAGCGTGGGGTTGCTGATCTTCTAGGGGCCGAACGAACATCGTGGGCGAACGAGCGCCTCCCCCGCTTGGGGTGGCGCTCGATTCGTATTCGCTCCACGTTCTGAGAGATGAACCATCGAGGAGTGTGCATGTCCGCTCCCATCGCACGCCGCATCGCTCGCACGACGTCCATGCGTTGGAGGCTGGTCGCGCTGCTTATCCTCGCGCTTGTCGCGCGAGAGTCGCGCGCCCAGGACTCCAGCAGCGCACCGCCTTCACGCTGGATGGTTGGCGGTTCGGTCGGAGCGATTGGCTACGGTGGAGACTTCGCTCCACTCGAATACACCACGCTCGGCATGCACTTCACGCAGGTCCGGCCCGGCGCGCTCGGGGCGGACTTCTCGATCGGCATCATTCCGCGCGTGCTCGCCGACGGCTTCTTGCTGGCCGGCGCGCGAGCAGGTCTCGCACTGCCGCTCGCCCTCGCGCCGAACGTGCTGCTGCTCCCCTCGGCCGGACTCACGCTCATCGGCGGCCTGGGCGCGGGCGGCGGCGGTGGCACCTGGGGGTCCAACGTCGGCGCAGCAACGGTCTTCGGATCCGGTTCCACGGGCTTCCGAACCGGAGTGACCTGGCACCGGCTGAGCGACGGTGGGGACGGGATCTGGTTGCTCGAATTCGGCGTAGCGACGATTCCCTCACGCGAGTAGCAGCCAGTCGTGACGAGGGGCGGTCACCCTTAGGTTACCGCCCCACCCATTCGCGCGGCGCCCGCCAAAAAGATATACAGGGTGGACGCGAACATGGCGGTATACACGATG
>JANLTI010000040.1:0-25578 GCA_031362845.1 Gemmatimonadaceae bacterium | reverse complement strand
GATCACCGCACTCGGCATTTGGCGCGGGCGCGACGATCCCGACCGGTCCATCCAACCGCCCCATCCGCATCCGCGCCGCACGCCGTACGCCTCTCGCATCTCGACGCGCCGCACGCCGCTCGCCGTACGGCGATGGCCGCTCGCCGTACGGCGATGGCCTCTCGCCGTACGCGTTATTCAAATCCCGACCTTCCCCATGAACGAATACTCTCGTCCCCGCCACGCCTTCGGTCGCCGCATCGTGCTCAGGAGAATGCGCACCGCCGCGAGCGGATCGGCTGTCGGCGACAGCCAGAACGCGATCCCCGTGCGCGCGTAGGACGCGGCGAGCGCGCGCTGCAGCAGCACGCGCACCAGCACCAGGATCCCCGACACGAGCGCGACGAGTCGCGCGGGTTCGCCCAAGGAAACGCCCGACAGCCACAGCGCGCCGAGAATGACGAGCAACGGAAGGGGTATGCCCTGCACGAGGAGGAGGAAGATGACGTCGCCCCACTGGCGCCGGGTGGTCGATGCGTCCTTCAGGTCGAGCGAGCGGCCCCACTCGCGCCAGGTCTCGCGCACCGAGGTGTACGAGCGTACGTCGTAGAGCTGGGAGCCGTCGAGAAATCCCACCCGACGACCAGCTCGCGCGAGGTGGCGGGCAAGGGTGACGTCGTCGCAGAACGATGCGCGCGCGCTACGGTACCCGCCCGCATCCAGGAGCACCGCTCGTCGAGCCAGGAAGCACTGGCCATTCGCCATGACGCGCTCTGGATCGGCCTCCGTTCCTGCCGCGCCAACGCGATAGACGAGCGTCACCAGCAGCGCCGGTTGCAGCCATCGCTCCGCCGCGCTGTGGATCCTGAAGCGCGGAGAAAAGGAGACGGCATCGTAGCGACACTCGAGGGCGGCGTTCACCGCGCCGGCCGCCAACCCCGGTCGCGGTTCCGTGTCGGCATCGATGCCGAGCACCCATTCACCAGTCGCCTCGCGGAGTCCATGGTCGAGCGCCCAGACCTTGCCCACCCAGCCGGGCGGGAGTGGATCGTCGCGCAGCAGGCGAATTCTGGGATCGCGTGCGGCCGCCTCCTGAACGAGCGCCGCGGTACCGTCGGCACTGCCGCTGTCCACGACGAGAATCTCACGAACGATCGGACCCTGCGCCATCAAGCCGTTCAGGCAGGGGGTCAGTCGATGCTCCTCGTTGAGCGTCGCGACGATGACGCTCACCGTGGCTGGGGACGACGCGTCAGCGTCCGGCTTGACCGGAGGGCGGCGATGCCGGCCCGGGAGGAGTCGGATCGCGAGCAGCGCGAGCGCAGCGGCTTGCGCCAGCGCGAGAAGTAGCAGCACGCCCCAAAGCTATCGCGCGTGACGGATAGGGCGTAGTAGGGCGGGCGTGGCCCGGCGGGCGCGCGTCAGTTCCGCGCGCTACCCAGCATGTTCAGGTCGATCGCCGCCGAGACGCGCAGTGCCGGCTTTGCCTGGTCGCGGTAGCGCTCGAGGCACGCCTCATCGCAGCGGAGCCAGTCGGCCGGGATCGGCGTCAATCGACGCTTCTCCACGGCGGCTTCGAAACAGAGCCACCCGCTTCCGAGCCCGGCACTGAGCACAGGGCGTCGGCCCACCACCACTCGGCGCTCGCGCGCGTACTCGCGCCGCTCGTCGGCGACCGCGATGCTGCTGCTCGTCTCGCGTCGCCGGTCGCCCTCACGACGGTCAGTGAGCTGTGGGATGACATCCCATGCCTGCCACTCCATCCCGCGAGAATCCTTGAAGGTACGATATCCCATGGCTGTCCCTCCGCGTCGGACTGCCGTTGCGCCGCACGTATAGTCGCGCTCGCTACGTCCAGTCTTGTCATATCGTATTGGAAGCAGGGATAATGCCAAAATGAACCCAATTCTCCCCACATTTCTGGCACGTTTTCTCGGAGAAGACCCAGTTGCGGCAACCTGCATTCGCTCGGCTGCACTCGCCACCCCGGTGGAGCGCAGATCGACCCCATCTCGTCATCGCGCGCGCTGTCGTTTTGCGAGGCGCGAAGCGCGACACACGGGGCGGCACGGGCGGTGCATACGCGAGTGAGCCCACTCTCACCTTCCGGAGTTTCTTCGTGCGTCCATCGGGTCCACTCGTCGTCCTGCTCGCACTCGCGTCGCAACTCGCCGCCGCGCAGTCGTCCGACACCACGCGCCGCGACAAGACCTTTCTCACTCGTCGCGACCTCGTGATCTCGGGCATCGCGCTTGGCGCCACCGGGCTGATCTCGATCTTCGACGATGACATCGCGCTGGCGTCGCGTCAGCCGCGATTTCGCGGCGCGAATCTGCAGAATTTTTCCACGAAGGTGAGCAAGGTCAACGAGACGACGCTCACGGCCGCGGGCATCCTCACGTACGGGATCGGACGGCTGACCAGGTCCCGCACGACGGTGGACATCGGGTTGCACGCGACGGAGGCCGTGGTCCTCGCCAGTCTCGCCAGCCAGATCATCCGCAGTCCGCTGGGTCGTGCGCGGCCGTATGAGGCGGGCGACACGAATCAGTACGATTTCAAGTTCGGCGCCGGATTCCGGCGGGGCGACGCCGGATTCCGGCGGCGGGCGTTCCCTTCGATCCATACCTCGTCGAGCATGGCCGTCGCCACCGTGCTCACCATGGAGATTCACCGGCGCCGGCCCGGCGCGACGCCGTTCGTCGCCCCGGTGCTGTTCGCCGCCGGCATCCTGCCTGGCCTGGCGCGCATCCAGCTCAACCAGCACTGGGGGAGTGATGTCGCCGCCGGTGCGTTCATGGGCGTGCTCGCCGGATACAAGGTGGTGTCGTACAGCCACGCGCACCCGAACAATCGCTTCGACCGCACGCTCCTGAAGTTCTCCGTCGTTCCCACCGCGAACGGTCCGGCGCTCCAGTACTCGCCGTTCTAGCTCGCCCGCCGTTCCCCTCTCCGAGTCACGAACGATGCCCACCTCCTCACGCAGTTCATCCGCCATCCGCAAGGGTGAGACACAGGCTGCCGCCGGCTCGAAGGCAGCCCGCAACGATGGTCATCCGATCGTCGGTCAACGCGGCCGCGAAATCCAGGCATTCGGCAGCATCACGCGCATCCCGATCGGACTGAGCGAGAAGGTATGCAAGGCGAGCGTCGCCGCGCTCAATCAGGTGCTCGCCGATACGATGACGCTGCGCGACCTGTACAAGAAGCATCACTGGCAGGTGTCGGGTCACACGTTCTACTCGCTGCACCTGTTGTTCGACAAGCACTACGAGGAGCAGGCGGAGCTGGTGGATACGGTGGCCGAGCGCATCCAGCTGCTGGGCGGTCTCGCGATCGCGATGGCGGCGGATGTCGCGGAGATGACGGAGATCGAGCGTCCGCCGAAGGGACGCGAAGAGGTGCCGGTGCAGATCTCCCGGCTCCTCGAGGCGCACGAACACATCATCACCGAGTCACGCGAGTTCGCGAAGAAGGCGAGCGACGCCGGCGACGAGGGCACCAACGACCTCCTCATCAGCGACGTCGTGCGCGGCAACGAGCTGCAAGCGTGGTTCGTGGCGGAGCACCTGGTGGATACGCCCTCGGTACGGGCGGACTGACAGCTGACGACGCGAAACTATGAGACGTGAATGGTGAGACGTAGCGTCCCGTCAGGACGATTCACGTCTCACCATTCACGTCTCACGCCGTTACGGTGCCACCTCGTGGAACGTCACCACCGTTTCGCGTTCCAGCGCCCAACGTAATCCCCACGCGTCCTCGAACAGGATCAGGGGATGGCCCTTCGCATCATAGAGGAGCATGCGGCCGCGGTCTCGCGAGATGCGCTCGATCTCGTCCGCCGCGCCCACCACCCAGCGCGGATATCGGGCGCTGATCTTCTCCAGCCGGCAGGGCGCGCCGTACTCGTGTTCCAGCCGGTGCATCATCACGTCGAACTGCAGCTGCCCCACTGCCCCGACGATCGGCGTCGGACTGAGGGTGTCCGTACCCGACGTGTAGAACACCTGGGCCGCTCCCTCTTCGGTCAGCTGGCGCAGGCCAGCGTCCATCTGCTTGCGCTTCAGCGGGTCCGTCGCGATCACGCGCGCAAAGTGTTCGGGCGCGAAACGTGGAATCCCGGAGAACTCCAGCGTCGCATCGGCGGCGAGCGTATCGCCGATGCGCAGGGTGCCTCGATCCATCACGCCGATGACGTCGCCGGGCCACGCTTCCTCCACCGCGGAGCGCTCACGGGCGAGAAACTGCTGGGCGCTGGAGAGTCGGAGCGGCTTGCCCGTGCGCACGTGCGTCACCTGGAGTCCCGGCTCGAACTTGCCCGAGCACACCCGCACGAAGGCGACGCGATCGCGGTGCCGCGGGTCCATGTTCGCCTGGATCTTGAACACGAAGCCGGCGAAGGATGGATCGGCCGGATCCACCAGCCCGGTGCTCGACTCCCGCGCGGTGGGTGGCGGCGCCAGCTCGACGAACTCCTTCAGGAACGGCTCGACGCCGAAGTTGGTGAGCGCGCTCGCGAAGAACACCGGCGAGAGCGTGCCGGCGAGCATTGCGTCGTGACTGAACGGATGCCCGGCGGCGTCCAGCAGGGCGATATCGTGCACGAGACGCTCGTGTGCCTCGGCACCGATCAGATCAGCCACTGACGGATCCTCGAGCGACGCGACCTTCACATCCGCTTCGCTCGCCCCGTGATCCTCGCCCCGCTCGAACCGATAGATCAGGCGTCGGCGCCGATCGTAGACACCGATGAAAGAGCCGTCGGCGTGAATGGGCCACGTGATCGGGTGGCAGTCGATGCCGAGGTCGGCCTCGACGTCACCGATGAGCTTGAGCGGATCCTCGCCCACCCGGTCGCACTTGTTCACCACCGTGAAGATCGGGATACGCCGGCGCTTGCAGACCGCGAACAGTTGGCGAGTCCGCTCCTCCACGCCCTTGCGATTGTCCAGCAGCATCACGGCGCTGTCTGCCGCGATGAGCACCCGATACGTGTCTTCGGAGAAATCCTCGTGGCCGGGCGTATCCAGCAGGTTGATCTGGTAGCCCTCGTACCCGAACTGCATCACGCTGGACGTGACGGAGATGCCACGCTCCTGCTCCATCTGCATCCAGTCCGAGGTGGCATGACGCTGCTGGCGCCGCGCCTTCACCGTCCCGGCCAGATGGATGGCCCCCCCATAGAGCAGCAGCTTCTCCGTCAGCGTGGTCTTCCCGGCATCCGGGTGGCTGATGATGGCGAAGGTGCGCCGAGTCCGGATCGTTTCGAGGATGACAGGATCGATGTTCACCGGCGGAAATCTAACGGACGCGCGGCCTGCTCAGCGACGCGGCACGAGACATGACGAGGGGTGTATGAGACGGTCGCATTGCTCCCTCATCCGGTAGACTCCATGGCTCGTGGCTTTCGCTCATTCCGTCGCACGCCGTTCGTGGCGCTCGCGCTGACGCTGACCCTCGCGCTCGCAGTGGATGGATGTTCCGGCAAGCGAAAGCGCCCGAAGTACGTGCCGGGCGCCGCGGCCAAGGTGCTCAACGTGGAGATGGCGGCCATTCCGCCGGCCATTGCCGCGCGCGTGGACAGCGGCGCGCGCCCCGAGTGGGTCACGCAGGAGAAATGGACTCGAGTGGCGGCGCTCTACCGCTCGTACAACAACGCACCGCTCTGGCTGGAGGAAGGCGGCGCCAAGGAGCGCGCGACCGCGCTGCTGGACGCCATCCGCAGCGCACCGGATCACGGCCTGGATACCACCGCGTATCCCGTCGCCGCGCTGCAGTCCGTGGTCGACGCGAAGCGCATGACCGATACGGCCTCGGCAAAAACGGTGGCCGACGCCGATGTGCTGCTCACGTCAGCCTATGTTGCGTACGCCTCGGACATGCTCATCGGGCAAGTGGATCCGAAGACGGTGTCGCAGAACTGGCACACGGGATCCGGCGTGACGGAGCGCGACAGCAGCGTCGTGCGCGCGCTCCAGGAAGGCGACATGGCCGAAGCGCTCGCGCTGATGGCTCCGCAGGACCCCGACTACCTCGCGCTGAAGCAGGCGTACGCACGCTATCGGCAGATCGCGGCCGCCGGAGGATGGGCGCCGGTCATCGACGGCATGAGTGAGCCGGATCTGCTCGCCGCCGTGCACGCGCGTCATGTGCCGGAGATGTCGGATTCCACTGCCGACTCCTCGGATGCGCGCGCCGCACTGGGCGGCATGAACGAGTCCGCAACCGCCACTGCCCTCGACAGCGCGAGCGAGGCCGCGAACGCGCGGCGCGCGGCACGGTCGCCGCTCGCGGCCGAGCTGGTGAGGTTCCAGACGCACCACGGGCTGTCCGCGACGGGCAAGCTGGACGCGGAGACCCGCGCCGCACTCAACATCACTGCGGAGTCGCGCGTGCAGCAGCTCGCGGCCAACATGGAGCGCCATCGCTGGCTGCCGCGCACGCTCGGCACGCGCTATGTCTACGTGAATGTGCCGTCGTTCCGCCTCGATGCATACGATAGCGGTCAGAAGACGCTATCCATGCGCGTCGTCGTCGGCGCGGAATACGAGGGCCGCACCACGCCCACGTTCAGCGACTCCATGGAAACGGCGGTCTTCCGCCCCTACTGGAACGTCACACCCGACATCCAGCGGCTGGAAGTAGGCCCGAAGGCGCGCAGCAACCCCGGCTGGCTCGCGTCGCAGGACATGGAATACTGGAAGGACGGCGGGGTGACCCGCATCCGCCAGCGGCCCGGCGACAAGAATGCGCTCGGAAAAGTGAAGTTCCTGTTTCCCAACAGCTTCAACATCTATCTGCACGACACGCCCGCGAAGTCGCTCTTCGCCAAGGACGACCGAGCCGCCAGCCACGGCTGCATCCGGCTCGAGCGGCCCGCCGAGCTGGCACAGTGGGTCCTCGGCTGGGACGCCGAGCGCGTGCAGGCCGCCATGAACGGCGATGCCGACAATCGGTCCGTGAAGCTGCCGCAGAAGATTCCCGTGTATATCGTGTACTTCACCGCATACCTGCGGGATGGTGAGCTCAACTTCGCCGACGATCTGTACGGTCGCGACGAAGCGCTCGAGAAGCAGATCACGACCGCAACGACCGAATGATGACCGCTCCCGGATCTCGACGCTTGCTGCTCTCCGCCGCGATCGCCGCGTGCGGCGCGCGGGGCGCGGGTGCGCAGGACGCCAGGCCGCCCGTGTTCTCGTGCGACGGGATGATCGTCTCGAGCATCGACATCCGCGCAGCGCGACCCCCGTTCACCGGACAGGCGTCGCGCTGGCGCACGGCCGCTCGCGGCATCGGGCTCCACCACGCCACCACGCGAGCCGGCGTGATCGACGCCTTCCTCTCGCTGGAGGTAGGACGGCCGTGCACCGACCGCCGGCGCGCGGAGTCCGAACGCGTGCTCCGTGCGCAGCCCTTTCTCGCCGCGGCCTCCGTCCGCGCGACGCCCGACGGTGCGGGCGGCGTGTCGGTGGTGGTCGAGACGGTGGACGAAATTCCCGTGCTGGTGCATGCGCGCTTTCGTGGCATCGCTCCCCGCTCGCTCTCACTCGGCAACGAAAACGTGGGTGGACTGGGACTGCTCGTCGAAGGGAACTTCGAGCGCGGCTACGCCTACCGGAACGGATTCGGCGTGCGCCTGATGGACTACGCGACCTTCGGCCGGCCCTACGTCGCCAACCTCGAGGTCGAGCGACTGATCCTCGGCCATCACTTCGCCATGGCGCTCGAGCACCCGTTCTTCACCGATCTGCAACGCGTCGGCTGGCACGTCGGGTACGAGCAGGACAACCTGTATCCGGGCTTCCGTCGGCCCGCGCGTGACCGGCTGGCGCTCGGGATCCGGCAACATCGATGGGAAGCGAGCTCCATCGCTCGCGTGTTCGGGACGAGCACCGTGGGCGTCATCGGCGCCGCGGCATCGGGGCTGGAGTTCACGCCGAAAGTGCGCGGCATCGTCGTGTCCGACACCGGGCTCGCCGTCGACACGGGGACGACGCTCCTGAATCGCTACCAGCCGTTCAAGACATCGCGCCTCGGACTGCTGGGCGGCATCCGCCGAGTGAAGTTCCGCACCGTGCGCGGCCTGGACGGACTCACCGCACAGCAGGACATCGCGAACGGCGCGCTCGCCGGCCTGTACGTCGCGAAGGGCATCCCGAGCATGGGCGAGAACGATTTCTTTCTCTCCGGCGTGGCGTACGCGGGCGGAGGCGGAGATCGCTTTTATTACGCGTCGCTCAATCAGATGGAAGGACGGAAGGGCTCGGGACTGGACCGCTGGGACAGCGTCATCGGGAGCGGCCGCACCGCGCTCTACCTCGGCCGAGGTCCAGGCTGGCTGTTCATCGCCGAGGATCGATACTCCGGTGGTACGCGCTCCCTGCTCCCGTTGCAGCTCGCGCTCGGCGACCGGCAGGGCGGCATCCTCGGATACGGCTCCTCGGCTCTCGCCGGCGCGTACCGCAACGTGGCGCACAGCGAGCTTCGATGGACCGGCAGGGCGCTCGTGCGCAACGCCGACGTGGGATTCGCCACGTTCGGTCAGGTCGGCTCCATCTGGGCGGGCGACGCGCCGTATGGGCGCACTGCCACGCGCGGCACCGTGGGCGTGAGCCTGCTCGCGGCGTATCCCACGGGCTCGAAGCGCCTCTACCGTGCGGACGTTGGCATACCGCTCACGCGAGCCGGCGAGGGCGGCGGTCGCATCGAGGTGCGGTTCTCCGGCGAAGATCGGACGCAACTGTTCTGGCGTGAGCCGGACGACGTGACGCGCGCGCGCACCGGATCGGTTCCCACATCGCTGTTCGCGTTCCCCGCGCGCTGAGGTCGCGCGGCGGACGCGCTATCGCGTGAGACCCAGCACCAGCTCGGCGAGAATCACCAGAATCACGACGATCTCCAGCAGTTCGCTCCGCGCGGACTGCGCCTCGCCATTCAACATGGCGTAGGTCTCACGAAAGATCTCGAGCTTGCGCTCGATTCCACTCCGCCACGCGGTGGCGCGGAAGAGGTCGAGTGCCGCGCCGTACACGCGCGCGAGATAGACGTCGTCGGTCACCTTCAGACCGTTCTCCGCACGCTCCACGGTCTCGGTGACGTCGGCGACACGCGTCTGCAGGTCCGACAACACTGACTGGAAGCGTCGCGTCGGCAGTGGGTGCCGGCGCTCGCGCGCCGCGGCAATGCGGTCGTACATCGCCGGAAGTTCGGCGTCGAGCAAGGCATCGTAGACACGAAGCTCGAGCAGCTGGGCATTGGCGAACTCGAGGATGTACTCGACGTCGCGATCGGTGCTCTGCGGCTCGACGACCAGTGCATTCTCCCACGTCAGCACGGCGAGATCGTCGGCGTAATACGAGAACCGGTGCGTGAGCAGGCCGGTCAGCGCCTGGCGAGCGAGCGGCCGCTGCTCGCCCAGCAGCAGCGGCGCGAGCAACTCATCGGTCAGTACCTGCACGGGCGCGGGGTGTCCGCCTGCGTCCCGCAGCGCGGAGACGCGGAACACGAGGTATTCCTCGCTCACCGGCGCCAGCCCTGGGCGCTCGATCGCCGTCGCGATCCGCTGGCGCAGCACGCCGAGCTCACGGGTCAGCAGCTCGGTCACCGCCGGCGACGCCTGGACCTCACGCGCGAAGTGGAGGAAGTCGCTCCACGATACGTCTCCGCGCGCGGCGATCTCGAGCTGAACGGAGCAGACCCCGAAGTCGAACAGGCGCGCGGCGAGCTGCGCGCGGTAGTCGCCTCCCGCGAGCCGGAGATCGTGCGCGCCGAGCGACACCGAGACGGGCGGGTTCGCGATCTGGAGCGCCTGCGCCTCGATGCGAGCCGGTCGCGTGCGCGCCGGTGCCGTGGGGGAGTTGGGCGCGAGCAGCGTGGCCGCCGTCTCGAGCTCGATGGCGTATCCGATGTCGAACAGCCGATAGACGACGGCCGCTCCATCGAGCGTCAGTTCAACGGCAGGAACCACCGATGATTCCGTCATGCGACCACCTCGTCCGCCATGTCTGCGACGCAGGCCCTGCTCTGCTGCCTACGAGTGCGGATGGCTCTCGCTGGGCGGCTTCCGGAACAGGCGCTTCAGCCAGGTGAGCACGCCGGGCGAGGACTTGAGCACCGGCGGCGCTTCCACGCCGGCGATGAACGAGCGGAAGATCATCTCCACGGCGCCCACGCGCAGCGTCGCACCGGTGGGCAGTTCGCGCTCGCCGGCCACACGGTAGCCGTCGACGAACGTTCCGTTCACCGAGCGCAGGTCGACGACGTACCACGTGTCACCCTTGCGCAACAGCGTGGCGTGGGCGGTGGAAACGCTGTCGTCGCGCAGGCGAACGTCGCTCTGCTCGCCGCGGCCCATCGAGCACACCGGCCGCTCGATGTGGAAGGACGCGCCAGCGAACGGTCCGCGCACGATTTCCAGGCTGGCCGTCGGCGAACGCCGGATCGCGGCGCGTGCGGCCTCCGCCGCCGCCACGCTGCGCAGGCTCGACATGTCGAGGATGGCCGTCGCCGCGCGGCTCGCCTGCTCGGGCGTCGGCTGGCCACCCGCGTGTCCCTCCAGCTCGAACCGGATCTCCTCGTCGTGCAGGCGCAGCACGTCGCCGTGATCGAGAATGCGCGTCCCCGCCACGCGGGAGCCGTTCACGAGCGTGCCGTTCGAGCTCTCGTCCGTGAGCAGATACCCGCCCGGTACCGGCATGATGGACGCATGCCGGCGCGACACGCCGACATCCGGGATGACGATGTCGCACTCGGTGTCGCGACCGATCACCGTCTTCTGTGCCGGAAGGCTGAACGACGCGCCGGTCTTCAGGACGACGAGTCGCGCCGGCGAAAGCTGTGGCGGCAGCGTCGGCACGGCGCCACTGACCGCCGCGCCCGTACCCGGCGTCGCACGCCCGGCACCGGACTCGGTCCCCGGCATGTCGGCCTCGTAGGTGAGGCGACAGCCGGCGATATCGATGTGTGTTCCATGCCGCAGCTCCGCCGGCGCGACGCCGAGCGGCTGCTCATCGAGCCGGACGACCACCGACGCGGTGAGCCGCCGGATCATCACGGGTCCGTGTACGGGCACCGTGATCGTGGCCACCGGTGGCTGCCATGCCAGCGCAGCCACCGACAGCGCATCCGCGCCGCGCCCCCCGAGGGTGTTGCTCCCCACCCGCAGGACGGCGCGGTCGGTCCCCGATCTCAGAAGCGGCATGACTGAAGAATATCGCGAGCGGCCCTCTATTGCTCGACGACGATCAGGAATCGCGACGGGCCCCAGAACTTGTTCGGCTCGGTGATCTTCAGGTTGCCCCGGAAGGTGTCGTTGTCACGCTCGTCCACCGCGGCGTAGTCCAGGCTCTGGCGCGACACCACCTTCCAGCGGCGGTTCGGCTCCGGCATCTCGATCAGCTTCATGCCGCGCTGATCCACCGCCGTGAACGCCGCGGCATCCGCGGTACGCGACATCTGGATCGTACGGCCGGGATGGGCGAACAGCAGGTTGGCACCGCCTTCGTGCACGATGATGCCACGCTTGATCAGCTCGTCTTCCTTGCCGATCACGTAGAACGCCTTGTTGTTCTGCGCCTCGAGCGACGCGATCGTCGCTCCCATCTCGCGCGTCACGCCGTTCAGGCTGTCCACGCGGGTCGACAGCGCGGCAATCGTCGCCGTCTGATGCTGGATGGTGGCATTCAGATCGTTGATCATCGCTTCGTCGTTCGCGAGCTGCGCGCTCAAGACCTTGTTGTCGTCCTGCGACTTCTTCAGCTCCGCCGCCGTGGCGCGGGCGCGGGCGACGAGCGCGTCCACGCGCTGCATCACCGCCTTGCGGTTCTCGATCTGCTGGGCGAGCGGATCCAGCGTCGCCTTCCGGGCGCCCTTCTTGGGCTTCCCGATGACGCGCGCCACGCTGCTGTCGATGTGCTGGATGAAGTCATCGGCCTGCAGCACGACGCGCGTGAGCGAGTCTTTCTGCGCGGCGAGCTGAATCGTCAGCCGCTGCTGATCGGCCGCCTTCGCCGTCGCGAGGCTGTCGGCCAGCTTGTGCTCCTTGGAGTCGCCGCACCCGGCGAGAACGCCGGCGGCCAGAAACACGAGTGAGTAGTGGCGGGTCTTCATGTGCAGCGCCTCCAGACGGCGTCATAGACGGCGGGGAGGACGGCGCGTGGAACTGCACGACGGCTCTCGTACCCGCATCGGTAGGAACGAACTGATGATCGCATGTGGCGACGCGGCGCGCCGTTCCAAAAAGCACAGGCGGGGTGTGACGCCCCGCACAATCGCTTCGCTTACATGCCCATCCTCGTTGCATGACGGGCGACGGGCGCGGGGCGTAACGCGCGAGCCGCGCCGCCTTATCCGTCGAACAAGCCGGCGATGATGTCGGCGATCATCGAGAACACGCCCGACGCGGCGTCCCCCACCACGCCGACGGCGGTTGTCGCCGCCTCGGCGGCCGCACCGCTCGACGCCACGGCACCGATGGACTGCGTCATCGCGCTCGCGGCGTGCGTGGCCGCGTACGCACCATGGATCACGAGGTCCGGCGTCCAGATCAAGGCGTTGACGAGCACATCGCCGCCCACGGCCATCGCCTCACCGCCCCGCCCGGGACGACGGGCGGCCCGCTCGGTGGCCGCCGTGAGGTTCAATCGCCAGATCGACGCCAGCTCGGCATGGTCGAACCACACGCCCTCACACCGACGGCACAGGTCGAGGACGAGCCCCTCGTGCGTGCGTCGTTCCATCTCGATGTCGCAGGAAGGGCATCGCAGGACGTTGCGATGACCGCACGCCGCGCATCGCTCCGCGTCGCGGTCGAGGAGCGCACCGCAGCCATGACAGGGTGGGCGCACCGCTTCGCTGGGGCGAGGGACCGCGCTCCACAGCGCGGCAGGCGCGTGGCGCGCCACCTGACGCGCCTCGCCACGTTCGAACCAGATCCCGCCGCAGCGTGGGCAGGCATCGATGGTGACGTTCGCGCTGACGCCCTGCACCACGGCCTTCTGCATGGCAACGCCGAGGCAGACCGGGCACGGCCAGCGCGTTTCCATCGTGCCGTGCTCGCGAGCGGAAGCATGCAGCTCAGGCATCGAGAAGACCGCGCGCGGTGTGCTTGTCACCGGCGTGCTTCGCATCGTGGAAGGTGTACACCAGCACGCCGGCATCGGTGATGTCGAGGTCGGCCACTTCCCTCGTCACGAGTCCGTCCAGCGTTTCCTTCGCTTCTTCCGCCGTCAGCGCCAGCGTGCTGGCGACTTCCACCGCCGTGAGCCGGCCCGCCTGCAGCATGGCCAGGCGCAGGATCTCGGCTTCGATCGTCGCCTGTCGCAGCTGTCGCGTGCGCGTACCGCCGCCTCGCTCGGCCCGGTTCGCGCCGCGCAGCAGCGCGAGGCCGCCCGCGGCCGGGAGCCCGACACTGATCGCCAGCGCCAACATCGTGTTCAACGCGGCGAAGCTCGCGTTGGAGCGGATGAATCCGAGCAGCATGAACGCCGACACCAGTAAGAGCACCACTCCGCCCACCGTACGACCCACGGGACACCTCAATGTGATGACGAGATGAGATATGGCGAGGAGGCGACGAGTCCGCCACTTGCGTGGCGTGCCGTTGCGCGGCACAGGTGCGACACCTTATCATCGATGGACAGTGGCACGGGGTGCCTGCGCACACGCATTTGCGCGGGCTGAGATCACACCCGTCGAACCTGATCTGGGTCATTCCAGCGAAGGGAGCGTCACTGGTGCAGGTGCGCCGCGCGTGGCTGGTCGTTGCTCCGCCACCGTCGCCGCCCTCCGCCGGCTCGCTGCGTTTCGCGCCATGCGATACCTCGGAGCGGCACATGCTGGCCTTCACGTTCGCCCTCGCCATTCAGGTTGCGGTCCAGCCGACTCGCGCGGACTCGCTGTCCGCCGATTCGGTGCGTGCGCGCCGCGCGCGCCGACTCGAGGCGGTCCAGGTGACTGCCGTGCGCGGTGGCACGGCTCCGGTTTCGGCGAAGACGATTCAGCGTGCGGAGCTGCAGCGCCGCTACGCCGGCCAGGAGACACCGATCCTGCTCCAGGCGTCGCCAGGCATCACCGCCTACTCGGAAAGTGGATCGGCGTCGAACTACTCGTACATGCGACTGCGAGGCATGGACCAGACTCGCATCAACCTCACGCTCGACGGCGTACCCCTCAACGAGCCGGAGGATCAGGCGCTGTTCTTCTCCAACTTTCCCGATTTCGCCAACAACATCTCGTCCGTGCAGGTGCAGCGCGGGGTCGGCTCGAGCAGCCACGGTACGGCATCGTACGCGGGCTCGGTGAACTTCGAGTCGGAGCCGGTGACGAGTGCGCAGCGCGGCGGCGAGTTGCAACTCACCCGGGGCGCGTACGGCACCTCGCGCGGAAGCGCGTCGTATCGGAGCGGCGTCTCGGCTGGCGGCCTGGCTGGAATCGCGCGCATCTCGGCCCAGCGTACGGACGGCTATCGCTTCAATTCGGGCAACGAGTCGCGCGGACTGTTCGCGAGCGGCAGTTGGCTCGGCACGCGCGATGTGGTGAAGGCGACGGTGCTCGCCGGCGTGTCGGAGAACCAGCAGGCCTATCTCGCGTCGCCGTTGTCCGTGCTCCGGGCGAACCCGCGAGACAATCCCTACGGGAACACGGAGGCCACTGCGGTGGGCGATCGCTTTCACCAGACGCTGCTGAGTCTCGGCTGGACGCGTGCGCTGGCCGCGTCGGTCACGCTGGGTGCGACAGCCTATGGCTTCGACGCCGGGGGCTGGTACGACGTGCCTGGCGCGTCTGGTGTCGTGGACGCATTCAACTACAACCTGCGGTCCCGCTGGGGCGGTGTGATCGGCGCGCTCGACTGGTCGAGCCCAGCCGCATCCGCGTCCATCGGCATGCACGCATCGCGGTACGCGCGCGATCACTGGCTGTCCATCCGCCCTGATCGCGACGCGCGTCTCTACGACAACACCGGCCACAAGGCAGAGCAGAGCGCGTTCGCAAAGGGATCGCTCACGCGCGGCCGCATCACGTTCTCCGGCGATCTGCAGCTTCGGTTCGCCCGGTTCCGGTACGATCCCACGGCCGGCTCGAGCGTCGTTCCGGCGTCCGTCCGCTGGACCTTTCTCAATCCCAAGACCGGCGTGCGTGTCAGGGTCACCGATGCCCTTTCCGCGTACGCCAGCGCTGGTGGAACCGAGCGCGAACCGACGAGAGCGGACATGTTCGCCGGCGCGGACGACGTGGACAGCACGACGGCGCGATCGGTGTTGCCACTCACGCGCGTTCGTCCCGAATCGGTTCGTGACGTCGAGGCCGGAGTGACGTGGCGGCGCGCGGCCGTGAGCGCGCAGGCCAACCTGTTCCTGATGCACTTCCGCAACGAGATCGCCCCGATCGGCGCGATCAACGAGATCGGATATCTGCTGCGCAAGAACGTGGCGCGCAGTGTTCGCCGTGGCGTGGAAGGCGACCTGTCGTGGCAGTTGGCCCCCCGACTCGCCGCCCATGCCACCCTGTCGATGACCGAGGCCCGCATCGCCGAGTATCGCGACGATGCAACCGGATCATCGTACCGCGATGTCACGGCGCTGCTGACACCGGCCGTCGTGAGCGGTCATGGCCTGCGCGCCGAACCCACCTCGTGGCTGTCCATCGACGCCGATGGGCGATATACCTCACGCATGATGCTCACGAACACGAACGATCCGCGCTTCGTCGTGCCCGCGAACTGGTCTGCTGACGTGGGCGTGACCGTGCGCATTCGGCGCGCCGCTATCCTGCTCCAGGTGCGTAACCTGTTCGATCAACGCGTGTATACCGGCGGGTATCCGGGCCCCGATGCCAGCGGCGGTGACCCGGCGGGCCCCGAGCCGTACTACTACACGCTGGCGTCACGGAATCTGACGGTGCACGCGCGCGTCCCGCTGCCGTGAACCTGGTCGAGATCTTCGCGGCGGTGACCGGCGCGCTGAGCGTGTGGCTCAGCGTGCGACAGCATATCTGGAGCTGGCCCACGGCCATCGTCAACGTCGTGGCCTACACCTTCGTCTTCTACGACGCGAAGCTGTATGCGGACATGGCGCTGCAGGTCGTGTACGCCGTGCTGTCGCTGTACGGCTGGTACGCATGGCTCTACGGCGGAGCGGGTCGCACGACGCTTCGGCCGACGCGCGTTCCGCCTCGCCTCGCCGTCTGGCTCTCGGTCGTCGCCATTGCCGCGACTGGCGTGATCGGCACGGTGCTCCACCGCACGACCGATGCGGCGCTGCCCTACGTGGACTCCTTTCTCTCCAGCTCGAGTCTCGTTGCGCAGTGGATGATGACGCGAAAGCTCCTGGAGCACTGGCTCGTGTGGATCGCTGTCGACGTGCTCTACGTCGGCATGTTCGTCTACAAGGAGCTGTACGTGACCGCCGCCCTGTACGCAGTGTTTCTCGCGCTCGCGGCACGAGGGTACGTCGAATGGCGACGTTCCATGTCGACCGCCACCGCGTCCGCGACGCTCGTCGCGTGAGCCGGCAGTGAGCGACACGCTTCGTCTCGTCTGCGTCACGGGGCCGGAGTCGACCGGCAAGACGACGCTCGCCCGGCGGATCGCCGAGCATGCCGGTACGGTGTGGGTGCCGGAGAGCTCGCGCGCGTACGCGGAGCGGATCGGCCGCCCGCTACGCGCGTCCGACGTCGAGCCGATCGCGCGCGAGCACATCGCGCGCGCCGACGCGAGTTCGACGCTCGCCAGCGCCCACGCCGCGAGACTGCTGGTACTCGATACCGATTTGCTGAGCACGGTGGTGTACGCACGACACTACTACGGCGAGTGTCCGCGCTGGATCGAGCGTGCCGAGCGAGAGCGGCGGGCCGACCTCTACCTGCTGTGCGACGTCGACGTCGCGTGGGTGGACGATGGCGTGCGCGATCGGCCGACGAACCGTCCCGCGATGTTCGGCCTCTTCGCGCGTGCGCTGGCCAGGCGGAGCGTGCCGGTCGTCGTCATTCGTGGTGAGTGGACGGCGCGCTGGCGCCTTGCCACGTCGGCGCTCGCCTCGCTCGCCTGACGCGCCTCGTGCACTAGCTCTCCCGCCGAGCGTCTGCCACCCGGTGCTTGTCGAGCAGCATGTCCGCCACGATGAGCTTCAACTTCTCGTTCTCGTCGCGCAGTTCGCGCAGCTCGCGCATGTCGCTCACTGCGGGGCCGGAAAGTGCCGTCCGCCATCTGTAGAACGTGGTCTGCGTGATACCCAGTTGACGGCACATCGCTATCGCTGGAATCCCCGCGCTGACCTGTCGGAGCGCCTGAATTTTCTCGGCGTCAGTGAATCTGCTTGGTCGCATGCATTGGTCCCTCCATGCCCCGCCTGCTGGAAGATCGGAGCGGGCCGGGCGCGATACTCCGCGCCCGGCCCGTCTCCGTACGGCTCGATCGCTACGCCGACCGTCACCGCTCCGGTTTTGCGGGATCCTTCCTGATCGGAATCACCTGACCCGGCGTCGCGCGTACCGGCTCCGGCCGCGGTGCGTTCGCGATCGAGTCGCGTAGCGCGCGAAGTGCAGCCTCGCTGTCACGCAGCCGTCGGATCTCGGCCGCGCTCACCGAATCCTGTGGAGCCATCATGACCGGCGGCGGCGCGGGCGTCACCACCGTCACGGTGCGAATCTCGGGGCGCGGATGACGGAACATGCTCAGGCCCACGCGGATGCTCCGGTAGGTGAGCCACTTCGGTCCATTCGGCGGCGGAAACTCGTTCGCGAGCCAATCGTAGACGCCATCCACCCGCAGTGCGGCCCGGTCGCTGAGCGCGAGCTTCAGGCCCGCCAGGACGTCCACGCCGTACGTGTGCAGGAAGTTCGTTTCGGTCGAGACCCCGGCACCTGCACCGAGCAGCACCGACAGCGCGCCCGTCTTGATGGGAATGACGACCAGTCGCCCGGACAGAATCCCCACGTTCACGTCCTTCAGGCCATTGGTGCGGGTCGCCCGCATCTCGGCATCCTCGAACTCGATCGAAAACCGCGGATCGAGGAACATGCCGATGCGGCCGCCGCCGCCGAATCCGGTATTGAGCGTGAGATCCTTGTCGAACGACGCAGCGCTGCCGAACGCGCCGAACTCCATCGTCCCCCGGTGCTGCGCCACGGCCGGCACGGCCCAGATCAGCGCCGCGAATGCCGCCGTTAGTGCTCTGGATGACATGTCATTCTCCTTGAAGATTTCGTGGCCGGAGCGATGCTGGAGCCGGACAGACGTCCGGCCCCAGCACTCGTCGGCATTATGGCAGCGTGATGGTGTTGTTGGTGCCCAGCGAGACCGCACCGTTCCGCGCCAGGGCGCGTCCGATCAGGTTCGCATTGTCCACGAGCGTGATGCTCGTGAGGGCGATGATGTTGCCCTGCCACTGCGACGCCGTGCCGATCGTGGCGGAGCTCCCCACCTGCCAGTACACGTTCCTTGCCTGCGCGCCATTGATCAGCACGATGTTACCGGCTGTCGTGAGCGAGCTGCCGGCCTGGAAGACGAACGTCGCGTTCGGATCTCCCCCGCCATCCAGCGTCAGCGTGCCCGTCACGCCGATGCCGCTCGCCGTGCAGTACACACCCGCCGGCTTGGTCGTGCCGCCGAGGTTGGCCACGATGGCGTTCGCTGGAGGACACGGCAGGCCGGCCAGCGTGTTGTACGCGTTGGTGAGGTCGCTCTGGGCCTGCACCGCGATCGCGTCGTTCAGGTGCTGCGTCCCGGTGATCACGCAGGGCGGGAAGCCGGTGACCGTGCTACCCGGGCTGATCGCGATATCCGCGTTGATCGTCCCGAGATTGACGCAGGTGAAGGCCGTACCGGCCATGATGCCGTTCGGCGCTGCGGCGCCGAGGTTCACGATCGGCGTCGGACCGGCCGTCACGTTGACGGTCGCCGCTCCCGACACCGTCCCACTCGTCGCCGTGACGGTGTTGTTGAACGTTCCTGTCACCGCGCCCGCCGTGAACAGCCCGGTGCTCGCGTTGATGCTACCGCCGCCGTTCACGATCGACCACACCGGGGTGATCGGCACGGTGTTGCCGCTTGCGTCCCTGCCGGTTGCGGTGAACTGCTGCGTGCCGTTCGTCTGCACGTTGGCCGGATTCGGCGACACGATGATCGTCACGATCGGGCCCGTCGTCACGATCACCGTCGCCGAGCCGGACACCGTACCGCTGGTGGCCCTGACCGTATTCGTGAACGTGCCGCCAATCGTGCCGGCCGTGAACACGCCGGTATTGGGGTCGATGGTACCACCGCCATTCACGACCGTCCAGACGGGCACGATCGGCACGATGTTGCCAGCCGCATCACGGCCAACGGCATTGAACTGCTGCGTCGCACTCGCCGGCACCGACGCCGGATTCGGCGTGACGGTGATCGTCGCGACGACGGCGGTGACGGTCACGGTGGCCGTGCCGGAGATCGCGCCACTGGTAGCGCGGACCGTGTTCGCAAACGTCCCGCTCGTGGTCCCGGCCGTGAAGAGACCGCTCCCGGCGTCGATGGTGCCACCGCCATTCACGATGGCCCAGACGGGCGTGATGGTCAGGACGTTTCCGCCCGCATCCCTGCCGACCGCCGTGAACTGCTGCGTCGCATTGCTGGCGACCGACGCCGGATTCGGCGTGACGGTGATCGAGGCGAGCGGACCGCTTGTCACATTCACCGTGGCCAAACCGGCGATGGTGCCGACGCTGGCGCGCACCGTATTGGCGAAGCTGCCGGCCGTGCCACCAGCGGTGAAGAGGCCGCTCGTTGGATCGATCGTGCCACCACCCGCGACAACTGACCAGGCGGGCGTGATGGCGACGATGTTACCGCTTGCGTCACGTCCCACGGCCGTGAACTGCTGTGCGGTGTTGATGGCCAGCGATGCCGGATTCGGCGTGACCGTGATCGTCGCCAGCGGGCCGACCGTGACGATGACCGTCGCCGTGCCGGTCTTGCCATTGCTGGTCGCCGTCACGGTGTTGGTAAAGGTGCCCGGCGTCGTGCCCGCCGTGAACAGGCCCGAGGCGCTGATCGTGCCGCCGCCGGCGGCGACGGACCAGGTGGGCGTGACGGGAACGACAGCGCCCGAGAAGTCGGTGCCGACGGCCGTGAACTGCCGCGTGCCGCCCACCGCGAGGGTGGTCGGATTGGGTGAGACGACCAGGTTTACGAGCGAGCCCGGACCGCTGATGCCGTGCACGTCGCACGACGATGTGAACGCGCCGGCAAGCGCGACCGCCACGAACACTCGGGCGATGCGCGCGCGCGGCGCCAGCGCCCGAACGATGCGGCTCTTCATGACGCTTCTCATCGAAGTCCTCCTGACCTGATGCATGTGAACGCGAGTGGGGCACCGAGCTCCGGCTCGCGACGAGTCTTCCACGTGGTCCCGCCCGTGTGATCGCAATCCCGACGCGATCGCTGCGTCACCCCGTGTGTCGACGTGCGACCGCCGTGGATGACGGTGCACGCGTAAGGGGAGATGCCCTGACGTTAGCGCACGCCATTCGGCACACCCATCGCCTCGATGGGTGATTCAGGAGGTACGTCTTTTAGGGGAGACGGAGCGAGTCTGCGGGCGACGGCGGCCGGCGCGCGCGCCGGGCCGCACTTCGCCAGCTCCCTAGGCCTGCTGCCGGTGGGCGTACGCGGCGATCTGCAACCGCGAGTGCAGGGCCAGCTTGTCCATCACGTTCCGCACGTGGCTCTTCACCGTGTCCGTCGCGATGTGCAGCTGGCTGGCGATCTCCTTGTTGCTCATGCCGTCGGCGATGAGCGCGATCACCTCGCGCTCTCGCTGCGTCATGCGCACGGCGTCGAGCGCCTCCGACGCCCCCCGCTGCACCGCTGCCCGCGCGATCTGCGAGAAGAGCGTGCCGGTCATACGGGGCGGAAGCACTCGTCGGCCCTCGGCCACCGACCGAATCGTGCCGACGAAATCGTCGAACGTGGCATCCTTGAGAATGAAACCGGCCACCCCGGCGTTCACGAACTCGGCGATCTCCTCGTGCACCGGGAGCAGATCCATCACGATCACCCGGCAATCGGACATCTCCTTCTGCACCGTCTCGGCGAGTCGCAGCGAGTTCTTGTCTCCCAGGCCCACATCCAGCAGCACCACGCGCGGATTCGCGTCCTTGAGCCGCTCCGCCTTGAGACTCGTGGCGGCAAGCACGACCTTGACGTCGGGCAACTCGTTCAGCATGTCCGTCATACCCTCACGGACCAGCCGATTATCCTCGATGATGGCGACGGTGATCATTCCAATAGTTAGCACACGTTAGTCATGCACGCCATTCGGCCCGCGCTGTCGCACATACGCGCCGATTGAGTCTTCCTGTCGTCCATCGGAAACAGGCCATCAGGCCCTTCACTTCCCCTCTCCCCTCGATCGCGTGACTTCCCCCGCACCCCGGGACGCCGACCAGTCGTCTCCTGCGCTCGACACCGCCGACCTCGGCTTTGGACGAGTCGTTGCACAGTCCGTGCGCGGCCGTTTCCTGAATCGCGACGGGAAGCCGAACAGCGTGAAGTACGGCCTCGGCGCGCAACGCGCGGCGCGCCTGTACCTGACGGCGCTGGACGCCAGCTGGAGCGCCTTCCTCGTCTGGATGATGGGCGTGCTGCTCCTCATCAACGGCTGCTTTGCCCTCGTCTACCTGGCGCTGGGCCGTGGCGCCCTGCGCGGGACCGAACGGCTGGGGCTCGCTGATCCGTTTCTCGCTGCGTTCAGTTTCAGCGTGGGAGTGTTCACCACGACGGGCACGGGCGTCATGCACGCCTTCGGGCCCACCGCGAACTGGCTCGTCAACCTCGAATCGTTCGTCGGGCCCATCATCCTCGTCGTCGTCTTCGGGCTCCTGATCGCACGCCTGACGCGACCGCGCATGCGCATCGGCTTCAGCGACTCCGCCGTCATTGCACCATATGAAGGAGGACGCGGCCTCATGTTCCGCATCGTCAATCTCCAGCCGGGCGAACTGAGCGACGTGCAGGCTCGGGTGAACCTGATTCGCTACGAGGACGTCGGCGGCGTGCGCGAGCGCACGTTCCACCAGCTCGCCCTCGAGCGACCCTCGGTGGAATTCTTCACCCTTCACTGGACCGTGGTGCACCCCATCACGGCGAACAGTCCATTGGCCGGTACAACACCGGAAAATCTCGCGGCATCCCAGGCGGAGCTGCTCATCTCCATCAGCGCGCTCGAAGAAACCTTCTCCACCCGCGTCACGACGCGCAGCTCGTATATCTGGGACGAGGTGCGCTGGGACGTGAAGTTCGCGAGCATCTTCGCGAACGGTCCTGACGGCGTCATCGCGATCGACGTGGAGCGCCTCAGTCGCACCGAGCGGCTGGACGATGGCGCCACGCGCACACCCGCCGCGCTGGAGCAGGTTGCCGATCGGACCGCCGACCGGGAGAGCGCGTAGCTACCGGGATTCGCCGGCGCCGGCTCGCACGGACTCGAGATCGAGTTCCTGCTCCAGTCCACGGAGCACCTCGTCGGAAATCGCCTCCTCGTTGCGCAGGCGAATCAGCATTCGACGCTCGGCATCGATCATCGCGAGCCGGAGGCGCTGTCGACCGTCGTAACTGCCACCCCGCTGCTCGCTCATCTGGACCCGCTCGCGCGCTTCGCTTCGTAGCACCTCCACGTCGCGCGGGTCCACCCAGTCTTCGCGCGACAGATCCTCGAGCGCTTCCGCGCCGCGGCGCGCGGCCTCGCGCCGCGCGAGCCGCTCCTCGGCGTGATGCGCCTGATCGGGCGCGAAGCGGAACGCGCGAACGATGGGCGCGAGCGTGAGCCCCTGGACAAGGAGCGTCAGCACGATGACGCACATCGCCATGAGGATGATCTCGGTGCGAAAGGGGAACGGGGCGCCGGCCGCCGTCGTGAGCGGCAGGGCGAGCGCCGTGGCGAGCGAGACGACACCGCGCATGCTCGTCCACGACACGAGCGACAACGCACGCCAGTTCGGCGGCGGCGCCGCAGACCGGCCATTGCCCGGCATGCGCCGCAGGATGGCCACCGTCGGCACCCACAGCAGGCGCACGAGGATCGCGACGCCGGTGATCACCGCACCGCTGCGGAACACCAACCCGAGCGAGCCCGGAGGCACGAGGTCGAGCAGCGTGCCGAACTGCGCACCAAGGAGCAGGAAGATCAGCGCATTCAGGAGAAACACCACGAGATCCCACACCGTGCGCGTCTGTAGTCGCGAGGTGGGCCCGACCGCCGTCGACAGTCGTTGCTGGAGGAACACGCCACCGGCCACACACGCGAGCACGGCCGAGACGTGCAGCGTTTCCGCCATCACCCACGCCACGTACGGTCCAGCGAGCGTCAGCAATGCCTCGGCGAGTGGATCCTTGGTGGAGCGGGCGACGCGGATGATGATCCACGCGACCAGCAGTCCAACCAGACTGCCCACGCCGGCATCGATGAAGAACCGGACGATCGATTCACCCCAGCTGAACGTGCCGGTCACCAGCGCGGCAACCGCGGTGCGGTAGAGCACGAGCGCCGACGCGTCGTTCACGAGGCTCTCCCCTTCCAGCACCGTAATCACCCGACGCGGCACTGGCAGGCGCGAGACGATGGCCGTCGCCGCCACCGCGTCCGGCGGTGAGACGATCGCTCCGAGGGCCACTGCCGCCGCCCATGGCAATTCGGGAAACAGGAAGCGCGCGGTGATCGCGACCGCCGCCGTGGTGACGAGCACGAGTCCGATCGCCAACGCGCCAATGGAGCCAGCGTTGCGCCGGAATTCCCGCACCGACGTGAACATCGCGGCCGACCACAGGATGGGCGGCAGGAAGACGAAGAAGACGAGGTCGGGGTCGAGCGCCGGAATCGCGATGCCCGGCACCATGGCCACCGCGAACCCCGCGAGCACCTGAAGAATCGGCGTCGGCACCGGTAGTCGACGCGCGATCGCCGTGAGCGCGACGACCAGGATTGCCACGGCGATGGCGAATACGACGGGCTGGAATTGGGGCATCGGGAGAGCGAGAGTCTGGCGAGCGCGCGCGGCTTCGCTACTAAGCTCTGGACGATGCGCCGGGTTCGCAACGAGGCACGCGTGGTCCCTTGCTCCGGTGCGCGCCGAATGCGTACCATGTGGCGCATGGCTGGTTACGCCAAGCCGAGTTTCTCCGAGCCAGCGCGAGGCCATGGCCGTTCTTGACGCAATTGTTCCGTTTGCGGTCGTCATCGTTGTGTGCGTGTGGCAGCCATTGTCGTTGCGCCGGCACGACAAGCAGCGGTCGGACTCGAAACCTCATGGCGACGACGCGGGGACGCCGTGACCGGCTCACTGTCCCAGCGCCTGCGCGCCGAGACGCGAGACGCGCACGTCCTCGCGGAGCGCAGCGGCATCATGGGGAGCCTGCTTCGCGGCACCATCACGCGCGGTGCATACGTCTCGCTCCTGAGAAACCTCGCCGTGATCTACGGCACGCTCGAGCAGGAGCTCGATCGCAATGCCGCGCATCCGGCGCTCGGCGGAATCGATCTGCACGCGCTCCGGCGGCTTGATCGATTGGAGCGCGACATCGCGGCGCTCGACGTCGACGCCCCACACGATGCGCCCGACGCGAAACCGGCGACGCGTGAGTATTCGACGCGTCTGCGCGAGCTTGGGCATTCATCACCGGAATTGCTGCTCGCCCATGCCTACGTGCGCTACATGGGCGACCTGTCCGGCGGACCGATGCTCAAGGGAACTGTCGCGAAGGTGCTCGGCATCGGTGCCGAGGACGATGGATTGGCGTTCTTCGCCTTTCCGCGCATCGCGGATCCCGTCGCATTCAAGAGTTCCTTTCGCGACGCGCTCGATGCGGCAGCGCTCGCCGGGGCATCACCCGAGGCCATCGTGCGCGAAGCGCAATACGGCTTCGCGCTACACGAGCGGATGTTCCGCGAGCTGCAATGATCGCGTCGATTCGCGCCGGATCGTCCACAGCGGTGACGCCGAAGGGCGGTCATGGACACTCTGCGGTCGCCGACACCCTACTGTCACCTGAAGGTCCCCTCTTGCGACTCCGCCGCCTGACGCCGCTCGCCCTGGTCCTTATCGCGGCGTGCTCGGATACGAAGCATCCACGGGAGGTGGTGGGCACCTGGGCCCAGGACTCCCTTTACGGTGGCGGCATCGTTCGTGGGACCGACACGTTTCGCCTCATGAGCAACGGCATCGCGCTTCACTCCGGCGGCATCGCGACGACCGATGCGGCGGCGAATCCGCTCAAGCCCACGGTCTGGGCCGAGGGACTGAAGTGGAGCTACCGCCCGCGCGAGGGAGGGCCGCTCCTCTGCCTCTTCGTGGAGGAGGGGCAGGAGGCTGACTGCCACACGATACGGATCGCCTCCGAGAGCCTGCTCGTCGTGGACGGGAGATCGTACTGGCGGCTCCGCGGGCGCTGACTTCCCGGCAGGCGTCAAGCGCGAAAAACGGTCGGGCTCGAACGCGAAATGCAGAACGCCCCGGTGCGCGTGCACCGGGGCATTGACCGTATTGACCTGTATCGACCTCTCAAAGAGCGGGCGACCGGACTCGAACCGGCGACGTCCAGCTTGGGAAGCTGGCATTCTACCA
>JANLTI010000277.1:0-7137 GCA_031362845.1 Gemmatimonadaceae bacterium | reverse complement strand
CGGCGATGTCATCCTGCGCATGCCGCTCGATCGCACCAGCAAGCTCAACCCCGTGCTCTACGTGTTCGGCGGCGGCGGCTATGCGAAGTTCAACGATGTCGATCCTCGCTACACGGCGTTCCTCCGCACCGCGAAGGAGCCCCTCTGGAACAACGAAGGCAAGTTCTACTATGACGTGGGACCTGGCGTCGACTTCAACGTCGGCCGCCTCCACTTCTACGCCGAAGGCAAGTACCTGACGGTGCTGACGGATCGGAAGAACGTGCATGCATTCCCGGTGTACGGCGGTCTCAAGTTCTACTAGTCGTTCCTTCCGGAACACATGCTGCGGAGGACGTGAACTTCACGTCCTCCGCAGTGTAGTTTCAGCCCTATGACGCGCTCCCATCTCCGTGGCCTCCGGCTGAGCCTGCTTCTCCTCGCGGCTACGTCGTCGCCGCTCCTGGCCCAGCGTCCCGAGCCGACCGCGGTCGACACGCTCGCCGTCACGCGTATCGACTCCGTACGAGCCTCGTCCAATTGGCTCGCCGCGCTCCTGCGCAAGATCGCGAGACGCAGCGACGATAGCCTCTCGGCCGATCCCGACCAGCGCGACGGAGGGTCCGCCGAAGCGGCCAATGATGGCAGGTCCACGCGCCGCACGTTCAGCTCGCGGAAGGACAGCCTCGCCTACGAGTCCGCGCGCGCCGCTGCCGATCGCGCCGATGGATACCGCGTCGTCGTGGACATCTTCGCGAATCAACTGTACGTCATCGACGGCGGAGACACCCTGCACGCGGCACCCGTCGCGACCGCCATGAACTCGACCCTGTCCTACGGCGGGCGCTCCTGGCGATTCGAGACGCCGCGCGGTGTGCGGAAGGTCCAGTCCAAGGACAGGGACCCAGTGTGGACTCCGCCCGAATGGCACTACGCCGAAGTCGCGCTCGAGCACCAGCTGAAGCTCCGCACACTTCGGCGCGGCCAGACCGTCCGCATGAGCGACGGTACGCGACTCACGTCGCGCGGCGACGAAGTCGGCATCATCGCGCCCGGCGAGAAGGAGTTCGTGCCGCTGGTCCTGGACGAGCACGTCGTGTTCGACAACACGATCTTCGTGCCCCCAGCCGGCACCAAGCATCGCAGCATCCAGGGTGAACTCGGCCACTTCCGCCTGGCCCTGGGCGATGGCTACCTGTTGCACGGCACTCCGTACACGAAGTCGATCGGAGCGGCCGTGACGCACGGATGCGTTCGCCTGCGCGATGAGGACATCGAGTGGCTGTTCGACAACGTGCCCGTTGGCACCAGGGTCTACCTCTACTAGCGCTCCACCGGCTCGGCGCTCGGCATGTCCGGGGTCAGCGAGGTATCAGGAACGCCGAAGCTCCGTCGCGCCGTCTCGCCAACGCGGGATCGCAAGGCCGCCGGCGTCCTCGTAGAACTGGATCCGGCCGGACGCATGCACCTTCGTGAGCAGGATGATCTGCCCGGTGTGCAGCGAAAAGTGTTCGACCACGTGGTAGATCGCGTCGAACACCGAGACAGCGCGACCCTGGATCACGAGGTGGTCACCGAGTCGTTCGGGCGTCAGCCGCGCCAGCACCGCATCCACCTCGTCCAGCGTGTGACGTAACGACGCGAACAGCTGCTCGGCGTCGTCTCCCTCACGCGCCTCGAACTCGGCCGCGCGATGACGGGTGTCGTGCGCGCCGCCGACACCGCTCACGATCCACTGGCGCGCGTTGCCAGCGAGATGCAGCAGCAGGTTCCCCACACTGTTGGACTGCGCATCCACTCGATGCCACACGGCGTCCGCCGGCAGCACGTCGAGGCAGCGCCGGATCTTCGTGGGATATTCGAACCCGAGGTAGTGGCGCGATTGGTGGAGAAACGCCGCGACGATGTCCATGCGACTCCGGTGAGTAGTCGCACGAATCTACGTCAGCCGTGCGCCTACGGCTTGATGTGCACCGGTGTCCCGGTCGGGACGGCACCCCAGATCTCCTCGATCTCCTCGTCGGTAAGCGCGACACACCCGTTGGTCCAGTCAGCGGTGCGATGGTACGCGCCGACACTCCCCCGTCCGTTCGGCAGGCCGTGAATCATGATGTTGCCACCCGGATCCACGCCGAGCGCTTCCGCACGGCGCCGATGCGACGCGTCAGGATACGAGATCCGGAGCGACAGGTGGTACGAGCTGTTCGGATTGCGGCCTTCGATGTAGAACACCCCTTCCGGCGTACGGCGATCTCCCGCGGCGAGCTTGTCGCCGACAGGATTGCCCCCCAGCGCGACGAGATAGCTGCGGATCGGCCGCCCCATGTGGTACAGGGTGAGTCGACGCGCCTTCTTGTCGATGACCACGCTGTCCGCGAGTCCCACCGGCCCGCCACCCGACCGCGCTCGGCCCACCCTGGGCGCAGGGATCACCGCGACGCTTTTCGCGGGCGGATCGTCGGACATCGATACCAGCGCAGCGACCAGGAGGAGGTGCAGCATGGCAGGCGGGGGAAGGGGAAACGCCTTGGACTTCGAGCCGGATTAATGGTCCAGTCCGCTCAGTCAAAAGACGATCTACCCGCCTCTTCAGTTACCGGTTTTCAACACGAAAAACGGGCCCGTTTCCACTCGGAAACAGGCCCGTTTCACCGTTAATTCGTACCGTGCGTCACCCCGACAGCATGTATGTGATTATCGAGGCCCGCCCGCGGACTACATGCGGGGCAGCAGGACGTGGTCGATCACGTGAATCACGCCATTCGACTGCAGGACGTCATACGTCGAAATGTTCGAGATCCCGCCATTCGCATCCTTGAGCACGACGTTCATCGGACCGTTCATCATGGCGGTCAGCGTCGCGCCGTTCACCGTGGTGAACGTGGCGGAGCCATGTCCCTTCTTGATGGCCTTGATGATGTCCTTCGCGACGAAGCGGCCGGCGAGGACGTGATACGTCAGGACCGACGTCAGGGCGCCCTTGTTCTCGGGCTTGAGCAGGTTGTCGACCGTTCCAGCGGGCAGCACCGCAAAGGCGCCGTTGATCGGGGCGAATACGGTGAACGGACCCTTCCCCTGGAGCGTGCCCACCAATCCGGCGGCCTTCACGGCAGCGACGAGCGTGGTGTGGTCCTTCGAGTTGACCGCGTTCGAGACGATGTCCTTGTTCGGATACATGGTCTCGCCGCCGACCAGCACGGTCTGCGCGGAAAGCGGAGCGGCGAACATGGCGGCAATGGCGAACGAAAGCAGGGTGCGCGAGCGCATGGCGTGAAGATGGGTTCGAGTGAAATGCGTGCCGAGCGATCGTCGGCGATGAAGGCTCTACGCCGGATCGAACGTATCGGATTGGTGCATTCGTTCCTGCATGCGCGACGCGCCGGGCTCATCGCCCGGCGCGTCGCAAACTCGGACCTCGAGTCCTATCGACCTTGATCGTACACGATGTCGACCGGAATGCCTTTCGCGCGAAGTCTGTCGACATCACCCTGCAACGTCGCGCCGATGGTGCCGCGCTCCGTGTAGAGTCGAGTCACGCCAGCGTAGTCACCATCGCCTTGCAGGGTGAGAATGTCGCGCGACAGTGCATCGGTCGCCGAGCGCAGGCGCGCGAAGTCCACGCGATACTTGCCACTCGGCTCGCGGGTGAACGCGCCGGCCTGCTGCAGGTAGTTGAACGCCACCACGTTGGCGCGTCCGTGTGCGTCGCCCGCCCCGAATCGCACCGAGCGGAAGAGACTGGCGAGAAAGGTGACGTAGTTGTTCTGGATCGGCGCATCGCCCATCTCGCCGCGGGCCTGCAGCTGGCGAACCATGTACAGCCCGAGGATGTCCGCTTTGCCTTCCTCCAGCGCGCCGGCCTTCTCCTTCAGCGCGGCGCGAACCGTGCCCGCGCCGTTGATCGTGTTCTTGATCCCCAGCCCATGCGCCACTTCGTGGAACATCACGTTTCCGAAGAAGGCGTCGAACGTCACCATCGGCAGCTGCTCGTCCACGATCAGCTCCTGCGCGATGGGCACAAGGATGCGGTCGAACTTCGCGCGCATCGCATTCTTGAGTTGCAGGCGGCGCGTTCCCTTCCGCAACTGCACGCTCTCGTCGTTCGGCAAATTGATGGCGATCGTCTTGGCACCTACGTTCGCCTGCCCTGCCACGTACACCACATCGTACGCGTTGAGATCCGCGTCGGTACCAGGCCGCTCGCGCTTGTACGCCGCCGGAACGGGTATGCCGCGTTGCAGCGCCGGCAGCAACCGCGCGTACTTCGCCAGGCGCGCGCTCCATGCCAGATCCTTGACCAGTACGAATGCCTCGTTCGCGGCCTTGTAGCCGAACAGCTCATCCTCGTACGTCTCGATGGGTCCGAGGACCAACTCGAGCCTGTTCTGCTTCATGTCCATCCACGCGAGATCGCTGCGCTGGAAGCGGTCCGTCGTGAGCGCGGTGGCGAGCAGGGTCAGGTACCGGCGCAATCCGGCATCCTCCGCCAGCGACGCGGCCTGCCGAAGCCTGGACGCCGCACGCTCGTTCGCGTCCGAGAAAAAGCGCGAGTAGGGTACGGCGCTCAGCGCGCCCGACGCATCCCGGCGCACCATCGTGTACAGCGACTTGAGGCTGTCCGCCGCCGCCCCGCCCTTCCCCACCGCGCGCTCGAACTCCGCCTTCGTCATGTCGCGCGGATAGAAATTCGCCCCGCTGGGCTTCGCGCCGACGCCGGCGATGAACGGCACGTTGTCGTCGAGACGATCCCACGGCCCGACGTTGATCTCCGCGAGCCGGCGCGCATCGGCCTGCGGGATGTTGCGCAACAGCGAATCCCGGCTGCCGTAGGCCTGCATCCAGTAGATACCGTGCATCTCGCGCGCGGCATCCACGAGGAGCGGGAGCATGCGACGTTCCCAGCGCGTCAGCACGCTGGTGTCCGCGCCGAGGCGGACGGTGGTATACCGAGCCAACCGCTCGGCTGGCGTCGCGATCTGGAGCGCTGGTGGCGACACGGCGATCGGCGTTCCGCCCGCGCGGGCCGGCGGTGACAACGGCGCGGCCGGCCGACCACCGGGATGCCACTGCGGCGACGGGCCATCGGCGAGCAGGCGCGTCGCCGCGGCGACAGCACGAATCACCGCCGTCATGTGCACGAAGTCCACGCGTGACACGTCGTCGTTCGGCGTGTGATAGTCGACGTGCATGTTGTAGGACGACACCGTATGCGCCGGAATCCCCCGCTGCGCGAAAGCGATGTTGTCGCTCCGCATGAAGAACTGTTGATCGAGCCGGCGGTCGGCGACGATCGGAAGTCCCGCGGCGGCGAACATCGAGCCCATCGTCGATCGCTCGAATCCCGTGAGCCAGGCGCGACCTGGGCCACCCGCGAGCGAGTCGGGTCGTCCGATCATCTCCACCTCCAGATTCGCGGAGATTCTCGAGAGCGGCACCGTCGGGTGATCAATGAACCACCGCGTGCCCAGCAGACCCGCTTCCTCTCCCGTGGTCGCCACGAAGAGCACCGTACGCCGCGGGGCCGGCCCCGACGCCAACGCGCGCGCGGCTTCGAGCACCGCCACGACGCCTGATGCGTCGTCATCCGCTCCGTTGAAGATGGAATCGGCGCCAATGGGCGCGCCGATACCCAGGTGGTCGTAGTGCGCGTCCACGAGCACGACAGAATCGCGGAGCGACGGATGGCTGCCGCGCAGGATGCCAACCACGTTCACCGCGGCGCGGCGGCGCGCTGCCGGCACCGTATCCATCGCGGCGAAACTCGCATACAGCATCGGCCGCGTGCGGGTGACGGTTGCGCCGCTCGGCATTGTCCGCGTCTGCGACGTGATGGCGATCGGTACCCGCTGGAAATAGCCGCTGTCGCCCCCCGGCTCCAGCCCGATCCGCTGCATCTCCGCGGCGATGATCGCTGCAGCCTTGGCCGAGCCTCGCGTCCCTGTCCCGCGGCCTTCCAGTGAATCGTCCGCCAGCGCCGAGAGCAGGCGGCGGACGTCGCGTTCGGCTACCACGCCAAGCCGACCCGTCTGCGCGCCCACGACCGACCAGCATGGTGCGGCGAGCAGCAGTGAAAGCAGAGCCGGCCGGACCAGACACGACAGGCGTACGAGCGTATTCATCGGTGGGAACCGGAGAAGGAAAGGGAAGCGAGCCACGACGCCGCAGCCGGAGCGACAATATGGCGCCGGGGCACCATACGCCATCGCGCCGAGAGTGGAACATGGCTTGCCCATGTGTTTACAACAATCGCACTCCTTACCCTCACCATCCGCCGCATGATCCAGAGACGTACTCGCAATCGCATCGCGCTCTTCTCCGTGCCGCTCGCCACTGCGCTCGTGTTCGGCCTCGGCGCGCTCCGGACGCCTGCGACCGATGGTACGCTGACGCTCGAGGCCAGCCTGAGCGCCAAGACCCTCACGGTGCGCAAGGACGGGGAGATCGTGAAGCAGTATGCCGTGGCGATCGGCAAGGACGAGCATCCCACGCCGACGGGCCAGTTCACCGTCCAGAAGCTCGTCTGGAACCCGACGTGGGTACCGCCGGACGCGAAGTGGGCGCAGGGCAAGTCAGCCAAGGGACCCGGTCATCCGGCCAACCCGATGAAGCTCGTGAAGATCTTCTTCAAGGAGCCCGATTACTACATCCACGGAACGGGCGACGTGAATTCGTTGGGATCCGCGGCGTCGCACGGTTGCCTGCGCATGGATCCCGACGAGGCCGGCGAGGTAGCGTTGCTCGTGATGGAGAACGCCGGTCAGTTCCGCGATTGGGATTGGGTCAAGGGAATTCTGCACGTCGGTGAAGCGCGTACCGTTCGCCTCGCGACGCCCACTACCATCGCCGTGCTGCCCTAGGCGAATTCTCGAGTACCAGTCTCTTCCATGGCATGTGAGTTGCCCCCTGTCCGGGGGCAACTCTTTTTTCTCACTCTCCCTCGGATCGTGTCATGGATCTTCTCACCTGGATCATCGTCGGGCTCGTCGCAGGAGTACTTGCCTCGTTGGTCATGGGCGGTACCGGCTACGGCATCATCGGCGACATCATCATCGGCATCGTCGGCGCGTTCGTGGGCGGATGGCTGTTCCGCAGCCTGGGCGTCACCTCCCCGATGGGTGGACTGGCCGGCGTCATCTTCGTCGCGTTCATCGGCGCAAT
>JANLTI010000242.1:0-6033 GCA_031362845.1 Gemmatimonadaceae bacterium | reverse complement strand
TGCTGGAGCACTACGAAAAGCTGTGGCAATGGATCCCGCTCGTCCTGCTGGTGGTCACGCTGGGGTGTGGCGTGACGGTGTGGCGGCGCCCCACGCGGCGGACGCTCACGATCTTTCGCGGCGTCATGATCGCGTGCATCGTGGCCGGAGTCACGCCACACCCCAGCGTGACCACCAGCAGGACGAGCGGGATCCATTGCCACAGCTTTTCGTAGTGCTCCAGCAGGATCAACTCGGCCAAAAGACCAATGGCACCGAGGAGCAGGAGCGCGAGCAGCAGGTCGCGGAGCGCGGGTGATGCACGGTGCGGAATAGGAGTGCCTCGATGCGATGCCGAAACAAATCGTGGGCACGTCGCCTCTGCGACGTGCCCACGACAATAGTACGGGCCACGCTCCGGCGTTGGCCAGCCGCGTACTGCTTACGGCAGGGTATGTCCCGAGTCGGACCGAATGAAACCGCGCACGATCGCCACGACCTGTTCCTTGCTCAGCGGCTCGTCGAACGCCATCATCGCCGCCTGCCGCCGCGCATTCGAGTCACCGATCACGTCCATGCCGGACAGCGTCGCCGCGTCGAGATTCACCGCGGCGGTTCCGTTGAACACGGTGTGCACCGTGTTGTCCTCGCCGCCGTAGATCAGGCCCAGCGCCGCCACCGCGCCCGCCGGTGGATTGGCGATGTTGCCCGCGCCCGCTGCCCCGACGCCGCCGCCCATCACGTATCCGCTCAGGCGGAGCGACGTATCGCTCATGTTCATCGAACGGCGAAGGCGCCTGATCTTCGCGGCATGCCGCGCTTCCACGGAGTGAATGCGCAGCGCGCTCTCGAGCGCGACGTCCGCCCGGTCATCGCCATTCACGAGCAGACGCCCCGCCTGCCCCTTGTACGCCCGGACCCCGGTGTCTTCCACCGCCTGCGCCACGAGCAGCAGGTGATCGAGCTGCGTCGTCGCTTGGAGAAAGGGACCGTTGCCGCTGCCGCTGCCGCCGGTGAAGTCGAAATCGTTGGCCGTCCATGACGGCGCCGATCCGCCGAACAGCGGAATGGCCGTGCCCCGGAGGAAGTCGGTGTGCTGCTGCTCGTGCTTCTGGATCTGCCGGAAGGTCTGCTGCGCCGACGCGGGAATCTGCGCCCGCACACCCGCGAAGGCGGCGTTCTGCGCCGCGTTGGCGCTCGTGCCCAGCACGGCCTTGTAGAACTCGTTCTCGAGACTCTCGAGGATGAACGCGAACTGCAGCACGTCCAGAATGGCCGACGGCGCCTGCGCGTATGCGTCCTTCGACAGCGCGGCGATCATCACGGGCACGGAGCCCATGGCGAGGCCGGCGGCAACGGTGGAGCTGACGGATGCGCCGCGCCTGATGGCGTCGCGCCGGGTGACGAGCGTATCCATGATCTCCGGATCGACCCCGTCGAGAATCGGCTGATGCGAGATGGTCATTGGTCGTCTCCGCCTTACGGGGTGGTGGGGAAGAAATTCGCCGACGCCGTACCCTGCGTCGCGGTGGGCGCGTGCGAGATGTTGCGCGAGCTGACGGCGCCATTGAGCACGAGGTTGGTGGCCGCCACACGGTCGAGCGCGGCACCCGCCTCGAGCTTCACGTCCATCCCGTTCATGTCGACGATGTCGTCGCCGGCGAAGGCGACGTTCGCGTTCTGGCCCGAGGGCGGCGCAAGGTCGCGCAGTGCCGCGGCATGCCGCGCTTCCACCGAGACGAACTTGCCCGCGAGCAGCAGGTTGCGCGCGTCCTGCAGGTACTTGCCCGCGCCGTTCAGCCCCGACACGCCGAGATGCTCGAACAGTCGGGCGGCACCGAGGATGCCGTCGCGGCTCGAGAGGATCGCGTTCAACGTCGTCTTGTTGATCGACCCCGTGACATCCGGCACCGCCTGGCTCCCGAGCGCCGTGCGGACGAACTCGCGGTGCACGATCTCCACGTTCCGGAGATCGGTGAACAACTCGCGCTCACCCGCGTTGAAGAAGGTGCCAAAGCTCGCGCTCCCGACGACGGCCGTGTAGAACGCCGCCTCGAGCTGCTCGAGCGTGTGCACCAGGCGGAAGATGCCGATGTCCGAACGCAGGTCGAACGTCAGCGCTCCAGCATCCATAGCCGTCGCGCCCGTACCCATCGCGCCCATGCCCGTTGTCGCACTGCATGCGGAGAACACCCCAGGCAGCAGCACTACCGCCCCGCCCGCCCCCATCAACCGAACGAAGTTGCGTCGGGTGGTCGAACGCATCAGCTCGTCGGCGTCGGCAATGACCAACGCGTCTGCGCTGTCCTGCGTAAGCTTTGCCATCTCGATACGCGCTCCTGATCTGCTAGCCCCGGTGGGGAAGCGGCGCGCTAGCACCCGCCGCTTCGACGCTCCACGCGGGAGCGCGGGCCGGAGGCGAGCAAGTTCGCGTCCGCTGCCATTCTCGCAGTCGGGAGCGATCCCGGACCAGGACCGACGTTGCTCCTACGAGCTGGCCGGCGGGTTGAGCACGGACTGCACACGTTCGGCGGTTTCGCACCAGCGCTTCAATTCCGCCTCGCCCGCCTCATTCCAGTTGGGTGGCAGCGGGGCGAACCGGCGTCGCTCGAGGCCGAGCGTGAACAGCAGCCAGCCGTTGGCGTGATCGGCGCGCACCACGGGCGCACGACGGTCGCGAGTCGCGGGCTTGATGGCTCGCACTTCCCACTCCATATCGCGCTCGTCCCGAAACGTGCGTGGTCCGATCTCTGCTTCCATTGCGCTGCCCCCGGCGCCACCGTTCATGCGTCCCCCAGCTTGACGAGTATCTGGTCAACCTCGTCATTCGTTCCTACTCCATAAGCCGCCCATCGTTCGGCGGACCCATGCACGCCGGGTCACGCTCCCCTGCCCTGGTATGACCCCACTACCCCCGCTCGACGTCAACGAGCTGTATCGCGTGCTCGCCGAGAGCGCCGCCGACGCCATCCTCACGATGGACGAGCAGAGCATCGTGCTGTCCATCAATCCCGCCGGAGAGCGTTTGTTCGGCTACCCGGCAGCCGATCTGGTGGGCCAGTCGATGCACAAGCTCATGCCCGAGCGCATGCGGGCCGCGCACCGGCACGGGGTCGATCGTTACCTGACCACCAGCGTGCGGCACATCTCCTGGAGGGGTGCCCAACTCCCGATCCTCACGCGGGACGGTCGCGAGATTCCCGCCGAGATCTCCTTTGGCGAGTTCATTTCCGACGGCCGCCACATCTTCTCGGCCATCATCCGTGACGTGTCGGACCGGGTCGCCGCCGCCGCGGCGCTCGCCGCCAGCACGGAGCAGCTCGCAACGCAGGCGATGGAGCTCGAGCAACAGGTCGAGGAAGCACAGGCAATCAGCGAGGAGCTCGAGCAGACCAATCAGGAGCTGCGGGAGGCCGCACGCGCACTGCACGCGCAGGAAGCCGAGTTCCACGCACTCGCGAACTCGATGCCGACCCTGGCATGGATGGCGAATGCGGATGGCTGGATCTTCTGGTACAACGACCGCTGGTACGAGTACACCGGCACGACGGCGGCGGACATGGAAGGATGGGGATGGCAGCAGGTACATCATCCCGTCGCGCTGCCCGAGGTACTGGAGGAGTGGACACGCTCCATCCACACCGGCGAGTCGTTCGAGATGACCTTCCCGCTCCTCGGCGCCGATGGATCGTTTCGCCCATTTCTCACGCGTGTCTTCCCGCTGCGCGACGACGACGGCACGGTGATTCGGTGGTTCGGCACCAACACAGATGTGCATAACGAGCATGTCGCGCGCGAGACGGCCGAGCGCGTCGCGAGCCGCATGCGGCAGTTGCAGAATCTCACGGCGCTGCTCGCGCGCGCGCGCAGCATCGAGGAAGTCGGATCCGTGGTGGTGCTCGAAGCAGCACAGGCCACGGGCGCGGTGACCGGCATGCTCGCGCGGCGCGATGATGCGACGGACGAGGGGGTGATGGTGGAACAGACGGGCCTGCCCGGCGACCTCAAGGAGAACTATGCCCGTTTTCCATTGAGTCGCGACACCCCCACCGCGGAATGTCTGCGCACCGCGCTGCCCATCTTCATCGGCACGCGCGACGGACCTGGCGGCTTGATCGAGCGTTATCCGTCGTTGCGCGACGTCTGGGATACGGTGGGACGTAGCGCGATCGCGACCGTACCGCTGATCGTGGGTGGGAAGGCCATGGCTGCGATGTCCTTCACCTTTGCCGATCCGCAGGCGTTCACGCAGGACGACCGCGAGTTCTTTCTCACGCTCGCCGGCCAGGGTGCGCAGGCCATGGAGCGAGTGGAGGCGTTCGCCGCCGAACGTCGCGAACGCGAGCGCAGCGATTCCATCGTCGAGTCCATCACCGATGGCTTCGTGACGTTCGACCGCGACCTGCGCTTCACCTACGTCAACGCCCGCGCGGCCGCGATGTTCGGCACCGCTGGTGAGGACCTGCTCGGGCGCGACGTCGGCTCGCTGCCGCGAGGCGGTGCGTCACCGTTCGTGCGCCTCGTGCGCGAGGTGATCGAGACCAGGAAGCCGCAGTCGATGGAAGGATTCGGCACCATCGTCGGACGATGGCTCGACCTGCGCGCCTATCCGGCCGAGGACGGTGGAGCCATCGCGTACTTCCAGGATATCACGGACAGGCGCGCACAGCAGGAAGAGCGAACGCGCCTGCTGGAAGAGGCGCAGGCGGCCAACGCGGCGAAGACGGAGTTCCTGCGCACGGTGAGCCACGAGCTTCGGCAGCCACTCAACGCCATCGGCGGGCTGCTGCAACTCTGGGAACTCGGATTGCGGGGCGACCTGAGCGAGCAGCAGATGCTCGACCTGGAGCGCATCAAGCGCAATCAGCGCCAGTTGAGCAGTCTGATCGAGGATCTGCTGAGCTTCGCGCGGCTGGAGGCAGGCAAGCTGGAGATCAATCTCGTACCCGTGCCGGTGCTCACCGTATTCGAGAACCTGACGTCTTCCATCACGATCGATCTCGAAGCGAAGGAGATCGAGTATCGGTGCGAGCTGCCCGACTCCTCGCTCGCCGTCCTCGGCGACCCTGCCCGCATTCATCAGGTGCTGATCAACCTCGTGACCAACGCCATCCGGGCCATGCCCACGGGAGGTCACGTCGTCGTCGCCTGCAGCGTGAGTGGCGAGGACGTGCATCTCGATGTGCAGGATACCGGGATGGGGATTCCGGCCGACAAGCTGGAGAGTATCTTCGTCCCGTTCGTGCAGGTGGGTCGCGCGCTCAATCAGCCCCGCGAAGGCGCAGGGCTGGGTCTCTCGATCTCGCGCGGACTCGTGGAAGCGATGGGCGGGACGCTCACCGCCATCAGCACGCCAGGAGTTGGAAGCACATTCACCGTCAGCCTCAAGGCTGCCAGTCCCTAGAGGATTCATCGTGTCACGAGCATCGGCTGTCGTCATCGCACTCATCGCGGCCAGCGCGCTCTCGGCTTCGCCTCGTGTCGCCGATGCGCAATCGGTGCAGCACCAGGGTTCCTCCGGCGTGGTGTATCGGTCGCAGGCCGACACCGGCCCCATTGCGCGCGCCGAGCGTGCGCTGGCGGCCGATCCGCGCAACGTGCAGCGGTTCATCCAGCTCGGCATCGCGCAGTCCGGTGCCCGCCAGATGCGAGAAGCGGTGCAGACCTTCACGCGCGCGCTCGCCGTGGCACCCAACGACCCGATGCTGTACCGCTGGCGCGGGCATCGCAATCTGTCCGTGCGCAACTTCGAGGGCGCGATGGCCGACCTGACGCGCGGCTACGGTCTCGACAGCACCAACTACGGCATCCTCTATCACCTGGGCGTACTGCGCTTCGTGCGTGGCGACTTCAATGCGGCGGCCGACGCCTTCGCCCGTGCGCAACCGAACGCGCCCGACGGCGGTGAGCTTGCGGGATCCACGGACTGGCGCTGGATGTCGCTGCAGCGCGCGGGCCGTGCCTCGGAAGCGGCAGCGATGCTCGCGCGGCGCCCCGATAGTCTTCCGGCCAACAACGCGTACGTGAAGCGGCTGCGGATGTATCGTGGCGAGA
>JANLTI010000204.1:0-7627 GCA_031362845.1 Gemmatimonadaceae bacterium | reverse complement strand
CGACCGACCGGGCGCACCAGAGCCCGACCGACCAGCGCGCGATCGCGTGACCAGGCGACCGCGCGCCGGCAGACGATCAGGGAATCCGCACGCCCTCGGTCTTCAGCATGAGCGTCGAATCGGCGCCCTTCTGGCTGTAGTGCGCGGCAGTCGTGCCCACGAGCTTGTCGCCGTCCTTCCTGAACGCGCTGTGCGTTGTCACATCCACACCCTTGCGACGCACGCTCTTGTACGGGCCAGCATCGGTGACCACACTATCGCCCGCGACCATCACACGCACGGGAACCGTCGGACCATTCTTGAACGCGAACGTCCACCCTTCCGTCGTGCCGGTCGCGGTGAGCGTGAACTCCGTCGCCGTCGTGTCGGTGCCGCTCTGTGGCGTCGCACGCACCATCCACTTGCCCGCGATGTCCGACAGCGCCAGCGACGCGCCCGCCATCGGCGTGGCCGTCATCGCTCCACCCGATGCGGCTGCGGCAGCCGAATCGGCCGCCTTCTTCGCGTCGGAATCAACGGCGTCGTCGGACTTGCCACAGCCGACGAGAAATGCCACGCCGCAGCAGACGGCGACGCGGGTTGCTACGCGATGGATACGCATTGTTCCTCCGTGCACGGTGAACCGGCGGCGCGCAGACGCCCGGAATGGACTGGCGCGTCGGGAGAGACGATAGCGGAATTCAGCCCGGCCGCTAGACTTGAACTGCCCCGCCGTCAGGTCGTCCGTGAGGTCGCCAGCCATGCCAGACACCATCCGCCGCGCGGCGGCGGTCGACCGGATCTTCGACGGACCAGGCGAGATGCGTGCGCTGTGTCGCGCCTTCGACTGGCCAGCGACCCCGCTTGGTCCGTCCAACCGGTGGTCCGCCAGCCTGCGCACCACGGTCGGCATCGTTCTCGCCTCGCGCAATCCGATGTTCCTCTGGTGGGGACCGGAACTCGTGCAGATCTACAACGACGCCTACCGCCCCAGTCTCGGGCTGGGCGATCGCCACCCCCGCGCACTCGGCGCACACGGTCGCGCGTTCTGGACCGACATCTGGCACGAGATCGGTCCGCAGATCCATCAGGTCATGACGACGGGCGAAGCGACCTGGCACGAGGATCAGTACCTCCCCATCGAGCGCAACGGTCGGCTCGAGGACGTCTGGTGGACGTACGGCTACAGCCCCGTGTACGACGACGACGGGCGCATCGGCGGGACGCTGGTGGTGTGCCAGGAGACGACCCCTCGCATGATCGCCGAGCTCGAGCGGGAACGGCTGCTCGCCGATACCGCGCGGGCCGAGCGGCGCGCGGCGCACGTGCTTGAGCAGATTGCCGACGAGCACCTTACGATGGATGCCGACTTCCGGATCCTCACCGTGAACTCCGCCGCCGAACGTGCGCTCGGCATGCCGCGCGAGCAACTCGTCGGTCGCACGCATTGGGAGGCATTTCCGGCGTCCGTCGGCTCGGACGTCGAACGAGAGTACCGGCGCGTGGTGAACGAACGCGTCGACGTGCACTTCACGCATCATTACGTCGGCGAGGGCTACGACCGTCACCTCGAGATCGACGCCTATGCCACGGATGAGGGAGGCATCGCCCTGTTCTGGCGCGACGTCTCGCTGCGGGTGCGCACCGAAGCGCGCCTGCGGGAGAGCGAAGCACGCTACCGGGCGCTCTTCGATTCCATCGATGAAGGCTTCTGCGTACTCGAAGTCCTGTTCGATGGCGACGGCCGCGCCGTCGACTATCGGTATGTGGAGACGAACGCTGCGTTCGAGCAACAGACCGGTCTCGTGAACGTGATCGGCAGAACGGTGGGCGAACTGGTGCCCGGTCTCGAGCCGCACTGGTTCGAGACGTACGGACGGGTTGCGTTGACCGGTGAACCCACGCGCTTCGAAGCGCCGGCTGACGTGATGCATCGGACCTTCAACCTCTATGCGTTTCGGATCGGCCGGCCGGAAGAGCGGACGGTGGCGGTGCTGTTCAGTGACGTGAGCCAGGCGCGCTTCGCCGAGCGGGAGCGCGAGCGTCTGCTGGCTCAACTGGAAGTGGAAAGTGCACGCCTCGCCGAAGTATTCCAGAGCGCGCCCAGCTTCATCGTCGCCTTTCGCGGGCCCGATCAGATCTACGAGTTCGTCAACGAAGCGTACTACCAGCTGGTCGGCCACCGCGACCTCGTTGGCAAGCCGCTGCTCGACGCGATCCCCGAAATCCGCAATCAGGGATTCATCGAGTTGCTCGAGCATGTGCTGCAGACCGGCGAGGCGTGGGTGGGTCGCGAGTCGCCGGTGGAGCTGCAGCGAACGCCTGGCGCCCCGACGGAGATGCGATACCTCGACATGGTGCTGCAGGCGCTCACCGACGCAGATGGCACGCGCTCGGGAGTGGTCGCGCACGGATCTGACGTCACCGCCCAGGTACTGGCGCGTCGCGAGATCGAGCGCGTGCTCGAGGAGAGCGAACTCGCTCGCGCCGATGCCGAAGCCGCCCGTGCCGAAGCGGAAGCGGCATCCCGCGCCAAGGGTGAGTTTCTGGCCGTGATGAGTCACGAGCTGCGCACGCCGCTCAACGCCATCGGCGGCTACGCCGAGCTGATGGAGATGGGGCTGCGCGGCCCGATCACCGAACAGCAGCGGTCCGATCTCGCGCGCATCCAGGCGAGCCAGCGTCATCTCCTGGGCCTCATCAATCAGGTGCTCAACTACACGCGCATCGAGACGGGGACGGTGCAGTACCATGTCGAGAGCGTTCCCCTGAGCGAAGTTCTCGCGGCCGCTGAAGCGTTGGTGATCCCGCAGGTGCGCGCGCGCCGGCTGACGTTCGTCCTGGACAGTTGCGATCCCGCCGTGCGGCTTCTGGCCGATCGTGAGAAGGTGCAGCAGATCCTGCTCAACCTGCTCAGCAATGCCATCAAGTTCACCGAACCGGGCGGTGAGTTGCGCGTCGAGACACGCTTCGACGATGTCGTCGTGTCGATCTCCGTGCACGACTCGGGCATGGGTATCGCGAGCGACAAGCTGGGCTCCGTGTTCGAGCCGTTCGTTCAGGTGAACCAGCGCCTCACTCGCCCGAACGAAGGGGTAGGCCTCGGCCTCGCGATCAGCCGCGACCTCGCGCGCGGCATGGGCGGTGACCTCACAGCGGAGAGTACGATCGATGTGGGGAGCCGCTTCACGCTGACCTTGCCAGTGGCGCGGGCGTAGACGGGGAGTTCCGTGCGCTAGCTCTCCGGCTTTCTGCGCGCCGCTCCCTCCCCACATGCCCGTGCGGACGGCGCGCAGCGCCGACCGCGCTCCGAATTTCCCCCGTACGCCGCACGCCCTTCGCCACACGACGCGCCGCACGCCTCTCGCCGTACGGAAATTGCCCTCGTTACTGTCGCGTCGGCGCGCGCCCGAACTTGCCGAGTGCCTCGAGCAACCGCCCCCGCGGCAATGCGAACACCCGCACGTCGTTCGCGCCTGTCATCGTGTCCGCCGCCAGCATCGCGTTGAGGATCGATTCCTCCGTCGCCTGGATCGTCGCCGCGAACAGAGGATTGATGAGTGCGTTGGGCAGCATCGATACACGTGCGACGCCGGTGTCGCCCATCGTGCGCGGGTTGGCGGTGGAGAACGCCACGAAGATGTCGCCCGAGCTGTTCTCGCCGCGCCCGCCCATGCGGCCCACACCCAATGAGGCGCGGGTGGCGAGACGTTTGAGCTGGTGCGGCATGAGCGGCGCATCCGTCGCGACGATGATGATGATGGAGCCCGCTCCGTCGCTCGCGTCATCAGTGCTCGCCGGACGCACTGCGGGCGGCGCACCGCATCGCGGCATCTGCGGCAGCACCTTCGCATCGAGCGTCGCGGTGCACGGGGTGAGGTCCTGAATCTCCTCCCCCACCGGGACGCCGGCCACGCGCAGCTCACGACGCGCGCCGTAGTTGCATTGCACAAGGACGCCGACGGTGTAGCCACCCTGTGCATCCGTGAGCCGGCGCGATGCCGTGCCGATACCGCCCTTGAAGCCGTGACACACCATCCCCGTGCCGCCTCCGACACTGCCCTCCGTCACCGCTCCCGCGCGCGCACCGTCGAGCGCAGCGAAGGCGTGTTCGTTCGTCACGTGAAACCCGTTCAGGTCGTTCAGCCGCCCGTCGAACGTCTCGGCCACCACCGGCAGTCCCCACGGTTGCATCCCGGGCCGCGACACCTGCCAGCGCAGAATCGCGTCGCGCACCACACCGACACTGTGCGTGTTGGTGATCGCGATCGGCCCCTCGAGAATGCCGCTCTCCTGGAGCCACGTCGTGCCGGTCATCTCGCCATTGCCGTTCAGCGTGAACCACGCCCCGAACACCGGGTCCGCACGGCTCCGCCCGCGCGGATGCACGACGGTCACACCCGTGCGTATCGGTCCCTTGCCAACGATGAGCGTGCCGCTGCCACTGATCAGCGTCGTGTGACCCACCTCCACACCGGCGACGTCGGTGATGGCATCGAGCGCGCCCGGCGTGCCGCCGATGAGCGTCGCGATGCCGAGCTCGCGCGCGCGAGGCTTGGGAGCGCCCTGGGCGGACAGAGTGACGACGTCGACGAGAACAAGCAGGACGAATAGGGCGGGCAGACGACGCATGGGTACGACCGATGATAGTGGTGTTCGCTTGCATCGACTCATCAGGCACGTCGTCGTTCGACGACCGCCGATTCAATCATGACGCGAGGACGCGGACGCTCGCGGAGGAGGGCATCGCGCGTAGCAAGAGACGCGCGGCGCAGCCGCGTGGCTCGCAGCGTGTAAGCGCGTAGCCCGACGGAGCGAGTGTCCGCGTCCGACCCGGCGCGACGAGGCAACGTGCTCGCAGTGATCAAGGTTCGATCAAGACTGTAAACTCACGCAATCCCATCCAGCACCGAACTCAACACCGACATCATCTCATCGATCTGACCGGTCTCCACGATCAGCGGCGGCGACAGCGCGATCGTGTCGCCGGTCACGCGGATGAGTAGCCCACGCTCGAAGCACCGCGTGAACGTCTCGAACGCGCGCGCGCCCACGGCATTCGTGCGCGGCGCAAGCTCGATTCCAGCCACGAGCCCCATGTTGCGCACGTCCACCACATGCCGCGAACCGCATAGCGCATGGGTCGCGTCTTCCCAATACCGTGCGAGCGAGGCGGCGCGGGCGAACAGTCCTTCCGATTCGTACAGATCGAGCGTCGCCAGTGCAGCAGCGCAGGCGAGCGGATGACCGGAGTACGTGTAGCCGTGAAAGAACTCCACCCCGGGACCACTTGCCTCGCACACCGCGTCGTAGATGCCGCGCCGCGCGAACACCGCACCCATCGGTACCGCACCGTTCGTGATCCCCTTCGCCACGGTCATCAGGTCCGGCACCACGCCGAATCGCTCTGCCGCAAACGATGCGCCCAGTCGGCCAAACCCCGTGATCACCTCGTCGAAGATGAGCAGGATGCCATGCTCGTCGCAGATCGCCCGCAACCGCTCGAGGTATCCGGTCGGCGGGATCAGCACGCCGGTAGAACCCGCCACAGGCTCCACGATCACCGCAGCCACCGTTTCCGCGCCACGCTCCTTCACAATCCCCTCGAGCGCATCCGCGAGGTGCCCGCCCCACGCGGGCTGACCTCGCGAAAAAGCGTTCTCTTCGAGATTGTGCGTGTGCGGCAAGTGATCCACGTGCGGCAGCAGCTGCTCGCTGAAGGCCTTTCGGTTGGTCTCGATCCCACCCACCGTCAGGCCCCCGAAGCCCACGCCATGATAGCCGCGCTGCCGGCCAACGAACCGTGCGCGATGCGGCTCGCCGCGCGCGCGATGATACGCGAGCGCCATCTTGAGCGCCGTGTCCACCGCTTCGGATCCCGAGTTGGTGTAGAACACCCGGTCCAGACCATCGGGGAGCATGCGGACCAGCCGGTCGGCGAGCTCGAACGCCAACGGATGACCCATCTGGAACGGTGGAGCAAAATCCATCTCGCCCGCCTGCCTGGCGATCGCCTGCACGATCGGCTCACGACAGTGTCCCGCGTTCACGCACCAGAGTCCCGCCGCGCCATCGAGAATCTGACGTCCGTCGGCCGACGTGTAGTACATCCCCGCTGCCGACGCGAGCAGCCGCGGCGCACGCTTGTAGGCGCGATTCGCCGTGAACGGCATCCACTGCGCGTCGAGCGACACTTCAGTCGTGTTCATGACATCCAGTTGGTTCCCGCGTCGCGATTCCATTTCGTGGTCGTCTTCTTCGTTCGTGTCCAGAACTCGATCGACCCTCGGCCCGTGATATCACCGACGCCGAACGACGAGTCTCCCCAGCCGCCGAACCCGAACGGCTCGCGGGGCACCGGCACGCCGACGTTGATGCCGATCATGCCGGCCGTCGCGCGCTCAGCCACGTACCGAGCCGTCGATCCGCGCTCGGTGAACACGGCCGCAGCATTGCCGAACGGCGACGCCGCCTCGATGGCCAGCGCGCGGTCGAGGTCCGGCGCACGCACGATCGCCAGCACGGGACCGAACACTTCGTCCTGGGCGATGCGCATGTCGGCCGTGACGCCATCGAGCACCGTGGCCCCCACGTAGAATCCACCTTCGCGCCCTGCCACCTCGACACCCCGTCCGTCGAGCAGCACGCGCGCGCCGGCCTCCTCCGCCTCGGTGATGTACCGCTCGATGCGCTCCTTCGCATCGCGCGAGATCACGGGGCCGAGCGTGTCGCCCGGCACGAGCATGCGCGCCTGCTCCACCACGCGGGCGACGATCGCGTTCGTCTCACCGACTGCCACCATCACGCTGGCCGCCATGCATCGCTGTCCCGAGCAACCCGACATCGACGCCGCAACGTTGCTCGACGTCATCTCCGGCTCGGCATCAGGCATCACGATGAGATGATTCTTCGCGCCACCCAGCGCGAGCACACGCTTGAGATTCTGCGTGCCTCGGCGATACACCGCCTTCGCCACCTTCGTCGACCCGACGAACGTGATGGCCGCGACCTCCGGATGATCGCACAGCGCACCCGCCGCTTCGTGCGACCCGTGCACGATGCTGAACACACCCGCCGGCAATCCTGCCTCGGCGAGCAGTGCAGCAATGCGGCCGGCGCTCAACGGCACGAGCTCGCTCGGCTTGAGGATCATGCAATTGCCGAGGGCGAGCGCATTTGGAATCGTCCAGTGCGGCACCATGCTTGGAAAGTTGAACGGCACGATCGACGCGACGATTCCCACCGGATGCCGTTCGGTGCGGCACTCCACGCCCCGGCTCACCTCGAGCACTTCACCCGTGGCCAGCTGCGGAAGCGCGCACGCGAACTCCGTCAACTCCATCGCCTTGAGAATCTCCGCGCGCGCCTCGCTCTCCACCTTGCCGTGCTCTTCGACGATGAGCGCCGAGAGCTCGTCGATGTGCTGTTCGAGGAGGGTGCGATAGCGAAAGAGGACCTGGACCCGCTCCTTGATCGGAGTCGCCGACCAGCCGGGCAACGCTCCCTTCGCGGCCACCACCGCCGCATCGACGGCCGCCGCCGTGGAAAGCGGCGTGCGCGCGATGACTTCTCCGCTTGCGGGGGCGTGGACCTCGAGGGTCGGTCCGTCGCCCGGCACCCACTCGCCGCCGATGAAGTTGCGGACGAG
>JANLTI010000199.1:0-2558 GCA_031362845.1 Gemmatimonadaceae bacterium | reverse complement strand
CAACGATGGAACAGCTAGCGTGTCGACATCCTCGAGCATTGCCAGTTCAGGACGCTGGAAGAACGCCCACAGGCCGTACGCCAGCATGAGCAGCGCGCCGGCGGCGATGGTCATGCGCACGCCGAGCAGGTCGGCGAGCACGCCGGCCGAGAACGCGCCCACCACCTGCGCGAGTCCGACGACGACCAGGCCGTATGCCGCCATCATGCGCCCGCGCAGCGCGTCCGGCACGATCTGCTGCAACAGCCCATTCGCGATGGCTCCGTTGAGGATCATCGTGCAGCCGATCCCCAGCAGCAGTGTGTAGCCGACCCAGGGCACGCGGGTGAGCGAGAACAGCAGCAGCAATGCGGGCCAGATCATCGACGCCCCGATGAGCAGGCGGGTGCGAGACACGCGGTAACCCACGGCGGCGAGTGACAGCGCGCCCGCGAGCCCACCGATACCGAGACAGGAAAGCAGCAGCCCGTATCCCGCCGCGCCGAGCTGGAACATGTCGCGCGCCACCACGGGCATGAGCGCCAGCACGGGAACGCCGAGGATGGAGTAGACCGTCACCATGATCATGAGGGCGCGCACGCGAGGGGTGTCACGCATGTAGCGGAGTGCCTGCTTCACGCCGACCCATGGCCGCGCACGCCCGGCGACGGGCAGGTGCGGCGGCAGCACGATGAGGAACAGGCCGAGGAGCACGGCGACGAAGCTGACCGAATTCAGGAAAAAGCACCAGGCGATGCCGAGCCGGGCGATGACCACCGCGGCGATGGCCGGTCCCACGACACGCGCGAGGTTGAATCCGCTGGAATTCAAGGCGATGGCATCGGGCAGGTCGTCGCGCCCCACGAGGTCGATGAATAACGACTGGCGCGCCGGGATCTCGATGGACGCGATTAGCCCGCTGAGGAGGGCCAGCCCGAGCAGCGAGCCGATGGTGATGCGATGCGTGGCGACGAGGGCCCAGAGCGCGATCGCCTCGAGCAGATACGCCCCCTGGGCGATGCGCACGAGGCGCAGCTTGTCGGACCGATCGACGAGCACTCCGGCCGGCATCGTGAACAGCAGGATCGGGATCGATGTCGCCGTGGCGACCAGTCCGACGAGAAACGCACTGTTGGTCAGCTCCAGTGCGAGCCAGCCCTGCGCCATCGTCTGCATCCAGGTGCCGATCAGCGACAGCGTCTGCCCGATCAGGAAAATCCGGAAGTTCCGATGCCGCATGACGACGCGGAACGGATTGATCGACGAAGACTCGGAGGGGGGCACCCGCGGAATATAGGCCGGTGGATGTAGCAGGTCGTTGGCACTCGCGCGCACCCTGGAGTATTCATGAGAGAGGAGGAGTCGCATGCGCTTTCATACTTACAGCAAGTTCTCGCCGGAGATGGCCGACGCGGTCGATCTCCAGTCGCTGCTCGACAAGCTCGCCGATTTCCTGCTCCAATCGGGATTCGCCGGGGGCGAGGGGCAGCCGTACTACGGCATGGGTTTCGACGAACCGGGAGACCGCTCGCTGGACGCCCTGCGCGAGGCAATTCTCCAGGCGTTGATGGAGAGTGGGCAGTTCACGCCGGAGATGCTCGACGCCCTGCGAGGCGACGGCGACGAGGAGGCCCAGGCGAAGCTCGCGAAGCTGCTCGACGACCTCGTGAAGCGGCTCGTGTCGGAAGGGTACCTCAACCTCGACACGCCGCCCTTGATGCCCGCCGGTCATCAGCCGCTCGAGGGCAAGGGGTCACTCGCCCAGGCGGCGGCGAAAGACGTGAATTTCAACCTGACCGAGAAGGGAATCGACTTCCTGGGCTACAAGACGCTGCGCGGCCTGCTTGGATCGCTCGGGAAGTCCAGCTTCGGCAGCCACGACACGCCATACCTGGCCACGGGCATCGAGGCGGATGGGTGGAGCAAGCCCTACGAGTTCGGCGACGTCCTCAACATCGACGTCAACGAAACGCTCAAGAACGTGATGATCCGGAGCGGCGACATCGGTGTGCCGATGATGCTCGAGTATTCCGATCTCATGGTGCGGCAGGCGGAGTACCGATCGAGTTGCGCGACGGTGCTGATGCTGGATTGCTCGCACTCGATGATCCTCTACGGCGAGGACCGCTTCACGCCGGCGAAGAAGGTGGCGCTCGCCCTCACGCACCTGATCCGCACGCAGTTTCCCGGTGACTCCATCAAGGTCGTGCTGTTTCACGACAGCGCGGAGGAGATTCCGCTCGCGACCCTCGCCAGCGCGCAGGTGGGGCCGTACCACACGAACACCGCCGAGGGCCTGAAGCTCGCGCGCCGACTGCTGATGGCGCAGAAGAAGGACATGCGCCAGATCATCATGATTACCGACGGTAAACCGTCGGCGTTAACAATGCCCGACGGGCAGATTTACAAGAACTCGATGGGGCTGGACGGCTACGTGATCGCCGAAACGTTGCGCGAGGTGGCGGCCTGCCGGAAGAGCAACATCATGATCAACACCTTCATGCTGGCGCGTGATCGGGCACTCGTCGAGTTTGTGAAGCGGATGTGCGAGATCAGCCGGGGGAAGGCGTATTTTACGA
>JANLTI010000239.1:0-5400 GCA_031362845.1 Gemmatimonadaceae bacterium | reverse complement strand
CCGGCGCTGGCGCTGGAGGAGGCGCGAAAGCGCCTGTCACGCCGTCCAGACATCCCGCCATCGCCGATCCGGGCAACAAGTCGTCCGTCACCCGCGGCTCGGCGTTCAGCGGTGGTTCGTCCACCGGTGCATCGGGCGGGACGGCCGGCAGCATGGGCAGCGCGAGCAGTGGTCGCACCCCCGCGACCAAGGCCGCGGTCAAGTCCGGTGGAACGTCGGGTCTCAAGGCGACCGGCAAGTCAGCCGCCGGGAAGTCGGTGGCCGGAAAGGGTGGCATGAAGAAATCGCCCGCGAAGAAGTCCTCCGTGAAGAAGTCTCCGGCGAAGAAATCGTCCACCACGAAGTCCCCGGCGAAGAAGTCGCCAGCCAAGAAGTCCCCGGCGAAGAAGTCGCCAGCCAAGAAGTCTTCGTCCAAGAAGTCCGCGGCCAGGAAGTCTCCGGCGAAGAAATCACCCGCGAAGAAGGGCGGGGCGAAGAAGGGCGGAGCGAAGAAGAGCGCCGGGCGGGGATCACGTCGGTAGCATCGCGCGGCGAACCTGAGACACGACGGGGTGTGGCGCTCGCCACACCCCGTCGCGTTTGCTTCCGTCCGTCGCGGGCCCGCCCTAATATCCCGGCATGACCGAACCGTCGTTCGAGCGCGTGGTGCTCGATGCCCTGCCGATCACCATCTACACGGTGGATCTCGACGGGCGCCTCACCTTCATGAATCGGTCGTGGGGTCGGTTCGCACAGGCCAACGGCGCACCGCAACTCTGCGACGAGCCGACGGTCATCGGTTCGTCCATCTGGGATGCCCTGACGGACGGTGGAACCCGCTCGCAGATGGAGCAGGCGATGGCGACCCTGCGCGAAGGACGGGCGACCTCGCTCAGCTGGGAGTTCCCATGCAGCTCGCCGACGGAAGAACGCATCTTCCTCATGCAGGTCAGTCCGATCGTCGACGCTCACGCCGTCACCGGATATGCCTTCTCCACCGTCGACATCACGCCCAGCCATCGATCGCGGGAAGTGCTCATCGATACCGGCATGGCGCTCGCCCGCACCATCAGCGTGGACCGCGTGCTGCACGAGGTCTCACAGCAGCTCCGGAACGCGATGGCCTGCGACGCCGTCGCCATCGCGCTGGCCGACGACGACAGCGCGAAGCTCCGCCTGATGCATCACTCGGGGTTCGCCGACGAGACGGCGGCCCTCGAGCGACGACTCACACCGTCCTGGATCGAGGCGTTGGCGGTGGGCGAAGTGGTGACCCACACCCGCCACGACGGCATCGAGATTACCGCACCCATGACGAGCAGTGAAGGCGTCATCGGAGCCGTCACGCTCTCGGTCACGGTACCCCCCGCACCCTACCGGCTCGATGAGACGCGTCGCGTGCTCGAAACGATCGCCGCCGAGACGGCCGCGGCCATCGAGCGCGCTTGGCTCGTGCGGCGCGTGGGCCACAAGCGCCGCCTCGAAGCCATCGGCGAGGTGTCCGCCGGCGTCGCGCACGAGTTGAGGAATCCGCTGTTTGGCATCTCGTCCGCCGCACAACTGCTGCGGTTCCGCGTCAAGGACGATCCCATCGTCGAGAAGAACGTGGGGCGCATCCTTCGTGAGGTGGAACGGCTCAACAGCATGGTCACTGCGCTGCTCGAGTACGGACGCCCCAACGCCATTCGTCTCGAGTCGGGTGATCCGGACGCCGTGTGGGACGAGGTGCTCGAGACCCAGCGCGGCCTCCTCGAGCGACGCGCCCTCCTGCTGCACCGCACCCGCATCGAGCCACCGGTGTTGTGCACGATCGACGCGGCACAACTCGCACAGGTATTCCTCAACCTCCTCGTCAACGCGACGGACGCAGCTCCCGAGGGCTCGGACCTCACCCTCCACACCGCCATGCTTCCCAATGGCGCCTGGCGCTGTCGCCTGCACAATGGCGGTCCCGCCATTCCCGCTGATGCGCTGCCGCGCGTGTTCGAGATCTTCTTCTCCAGCAAGCCGGGCGGTACCGGCATCGGATTGGCGCTCTGTCAACGCATCATCGAGGAGCACGGCGGCACGATCACGCTCGAGAGCATGCCGGAGAGCGGCACCACCGTCACGCTCGTGCTGCCAGGCCTCCAGCGCTCCCCCGACCTCAAGGGAAGCCAGCGACTCGGCGAACGCGCATGATCTCCGTGCTCGTCGTGGACGACGATCGCACCATACGCGAGACGCTGGCTGACTTCTTCGAGTCGCTGGGCTACGCCACCCGCAGCGCCGCCACGGCCAGCGAGGGCCGCCAGTCCGCTGCCGCGCACGCGCCAGACGTCGTGCTGGCCGACCTCCGGCTCCCCGACGCGCACGGACTCACGCTGCTCGAGGCATTGCGCGCCGACGATCCCGAGATCGGCGTGATCGTCCTGACGGGGCACGCTGACGTCGCCACCGCCGTGCGCGCCATGCAACAGGGCGCGCTCGATTTCCTGGAAAAGCCGGTGGACCTCGATGCGCTGCACGCGGCCGTCGAACGCGCAGCGGAGATCGTGCGGCTACGGCGCGAGGTGAAGCTCCTGCGCGCGCATGCGTCGGTCGCTGGCACCGCTGGCGGCGGTACCGCTGAGCCGTCGCTCGAGCGGCTCATCCAGCTCGCGGCACGCAACGACGACGTTCCCGTTCTCATCGTCGGCGAAACCGGCACGGGCAAGGGCTATGTCGCGCGGCGCATCCACGAGGCGTCGGCCCGCAGCACCCAGCCCTTCGTGGAAGTGAACGGCGCATCGCTCACCGCCACCTTTCTCGAGAGCGACCTCTTCGGGCACGAGCGCGGTGCATTCACCGACGCCAGGCAGGCGAAGCGCGGATTGTTCGAGGTGGCAGATCGCGGCACGCTCTTCCTCGATGAGATCGGCGAACTGGCGCCGGAAGTTCAGCCGAAACTGCTCAAGGTGCTCGAAGACCGCACGTTCCGCCGCCTCGGCGGAACAGCCGTGCTGCGCAGCGACGCGCGCGTCCTGGCCGCCACGCACCAGCCACTCGCCGAACGGGTGCGCGCTGGAGTGTTTCGCGCCGATCTCTACTACCGTTTGCAGGTGCTCACGCTCTCGCTCCCTGCCCTCCGCGAGCGACGGGAGGAACTGGCCGACCTCGCGACCGCGCTGCTTCCATCGGGCGCACGACTGTCCGGATCGGCGCTGCGCGCCATCGAACGGTACGACTGGCCCGGCAACGTGCGTGAAATGAAGAACACCCTCTGGCGAGCCGTCCTGCTCGCCGAGGGTTCGTCGATCGAGACCCGCCATCTCTCTCTCCCTCAGCTCACGACAGCGGAGCCCCCCGGACCGCTCACACTCGCCGAGACCGAGTCCCGGGCCATCGCCGCCGCCCTCCGCGCGACGGAGGGGAACAAGGTGCAGGCCGCACAGCTTCTCGGCATCGCGCGTTCCACCCTCCTCGAAAAGCTCAAGCGCATGGGTGCGCAACGCGCTGATCGATAATCGAACACCACAATTGCCTTCGTGCCCGAGAATCGGTCGGATATGGATACCGATGCTGACGTAGACGCATCGTAAAATATTGTGGCTGCTGCAGTTACGTGGCTGATACGCGTGGCTCGGCTCTCGCCATATGTCGCGGCATGACAGAGCCCATCCCCCCGCGCGTTCTCATCGTCGAAGACGAACAATCCATCCGCGACGTTCTCGTTGAGCTGTTCGACGTCGACGGCACTCGCGTCGAATCCGCCGCCACCCTTCCCGAGGCCAAGGAGGTGCTGGCTCGTGGTTCCTTCGACCTCATCGTCACCGACATTCGGTTGGGCGGAAACCGGGATGGCGGATTGCAGGTGATGGCGTCGGCCGGAGTGCTCTCCCCTGACGCCACGGTCATCGCCCTCACCGCATACCCGGACGACAGCAATCGCCATGCGTCGATCCGGCTCGGCGCGACGCACTTTCTGGAAAAGCCGGTCTCACTCGAGACGCTCGCCGAACTCGCCACCCGCGTCGGCGTGCCCACCGCCATTTCACCGATGCGTGCACCCACGTCGCCCGCCACCGGTCGCTGAGCACGAATCGCCAGCCATGCATCGATGACGACGGGTCGCTGAGCACGAATCGCTGGTGAGGCAGGTCGTCGTTTCCGCGGTTCTCGCGCGCTATGTTGTGGAGCGCCCGACCGAGTGTCGGGCGCGAACGCGAGGCACGGCGCGAGACAGGAGACGAACGCGATGCGATGGCGGAAGGCGGCAGCAGCGGGAGGCGCGGCGCTTGGGGCGGCCGCGCTGTACAACGTCACGGCGTCGCATCGGATCGCCGCGCTCGGGAACTCGCTGGGTGGCGAGCGTCTCGAGCTCGACTGGCGCGGCAACACCGTCGCCTACACCCGCCACGGGGCAGGCACGCCCGTGCTCCTCGTGCACGGCATCCACGCCGGTGCGTCCTCGCACGAATGGCGGCACGCCGTGAATGCCCTGGCGGAACGGCACACGGTCTACGCGCTCGACCTGCTCGGCTTCGGCTGCTCAGCCCGGCCCAACCTCCGCTACACACCCGCCATGTACCAGGCGTTCCTCGCCGATGTCATGGCGAAGCTGGGCCATGGCCCGCTCGCCGTCGTGGCCAGCGCGCACTCGGCCGCCCTCATGATCGCCCTCGCCGCGCGCGATCCGCGCCACATCGCGGCGCTCGCGCTCATTTGTCCCTCCGGCGCTGGCCCGAACAACGAGCGGTCCTCCACCGGCCAGTCCGCGACCCAGCTGCTGTTCGACGCGCCCATCGTGGGCACGGCCCTCTACAACGCGATGACCTCGCCCGCGAGCATGCGGGAGTCCCTCGAGGAGCTCTACGCGAACGATCGCCTCGTGACGGACGAGCTGGTGGAGGACTACGTCCAGAACGCGCGGCAGCCCGGCGCGAAGTACGCAGTGGGCGCCCTGATTGGTGGGCGCTTGACGGTCGACATCCGCAATGCCCTTCGTCGCGTGCGCCATCCCATGCTCATCCTGTGGGGCAATCAGGCGAGGGTGAATTCCGTGCAGAATGCGCACGCCTTCCGCGTGATCAAGCCCGATGCCGACTGGACGCTCGTCTCCGATGCGGGAGACCTGCCGCACGACGAGCAGCCGCAGCGAACCACCGAGGCCATCCTGCGTTTTCTCGAGCGCGTCCGCAAGAACTCCAGCCGCGGCGCGCCGCCAGCGACAAGCTCGTGAACTGAGCCGGTGCCCACGGCGCGGTCCGCTGCTGCGCAGCCTCCGCGCTCGCCGCGTGGACTCACGTTCCTGCAGGGTGGTTGACGTCGCGTTCCTCGGCGCATTCCGGCTCACGTCGCACCCCGGCGTCTGTTATCTTCCGCCGCTATGCCGGATCCGTCCCCCTCACCCGTCGCCCTGCTGCGCGCGCATTCGCGCCACGCGCCCTGGAATGCGCGCGG
>JANLTI010000160.1:0-17630 GCA_031362845.1 Gemmatimonadaceae bacterium | reverse complement strand
CTCACGGGCTGCGGATACAACAGGATCCAGACGCTGGACGAACAGGCGAATGGCGCGCAGGGGCAGATCGAGGTACAGCTGCAGCGTCGCGCCGACCTCATCCCGAATCTCGTGGAGACGGTGAAGGGCTTCGCCAAACAGGAGCTGGCCGTGTTCGGTGAAGTCGCGCGCGCCCGGGGTGGACTGCTGGGTGCGGTGCAGAGCAAGGATCCCGAGCAGATGGCCGCCGCGAACGCCACGATGACCGGCGCGCTTGGTCGCCTGCTGGCGGTGTCGGAGGCGTATCCGCAGCTCAAGAGCGACCAGGGTTTCCTGAAGCTGCAGGACGAGCTCGCGGGCACGGAGAACCGCATCGCCGTCTCTCGCACGGACTACAACGGCGCGGTGCAGCAGTACAACTCGCTCATCCGCACCTTTCCCACCGTCCTTACCGCGAAGATGACCGGGGCCAAGGAGCGGAAATACTATCAGGTTGCGAACGCGGCGAACCGGGAAGCGCCGAGTGTCAACTTCGGGGATCCGGCCGCAAAGCCCTGACGTCGGCAACGCGGGGATGACGCCACGTCATCCCCGCTCTTTTGGAAAAAGCGGCTCTCCCTTTTTCACTGCCCAGCCGGTGGCGTCGATGTCGGCGAGTGTCGAGAAGCGCTGCTCCCCGACCGTGCCCGGCGCGCCGAGCTGTGCCCACAGCTCGGTTGCCTTCGTCGGCATGAAGGGCGCGATGCAGACGGCCTGTCGCGCGAGCTGACGCATCAGCGAGGCGAGCGTGGTCGCGAGCTCTCCACGCAGCGTGGGGTCCTTGGCGAGCTTCCACGGGGCCTGCCGATCCACGTATTCGTTGCCCAGCACGACGCTCTGCCAGACGACTTTCAGCGCCTCGTGCAGGAGGAACCCGCGCGAGCCGTCCATGGCGCCATGGTACTCCGACATGCCAGCCGCGTCCGCATCGTCGACGCGCGTGGGCTCGCCTTCCGGCACGACGCCGTCGAAGTAGCGCTCGACCATCGAGATGGCGCGACTGGCGAGGTTGCCCCACGCGTTCGCCAGGTCGGCGTTGTAGCGCTCCGTGAAACGCTCCCACGAAAAGCTCCCGTCGGCGTCGAACGGAATCTCGCGGAGCAGGAAGTAGCGAAACGCATCCGCGCCATACTTGCCGATGGCTTCATCGAGGTCGAGGCGAACTCCCGCGGACTTGCTGAATCGCTCGCCACCAAGGAGGACGAACCCATGCCCCCAGACCCGTTCGGGTAGCGGGATCTGCGCCGCTTCCAGCATGGCCGGCCAGATGACGGCGTGGAAGCGCGTGATGTCCTTCCCCACGACATGGAGATTCGCCGGCCACCGCGAACTCCAGTCGCCGTCGGGAAAGCCGGTGGCGGTGAGGTAGTTCGGAAGCGCGTCGAACCAGACATACGTCGTCTGCACTTCACCCGAGCTGAGCGGACGCGGAAAGGGAATTCCCCACTGCAACCGAGAACGGCTGGCCGACACGTCGTCGAGGCCGCGGTCGAGCAGGGCGAGCATCTCGTTGCGCCGGCTCTCGGGCTGCAGAAAGCGCGACTGCTCCGTGAGGAGGCGCCGCAGAAAGTCCTCGTAGCGGCTGAGTCGAAAGAACCAGTTGCGTTCCTGCACTCGCTCGAGCGTGCGTGTCGGGTGCAAGACGCATTTGCCGTCCACGATCTCGGCGTCCTGCTTGAACGATTCGCATCCGACGCAGTAGAGGCCTTCGTACGCTTTCTCGTAGAAGTCATCCGGGTTGCGCTCGAAGATGCGCTCGATCAGCGCCTTCACGCCGTCGCGGTGCATCTGGTCGGTCGTGCGGATGAATTGGTCGTACGAGATGCCCAGTCGCGACCACATCGCACAGAAGGTTTCGGCGAGCGAATCCACCAGCGCCTGTGGGCTGACCCCCAACTGTGCCGCAGTCTGCTCCACCTTCTGGCCGTGTTCGTCCATGCCGATCAGGAGATGGACGTCGTCACCGCGCAGTCGCCGGTATCTGGCGATCGCGTCCGCGCCGATCTTCTCGTACGCGTGTCCGACGTGCGGCTCGCCATTCGCATAATCGATGGCGGTCGTGAGGAAATACGTGCTCACTTAGGCAACGCCACCGTCATCGCCACTCTGGGAGCTCTCGGGGGCGGCCGATGGCGCGCCACCGCCAGGACGATTGCGGCGTCCCCCGCGCCGGCCGCGCCGACGCTGGCTTCGCTTCTCCGCATCCGGCCCCTCGGTGGTGGGTACGGCGCTCGCGAGCGATGGTGCGACATCCGTCGCGCTCGACGGATCGTCGTCCATCTCCGCCGTGGCAGGTGCTCGCAGGTTGATCGGTGTCGGCGCATCGGTGAGGCCGGTCGCGTGTTCGACGGTCGGCAACACCTCCAGATCAACCGGCTCGTCGTCCTCGTCGTGCTGCGGCGACTGCACCGATTCGAGCGCCGCGGCTTCGAGCACTTTCGCCAGCACATCACCGGCGACGATCATCTCGTCGCGCAGATCGGCCAATGCAATCGTGCGTGTTTCACCGTCGACACCGCGGAGTGTGACACGTTCACGGAAGATGTCGTTGCCGATCACCTTCTCCTCCACCCGGGAGGTCTTCACGACCTTGCCCTCCTTGGGGTATTTCCGGCGGCTCTCCACGTAGAACTCGTGCTCGTAGCGCAGGCAACACATCAGGCGCCCGCACGCCCCAGAGATCTGCGACGGATTGAGGGAGAGGCGCTGGTCCTTCGCGACGCCAAGATTGACCGGTCGCAGCTCCGGTAGCCAGGATGCGGAGCAATACTGACGCCCGCATCGGCCGATGCCGTCGAGCCGCTTCGCCTCATCGCGCACGCCGATCTGCTTGAGCTCGATCCGCGTACGGAACAGCGACGCGAGTTCCCGCACCAGGGTGCGAAAATCGACGCGCTTCTCCGCCGTGAAATAGAAGGTGAGCTTCTTCCGATCCCACTGCCACTCGGCATCGGTCATCTTCATGACCAGTGCGTTCGCCTTCACCCGTTCCGTCGCTTTTCGTCGCGCATCGTCGTCGCCCGCGCGGAGCTCGGCATGCCGACGCAGGTCGTCGGCACTCGCCACGCGCTTCACGGGGCGCGTGGGCGCCACGCCGAAAAGACCGTGCGGCACCTTGGCCGAGCGCTGTTCCGCTTCGGGGCCAGTGGAGTGCACGTGGCCGAGGTCTTCACCGCGATCCACGTCGACGATCACGGGCGTGGAGCGCGCCGGGACGTCGACGCTGTCCCAGCGGAAGAACTCCCGGCGATTGCCCTTGAACGCGACCTCGACCAGGACGTCCACGCTACTCGACGTACTGCCCCATCCGCAGGAATTTCTCGCGGCGGCGGCGCGTGAGCTTGTCGGGCTTGAGTCGGCGGAGATCGTCGAGTTGGCGGAGGAGCACTTCCTGGAGTGCGGCGGCCGTGACCTCGTGGTTGGCGTGCGCCCCGCCCGGCGGCTCGGGCACGATCTCGTCGATCACGCGCAGCTCGAACAGGTCGGGCGCCGTGATGCGGAGTGCCGTCGCGGCGCGCTCGCGATTCTCGAGCTTGCCGTCCTTCCACAGGATGGCGGCCGCGCCTTCCACGCTGATCACCGAGTACACGGCGTTCTCCAGCATGTTGACGCGATCGGCGACGCCGAGGGCGAGGGCGCCGCCCGAGCCTCCCTCGCCGATGACCGTGGCGATGATGGGCGTCTCCAGCAGACTCATCTCGAACAGGTTGCGCGCGATGGCTTCACTTTGCCCACGCTCCTCGGCGCCCAAACCGGGCCAGGCACCGGGCGTATCGATGAAGGTGATGACCGGCACGTGAAACTTCTCGGCCAGCTTCATGAGCCGCAGCGCCTTGCGGTATCCCTCGGGATGCGGCATGCCGAAGTTGCGCCGCAGATTCTCCTTGGTGTCGCGGCCGCGCTGATGACCGATGACCATCACCGTTTCGCCATCCAGCCGTGCCCATCCGCCGATGATGGCGGCGTCCTCGCGAAAGGCGCGGTCGCCGTGTAGCTCGATGAAATCGGTGAAGCAGAGACGGAGGTAGTCCTCGGTGAGGGGGCGCTTGTTGCTGCGCGCCACCTGCACCCGCTGGAGCGGCGTGAGCGTACGGTAGATCTCTTCGCGGAGCTCGACGAGCTTGGCCTCGAGTGGGGCGATCTCCTTGCCCACGTCGAGCTGACGCTCACCGGCGAGCTTCTTGAGCTCGTCGATCTGCCGTTCCAGCTCGAAGATGGGCTTCTCGAATTCCAGCGTGGCAGTCGCCATCCGTGTCAGCTCCCGCGCACGAGGCGGACCCGCTCGTTGCCGAGCAGCGCCCGTAGATCGGTCAGTGCGGCCTGAGTGGCCGCGAGTCTGAGCGTGCGCGACTTCAACCGCGCCCGCGTTCCATTCCCATCGTTCCATCCGAGCTCGAGCGGTGGAGCGCCCGTGTGCGGCGTCGCGTGGGCATCGATGACGGCGCGTACGTCGCCCATCACCGCCGCCGTCAGCGAATCTCCCAGCGCGAGCTCGATCGCGATCGACACCTGCCCGTTGAGTCGCAGCTCCGCGAACGGCGTCACTGATTCCACAATGAAGGTAGGACTGTCCGCGTCCTGGTCGCGCTTCGAGTAGCCGCCCTTCATGAGGACGGGCACATCGGTGCGGACCCGGTCGGCGAGCATGCCCCAGCTCTCGGGGAAGACCAGCACTTCGGAAGATCCAGAAAAATCCTCAACTGTCAACCGGGCGAACTCGGCGCCGGACCGCTTGCTGAGCTGCCGCTTGATGGCCGTGACGACGACGCCCATGACGATCGGGTCCCCGTTCCAGGTCCCGAGCTGACTCACCGTGTGCGTGGCGAACAGCTCGCACTCCACGCGGTACGGCTCCAGTGGATGACCGCTGATGTAGAAACCGAGGATCTCCTTCTCGCGAGTGAGCCGCTCCGATTCCGCCATCGGCGCCACGTTCGGCAGCACGCGTGGCGCATGCGGGGCGTTGTCCGGTCCGTCGACTGCCGCGCCGAACATCGAGACCTGCCCCATCTCGCGTTCCTGCTGCTTGAGCGACGATTCCTGCATGGCCGAATCCAGCGCGGACCAGTACTGCGCCCGATGTCCGCCCAGTCCGTCGAGCGCGCCAGAGGCGATGAGGGCTTCGAAGACGCGCTTGTTGCAGGCGCGAAGATCGACCCGGTCCGTGTAATCGAAGAAATCCTCGAATGGCTTCGCGCGCTTCGCGGTCAGGATCGAGTCGATGGCGCCCTTGCCCACGTTCCTCACCGCACCGAGGCCGAACCGGATGCGCTTCGCGTCGAGCACGGTGAACTTGTACCCCGATTCGTTCACGTCTGGCGGCAGTACCTCGATGCCGAGCTCGCGCGCCTCGTTGATGAACTTGACGACCGAGTCGGTATCGCCGATGGACGACGAGAGGATGGCCGCCATGAAGTCGGCGGGGAAGTGCGCCTTGAGGTACGCCGTGTGAAACGAGACGACGGAGTACGCGACGGAGTGGGACTTGTTGAAGCCGTAGCGCCCGAACGTCTCGATCTGGCCGGCGAGCTCCTCGATGATCTTGCGATCGTAGCCGCGCGCGATCGCCTTCGTCGTGAACTTGCCGAGCTCCTCGCGGATCAGCTCCGGGTCCTTCTTGCCCACGGCCTTGCGGAGCACGTCGGCCTCGGCGAGCGAGATGCCGGCGAGCGTCTGCGCCAGCCGCATCACCTGCTCCTGATAGGTGATGACACCGTAGGTGGGCCGGAGGATAGGCTCGAGCTCGGGGAGCGCATAGCTCACCGGCTCTTCGCCGCGCTTCCGTCGCTGGTAGACCTTGTGCATGCCGGCATCGAGCGGGCCGGGGCGCAGGAGCGCATTGGACGCGACGAGGTCGTCGAAGCTGTCGCACCGGATGGAGCGCAGCATGTCCGTCGCCAGCGCGGACTCGAACTGGAACACGCCCACGGTGCGTCCGGCCCGCAGCATCTGGTAGGTCGGCGCGTCTGCCATGTCGACCGCGTCGAGGTCCGGACGGACCCCCGTGCGCGCCTGGATGTTGTCGAGCGCGTCGCGGATGACCGTGAGCGTCGTGAGTCCGAGAAAATCCATCTTGAGCATGCCGGCGTGCTCGAGACAGTTCATGTCGTACTGGGTAACGATGACCGTGTCGTCGCTCCCCGCGCCCGCCCCCTTGCTGGACACTGTCGCGATGGGCACGTAATCGTCGAGCGGTCCCGGAGCGATGACGACGCCGGCGGCGTGCACGCCGGTGTGGCGAGACAGCCCCTCGAGCGCGATCGCGTAGTCCAGCAACCGCGTGTAGCGATCATCGGTGCCGTAGAGCTTCTTGATCTCCGGTACCTGCGTGATCGCCTCCTTCACCGTGAGGTTGTACGCCGGTCCATTGGGAACCAGCTTCGCCAGCGCGTCGGTTTCTGCGGGCGTGAAGCCGAGCGTACGACCGACGTCCTTGATTGCCGCGCGCGACTTCATCGTCCCGAAGGTGACGATCTGGCCCACCGATTCCTTGCCGTACTTCTGTCGCACGTACTCGATGACCTCGCCGCGGCGCTCGAAGCAGAAGTCGACGTCGATGTCGGGCATCGAGACGCGTTCCGGATTCAGGAAGCGCTCGAAGAGCAGGTCGTACTTCAGCGGGCAGACGTCGGTGATACGGAGGGCGTAGGCGACCAATGAGCCCGCAGCTGATCCTCGTCCCGGGCCAACGGGGATGTCCAGGTCCCGCGCCGCCTTGATGAAGTCGTACACGATGAGGAAGTAGCCCGCGTAGCCGGTCTTCGTGATGACGGCGAGTTCATACTCCAACCGCTCCTGCACCTCGGCCGACAGGGTCTGGCCGTATCGCTCGTGCGCCCCGGCGGTGGCGAGCTGCACGAGGTACTCGTTCTCCGACCGTACCTCGGGCGGAAGTGGAAAGGACGGGACGTAGTACTTCTTCTCGAACGCGAACCCGGCTTCGTCGGCAATCCTGAGCGTGTTCTCGAGGACGTCCGCACGATCGGGGAAACGCGCGCACATTTCCGGGGCGCTCTTGAAGTACAGGCCCCGATCGTAGTGCATCCGGTTCTGATCCGAGTAATCCTTCCCGAGCCCGATGCAGAGAAGAATGTCGTGCGCGTCGTGGTCGTCGGCCTTCAGGAAGTGTGCATCGTTCGTGGCGATGACCGGGAGGCCGAGCTCCTCTCCAAGGCGCAGCACCGATGCATTGTGCTTCGCCTGGCCCTCGGAGTCGTGCGCCTGCACTTCGAGGTAGTAGCGGTCCCTGAACACGTCCGCATACCACGAGGCGGCATCGCGAGCGCCTTCGTGGTTCCCCGCGCCGAGATTGACCGCGATCTCCCCCGCCAGGCAGGCCGAGCTGACGATGAGCCCTTCGTTGTACTTCGCCAGCAGCTCCCGGTCCACGCGAGGCTTCGAGTAGAAACCTTCGGTGTAGGCCAACGACGAGAGCTTGACCAGATTCTTGTAGCCGACCATGTCCCGGGCGAGCAGGACGAGATGGTAGTAGGGCTTCATGCCCGGTGCCGGGCGCCCCTTCGTCCGCCGATCACCCGGCGCGACGTATGCCTCCATGCCGATGATCGGCTTGAGGCCGGCCTTCTTCGCCTTCTCCTGGAACTCCCACGCCGCGTGGAGATTGCCGTGATCCGTGATGGCCAGTGCCGGCTGCTCGAGCTCGAGCGCCCGGGCGATCAGGTCATCGATGCGGTTGGCGCCATCGAGGAGTGAGTACTCCGAGTGGCAGTGGAGATGAACGAAGGACATCTTGAAAAGGATAGCGACCGCGACCCGTCGCGTCAAAGGCGGACGATCCCATGGCGACCGTGGAAGTGACTGAAAATAAAAGACTTAGATGGATGCGCCGAGCGCTGCGAGCGCTCGCGGTGGTCTCGTTGGCGCTCGTTGCCTGGCTCGTGCTCGCGCCTACCGGTCGCTACCTCCTCCGTGGTGCCTGGGAGGAGGCGAAGATCCTGGCGCGACGTCGCCCGCTGGCCGACATCCTCACGGATTCCGCCACCTCACCCGCGCTGCGTGCCAAGGTCGAGCTCGTTCTGGCGGCGCGGGCCTTCGCGCGCGATTCGCTGGGCCTGAATGTCGGGGAGAGCTTCTCGACCTATAGCGAAACTGGCCGCGACACGCTCACGCTCGTCGTGTCGGGTGCATATCGCGATCGACTCAAGTCCTATACGTGGTGGTTTCCCGTCGTTGGCCGCGTGCCGTACAAGGGTTACTTCGACTTCGGTGAGGCGCGGCGGCAGGAGCGTGCCCTCAACGCGCGAGGATTCGACACGCGGCTCGGCGCGGTCTCGGCGTTCAGCACGCTTGGGTGGTTCAACGACCCATTGCTGCCGTCGACACTACGCGCCGACTCATTGACGCTGGCGAATACCGTGATCCACGAGCTGACTCACAACACCTACTACGCGGCGGGCGGGGCGGTATTCAACGAGAGCTTCGCCAACTTCGTCGGGTCGCGGGGGGCGCAGCGATTCTTTCGAAGTCGCGGACAGGAGACGGCGGCGGCCGAAGTCGCCGCGCGCTGGCAGGACGAGCGCGTGCTCGGGCGATTCTGGGCGACGCTCTACGCGCGTGTCGACTCGGCGTTCAAGTCGCATCCCGGTGAGGAGGCCCGTGCGGTGGCTGAACGATTGGCCGCTCGCCAGGTGCTTTTCTCGGAAGCGCGCGCGTCGCTGTTGAACGATCTGGCGCCCATGCTCAAGACCATAAGCGTCCGGTCGGTGGAGCGGGTCCGGCTGGACAACGCGGTGCTCATGTCGCGCCGCGTGTACCTGACTGATCTCGACGCGTTCGACGCGGTGTTGACGAGGAATCGCGGCGACCTGCGGCGGACGGTGGCCGAGATCATCGCGGCGGCGAAGGCGGACGACGAGAAGAAGCCGTTTGAGGTGGTGAAGGGGATGGCGGGAATGTGAGCGGGCGACTCCCACCGTCATGTGATCTTTTCGTGGGCAGCTCGGCAACCCGAAAACATCAGCTGGCAATACGCGGGTGGATGCGTATGATCGCCCGGCGCTAGCGTCACAACGCCCTTCCATACAACGTCGCCCATGCGCCCTTGCCTTCTGCTGGTGATGCTGGCCTCGCCGCTCCATGCACAATGGACGAACCGCTATCCCATGAACGCAGGGCTTGGCCATCATGTGTACCTCGAAGGATTCGAGCTGCCCATCATGGCAACGGGCGCGGGAGACGCCGCCCCCTCGCCCGACGGCACGACGATCGCCATCGCTTCACGCGGCTGGATCTGGCTACTCGATCCTGCCAGCGGCGTCGCGCGGCGCGTGACGAGCAGCGCTCATGTCGACTCGCGCCCCGCGTGGTCGCCGGACGGCAAGTCCCTGGCATTTGTCCGGGATGACTCACGTACGCTGGCGGTCGTCGTTCGAAACCTCGCCACCGGGAAGGAACGAGAGGTCGATCGCGCGATGGCGATGGACCCGGCGTTCACACCCGACGGTTCCGGGGTGTGGTACACGAATCTCGATGCCGGTGGCGCTCTGGATCTCCGGCTGGCCGACGTGCGAACGGGTGCACGCGTACGCATCACACGAGAGGCCGGTCTGGAACTCGCCCCGCGGCCCCACCCGGACGGCAAGCGGATTGTCTACCTCTCCAAGACGCGCGCTGGGGGTGACCAGGTCCGCGTCCGAAACATCGCAGACGGGACGGAACGGACGCTCCTGGCTGGCAACATCGTGTCGCACGCCCGTGCAGCCGTGTCCCCGGATGGGCAGTACATCGCATACAACTGGCCCGGGACCGCTGGATGGGAAGTGCGGTTGATGTCCATCGAACGGCCAGGACCCAGCGTGCTCCTTTACACGCGCCCGCGCGGTCGCCCGCTTGCGCCGAGCTGGAGTGCCGATGGTCAATGGGTCTACTTCAGCGAGGGCGACCGAGAGCAACAGCTTCGGTTGTATCGAGTATCCCTGAACGGCGGGTCCGCTGAAGAGATCAGCATCTCGAGGTGGGACTACGGAGTGCCGACAGGGCGCGTCATCATCGAGACGGGCGGACCGGCTCGGCTGCATGTGACCGATCAGGCGGGGCACCCACTCATCCCCCACTCCGGCATGATTCACTTCGACGGCCAGAACGGCCTCGTGTTCTTTTACTCATCGGGGTCGATCGTCCTCGATGTGCCGGCCGGCACCGTGCACGTGCGCGCGACACGTGGATTGGCAGCGCCCGCGGCACAGACAACCATCCTTGTGCCATCGGGGGGCCTCGTCGGCGCAACACTCGCCCTGAAACCAGTCTGGGATGCCGCGAAGAATGGCTGGTTTTCCGGCGACCATCACTTCCACTTGAACTACGGTGGGCAGTTCGATCTTCTGCCACAAGACCTCACGCTCCCGTTACGCGCCGAGGAAATCGACGTCGCGACGCCGATGCTCGCGAACCTGCACCATCGCTACGAGGATCAGGACCTGTGGGGCTACCGCTCAATCGCCTCATCGCCAATGGTGGTGTTCGCACAAGAGGTCCGCTCACACTTCCTCGGCCATGTGGGGCTCATTGGCATGAGTTCCCTTTTCTGGCCATGGACATGGGGCCCGGGTTACGAGAACTACGCGCGGGACGACCGTTCGAATGCGGAGCCGCTGGAGGCGGCGCGCGCGCAAGGCGGCCTCGGGATCTATGTCCACCCGGTGGACGTCTCCAACCCGTTTGCCCGAGAAGGATTGGCCGCGCTACCAGTCAATCTCATTCCGGACGCGGTGCTCGGGCGCGTCGACCTGCTCGAGATAGTTGGCTTGTGGAACAACAGCGTTGGCACAACCGAGGTGTGGTACCGCCTGCTCAACGCCGGACTCGACGTGATGCCGTCAGGCGGGACCGACATGATGAGCGACCTGCACCGTACCATGGCGCTTGGGACAGCGCGGGTGTATGTCCGCCCGGAGGGACCCTTCACGTGGGCCTCATATCTGGCCGCGTTCAAGGCAGGTCGATCGTTCGTCTCCACGGGACCGCTCCTCGACCTCCGTGTACACGGCGCACAACCGGGCGATGTCATCGCAAGCGTCACACGTTCGGTCGAGGTCTCGTTAGGTGTCCATTCCGCTTCGCCCGTCGACAGCATCGCGATTGTCGTCAACGGCGTGACGGTGGAGAGTGAGCGTGCGCCGCCGGCGCCGTTCTCCACCACGGTCCGCCGCACTATCCGCCTTCCGCGCGCGGGATGGGTGGCTGCGCGCGTCGTCGGCCCGCCGGTGGATCGATGGCCGGCGATGGCGGACCGCACGTTTGCGCACACGGCGCCGATCTGGATTGGCGAGCGCTTCTCCACCGACCCTGCGTCGCGGCGGGCAGCAGCAGGTGACCTGCTGCGGGCGCTCGACAATGCGGAGCAGCGACTGGACGCTGGTTACGCCGGTTCCCCTATTCCGAAGATCAAGGGAGAGTTCGCCAGGGCACGCGAACGGCTGCATGCGTTGTCGCGGTAAGTCTCGCCTCAGGCAAGGAACTCGCCTCGAATACAGATCACGCACTCGCCGCCCACGTGAACATCGCCACCCTCGATGCGCACGCGCACTTCACCATCGCGCCCGAGCTGCTGCCCTTGCCGCGCAACGTACGCGTCTCCGTCTCCGATAGCACCCGCCCTCATGCGATGTACCGCCACCGCGGCGTTGCCACTGCCGCACACCGGATCTTCTGCCAGCGATGCGGCGAAGAAGAATGTGCGGACGGCGATTTCGCCGGGCCCAGTGTCCGAATAGACGGTGATACCGCTTGCTCTGTTCGTGTCGATAAGCGTTTCGAGAATGGAAGCATCGGGCGAAAGCATACGTACATCGGCGACCTGGGCGACGAGCCAGTGCGGCCCCGTATCAATCGCCTCCAACGCGCCGATGACGGACGTGATGCCGAGGGCCGCACAGACACGCTCGGCGCCCGTGGCAGTGTGCGCGCTGTGCGGCGGCAGGCGGAACGAAAAAGCAGCGTCAGCAACCGCGACTTCCACGATGCCCGCGGCGCACTGCATCATGAGTCTGCCGTTGTCAGGCACGGCGATGCCTGCGTCGAGCACAGCGAGCGCGGTGCCGAGTGTTGGGTGGCCGGCGAACGGGAACTCGTCAGCTCGGCCGAAGATCCTGACCTGGTAGTCCGCACCTGCTTCGGTCGGTGGCAGCACAAACGCGGTTTCGGACAGATTCGTCCAGTGTGCGATCCGCTGCATTTCGGCGCTACTCAGTCCCTGCGCGTCGAGAACGACAGCGATTGGGTTGCCGTAGAACGGCTTCGACGTAAACACGTCGACCTGCGCGAAGCGACGGCGGACAGGCATGGCGAGTGATGTCATGTCCTGATGAACACTTCGGCCTCGATCTCGACCGGAATGTCGAACGGCAGCTCAGCCATCCCGACAGCACTCCGCGCATGGGCCCCGATCCCGGCGCCAAACAGCTGGATGATGAGATCGGAACAGCCGTTGATCACCGCCGGCTGGCGATTGAATCCCGGGGCCGAGTTGACCATGCCGAACACGCGGCCCCACGCGGTGATCCGATCGAGATCGCCCAGGGCGCGCTGGAGGCTCCCCATCATCGAAAGCGCGGTGAGCCGGGCGGCCTGATAGCCCTGCTGCTCCGTGAGGTCGCGGCCAACCTTGCCGAGCGGTGCGGCGTCGGTGCCATCAGACGCCTGCGGTCCGTGTCCGGCGATGAACGCCCGGTCTCCCACGATCCGCACGAACTGGAACGGGAAGACGATCCCAGGTGGCGCTCTGACTTCGGGCGGTAGCACCAGCCCAAGGTCGGCCAGTCGTTGCTCGATCACTGCCATGAGACCTCCAGAATCACGAAGGGAATGCCCTGGTGAAGCGCGATTGCGCGAACCCGGCGGTTCGCTCGCCGATGCCCGACAAATCGTGCGTCACGTGAGGCCCATCGCCAGTTCGCGCGAACACTCGGCAAGCTGATCGAGTGCATATCCGCCCTCCTGCACGATGCAAAGCTGGCGACCCGTCTCCCTGAATACCCGCGCCATTCGCTGGAAGAACCCGGGTGTCATGGACCACCCGCCGTGCGGATCGCCAATGACGAGGTCGTAGCCAAGCGAAACGACGATCGCGTCAACGGTGGGAAGCCGTCCGAGCTCGCGATCGAGCTGCGCGAGATACTCCTCTTCGGAGGGCGGTCGATCGAACGGCACGAACCGCTGGCTCGCGCTGCGCGGTGTTGTCTCCACGTACGGGAACGCGCCCAGCGTCGATGCGTGAAGCGAAATGAATGGAACGTCGCCGTGCGCGCTCAGGATGTCGGCCGTGCCGTTACCGTGATGGAAATCCACGTCCACCACGCCGACCCGCAAACCCGTGTCGCGCAGGACGAACGCCGCAGCACAGGCGTTGTTCAGGTAGCAGTAGCCTCCCATGAATGCGCGGCCGGCATGGTGCCCGGGTGGGCGGCACACGGCGTAGGCCTGACTCTCACCACGCATCAACTCGTGCGCCGCCGCTACGGCGGACGCACACGCACCAATCGCGGCGGAGTACGCTCCCCTCGTGACCGGTGTGTCGGGGACGATCCCCAGCTCGGCGAAGCGGGGATCGAGTACCTCCGACTCGGTGCGCGCGCTCGTTTCTTCGAGGAACTCGAGATAGTCGCTCGAATGTACCCGACCCACCACGTCGACCGCCTGCTCGCGCGCAGCGGCCGCGCTCGTCCAGCGCACATTAGCGTACGAGCGAAGGCCGGCCACAATGCGTTCGATTCGCGATTCCGTCTCGTGGATCGGCATGTCGGCACCGCTCCGGTCGCGGAACGACGACAACAGGAAATCACCTGCGTCGTATACGACTGGCAGGGGGACTGTCACGGGAGCTCGTTCTGCGGGCGCAGTTGCGCACGGAATGCACCGACTCCGGCGAACACAAGTGACGCGACGGCCAGCGCGAGACTCTTGTCCGGGGATGCGCTCAGGATGATGGCCAGGTTGGCGACGATCGCGATCGCGGCGGCCACAGGGGTCAACCGCCACTCGATGACCTGCCCGGCTTCCGCCACGCGCTGACGCCTGAGCACAAGCGCCGCCGTGCATCCCAGTACATAGACGGCCATCGATGCCAGGGAGGCCGCGATCGTCAGCGGCGTGAAGTCGCCGAAGGACGCGAGCGCCACAACCAGGATCGCATGGGCGGCAATGGCCACGTTCGGGGTACGCCGCACCCGATGCAGTCGCGCCAAGGCGGCCGGCAGCAGCCCGTCCCGCGACAGGGCGTACATGATACGGGGGCTGGTCGAGGCCAGGCCGGCGGCGCTGCCGAGCATCGAGACAATGGCTGCGGCCGCCATGATCGGTGGCAGCCATGGCCCAACGCGCGCAGCTCCCTCAACGAGCGGTGCCCGGGACGCCGACAGTGCCGCACCGAGCGAGCGCCCGGCGGCAAGCTGGATCGCGACCGCCAAGCCCGAATACGCGAGCAGCGCGCCGAAAAAGCCGGCCGGCAGCGTTCGGACCGGGTCGCGGACCTCGCCGTTCATGACCGTGCCGCTTTCCACACCGGCGAAGAGGTAGATGCCGAGGACCAGGAGCGGCGCAGCAACTCGCAGGTCGAGCGCTGTGGGCGGCGCCGCCGGCGCCGCCGGGAGCATGGCGACGAGGGCAATGAAAAGCAGGAGCGGGACAATCTTGATCGCGATTGCAAGCTCGCTCGCCCGCGCACTGAGCCGGGCCCCGCGCATGGGAATCCACATGAAGACGAGGCAGGTGACGGCGATGACCGCCGGCCGTCCTGCACGAGTCCCCATCCATGGCACGAACGGCGTAATCTGGTCGATCGCCGCGGCGAGGATGCCAGCCGCCGCCAGCGTGCCCGACACCCAGATCATGCCTCCCACGACGGCCGCGGCGGCGGGACCCAATGCGGCCCGCACCACGCCGTAGATGCCCCCAGCCCTCGGAATTCGGCTCGATGCCTCGACGAGGCAGAGCGTCACGGCGCCCATCACCAGGGCGCAGAGCGCAATAGCGGCCGGTGCCCACGCGCCGAGGGCACCCATCGCGGCCGGGATCACGAAGAGTCCCGACCCCATGATGATGTTCATCGTGAGCGCGGCAATACCCAACGGGCCGATCTCGCGGCGAAGTTCGCCTTGGGGAACTGCGGTGTCGGATGCCATCGTGAGAGTCGCCGCTAGATCTCGAAGGTCCCCACAGCAACACCCACCACCTCACCCCCGATCCACACCCTCACGACATGGCCGTGCTCCTTCTCGGCACGGGCCTCGAGCACGCTTGCGCGTCCCATCTCCACCCCCTGCGCGATCCGCCAGCGGAATTGTGTCTTGCCTGTTTCATCGTAGTGCGCCAGCAACGCAGCGAGGGCGGCGTTGGCGCTCCCGGTGGCGGGGTCTTCGAGCAGTGGATCGCTGGCCGAGAACTGCCGTGCGCGGAGGTCGAAGCCGTCGCTGGTGCGCGTATAAAGATGGAGATACGGCTGACCGAATTCGGCACCCGCCAGGCGTTGCAGTGCTGCCACGTCAGGCTTGGCTCGTACGAGCGCGTGGCGGTCGCGGAGTTCTGCCAGCAGGAAGGTCAACCCCACCGACGCGGCCTGCGGGTGATGCGTGGAAGTCACGAGATCGGTTTCGGTGAGTGACGCCGCAGCCGCCACCGCCGCTGCCGGAACCGCGGCACCCAGCATGAGTTGCTGCGGGGCCTCAAGCTCGGCGTGAAAGCGGCCTCCCGGCCGTCGCTCGATCGTGATCGGTACCAAGCCGGCCTCCCCCTCGAATGTCACCGCGTGACGATGCCATCCATCGCCGAACTCGCCGTGGGCAGCGAGCATCGCAGCAGTGCCGACGAGCGGGTGGCCCGCGAAGGGCACTTCGCAGGTCGGGGTGAAGATGCGAATCCTGCGCGTGCAGCCTGCCGCGGGTGGAAACACGAAGGCGGTCTCCGCGAGGTTGAACTCCCGCGCGATCTGCTGCATCTGCTCGCCGGCTAGTCCGTCGGCCGCCGGAAACACGGCCAGCTGGTTTCCGCCAAACCGGACGTCGGTAAACACGTCACACGTGTAGAACCGATATCCCACGTCAGAGCTCCGCTGTTGCGCGTTCGACCGCGCGGCCGACCATCTCGACGATGAGATCCGCGTCCTCGCGCGTCAGCACGAGCGGTGGAGCGAGACCGATGATGTCGCCGAACGGAATTGGGCGGGCGAGTACCCCCTCTTCCAGGCAGAGTGCTGCGACGCGGGTCGAGAACTGCCCAGTTTCCGGGAGATGGCGCCGCGGAAGCCCCGCGGCCACGAACTCCACGGCGGCGAGCATCCCGGTGCCGCGTACCTCTCCGACCAGGCGATGCGCTGCCAGTCGGTGGGCGAGGCCCGCGCGCAGGTGCGCGCCGACGTCGCGCGCGTTGTCCGCGAGCCGTTCGCGTTCGATGATGTCGATGTTGGCCAGGGCCACTGCCACGGACATCGGATGCGCGGAGTAGGTGAACCCGTGGCCGAAGATTCCGTGGGTCGCTGCGCCGGCTTTGAGTACGTCCCACACGCGCTCTCCCACCAGGACCGCCGACAGCGGCGCGTAACCACTGGTGAGACCCTTCGCCAGCGTCACGAGATCGGGTTCGATCTCCCAGAGATCCTTTCCGAACATCGAGCCAACACGTCCGAAACCGGTAATCACCTCGTCGAGGATCAGCAGCACATCGTGCTCGCGAAGTACTTCCTGAATGGCCCGCCAGTAGCCGGGAGGTGGGGGAACGATGCCACCGGTGCCGATCATGGGCTCCGCGATGAACGCTCCCACCGTGTGCGGCCCCTCAGCACGGATCAGGGTATCGAGATCGTCCGCGCAGCGCTGCGCAAATGCAGCGGGATCAACCTCGGGGGCCCAGAACGGATCCGGCGCAGTGGTGTGACGGACAAGGGCGAACGGGAGATCGAAGCCGTGGTGATAGAGCGGAATACCGGTCAGACTCCCGGACATCACCGTCGAGCCGTGATAGGCACGCCGCCGCGCGATGATCTTCTTCTTCTCCGGTCGACCGCGGATGTTGTTGTAATACCACGAGAGCTTCACCTGCGTCTCGTTGGCGTCGGAGCCCGAGAGCCCGAAGAACACACGCTTCATCGAGGGTCCGGCCAGCGACAGGAGCTTTGCACCGAGTGTGATTGCCGGCTGATGCGTGGCTCCAGCAAACACGTGATAGAACGCGAGCTTGCGGGATTGCTCCGCCATCGCGTCGACCAACTCGTCGCGCCCGTAGCCGACGTTCACGCAGTAGAGCCCGGAGAAACCATCGATCACGGAGCGTCCCCGGCTGTCGGTGACGCGCACGCCCTGTCCCGACTCGACGATGCGGTGTGGGCTCCTGCCTGCGGCGTAGTTGGCGACGTGGGTGAGTGGATGCAGCAGCGTCTGCCGGTCGAGCGCTTCCGCTGAGAGTCCGGCGAGATCTGGGGGGGTGGTCATGCGCCTGCAGCGATGCGTGCGACCACGTGTCGCGCCGCGAGGTGACCGAAGACCATCGCGGGGCCGATCGATGTCCCGGCCCCGGGATACGTGCCGCCCATGAAGCTCCCTGCGTCGTTCCCTGCTACGTACAGGCCCTCGATGACGCGCCCATCGGTGCTGATCGCGCGCGCG
>JANLTI010000122.1:0-7479 GCA_031362845.1 Gemmatimonadaceae bacterium | reverse complement strand
TCACGGTTCACGGTTCACGGTTCACGGTTCACGGTTCACGGTTCACGGTTCACGGTTCACGGTTCACGGTTCACGGTTCACTGGGTTGTCAGGTCAGTCCCTCCAGCTCTGTAATCGCCACGAGTCATCCGCGCGGTCCCGGTACAGGGTGAGTTCTCCCGCCTGGCTGTCGCAGCGCCAGTAGTCGCGCCGGTAGCCGTCGTCCCACCAGTCGCCCGACAATCGCTCGGGGCCGAGGGCGCGCGTCACGGTGATGCGTTGGCTGCGCCAGGTGATCACGCGCGGCATCTCGCCATCGCAGAGCACCTCCACCGGTTCGGGTGGATCGAGGGCGCGTCGGGCGGCGGTGGTCGCCGGCGGCTGCGCCGCCGGCTCGGTGAGAGGTGAATCGTGAATCGTGAACCGTGACACCAGCCGCAGGGACGGTGCAGTCGCGGGTGCCGGGGCCGCCGGCACTGTACGCGCACTCTCTCCACTGCCGTTGCCGTTGCCGTTGCCGTCACGTTTCACGGCGAACGTCTCACGATTCACCCGTTCGTCCACGGGTGCCTGCGCCTCGCACCAGACCCCGGCCCGTTCGGGTCGGTGCGTGTCCTGCGCCTGTGCGCGCACGATCGCGCCGGTGCCGAGCTCCGCGCGCAGCCGCTCGAGCGCGGCATCGGCGGCGCCAAGGTCGCGCCACGAGACGCTGAGCAGGTCGCCCTGTTCACCGGTGAGCGGAGCGGCGGCGACGACGGCCACGCGCACGGCGATTACCGGTGCCTCCAGCGTCCAGGCGTCGAGCAGGGCGCGGCAGCGCTCGAACAGTGGCAGCACGCGGGCGAGCGGGCGCGCGAGCCGTGCTTCGCGGGTGACCGTATGTGCTGGGGCGGTGGCCATTGGCCCGCGCGTGTCATCGAGGGTGAGCGTGATGGCGACGGCGGCGATGGCACGTCCGTGCGCGATCATCTGCTGCACCAGCTGGTCGAGCGCCGCGCGCACGAGGAACAGCACGGGCTCCGTCGTCATCGCGGGGGACGACAGCGCCACTTCGATGGCGGGCTGCGTCTCGACGCGCGCGAGCACGGGGCGGCGCGAATCGTCGGCGCGTGCGAGCCGCCAGGCTCGCAGCCCCACCTCGCCCCATCGACGCTCCACGTCGTCCGCGCTCAACGCGGCGAACATTCCCACCGTCCGGAGACCGAGGGCCTGGAGCGCTGCGCGCAGCTCGTCATCCATCGGGACGAGGGCGAGCGGCGCCGCCGCGAGATACACCGCGTCGCCGCCGGCCGGCACGACGTGCACGAGCACGCGGTCGTCGGCCCGCTGCTCGAAGCTCGCGCCCGCCCAGGTGGCGGCGCGCGCCGCGACGCACGAGCCGGCGACGGCGACGCGCGGCCGCGGATGCCAGCGGCGCGCCACGCGCAGCAGCGTGTGGGCGAGCGTGCGTTCACCACCCACCGCGTCGAATCCGCTCGCGCCCACCCACCACAATCCCGGCGCGCCCGCTACTGGCGTCACCTGCGGGCTGGCGGCGAGCAGTTGCGCCGACACCTCGGTGATGGCCGCGGTGATGGCGACGTCGTCCCACGGGAGCTCGACGAGATCGGCGCACAACGCGCGCGCCTCCGTGGGCCGCATGCCGGCCCGCATGCCGGCGCGCCCTGCGGCGGCGGAGACGGCCTGCAGTCGCTTTCCCGCGGCGTCGGTGAGTGCGATGGCGACGTCATCCCAGTGCGCGGGCGCGCTCGACGGCGGTGCGGAGTTCCCGCGGGGGTTCGGTAGCGGCGCTGCGTCCGGCAGGGACAGGGGCAGGAGCAACTGCCCCCCCACGCCGGCCGTGCCGGTTTCCCCCCGCCGGGCCGCGCGCCACACCGCGCCGATCGGGAACCTCGGGATGCGCACACAGGCGACGCGCCACAGCGATTGCACAACTCACCTCCACCGTCCGAAGCGTTCCCCCTTTCTCGACCCGCACGGCGATCGTGCGGGTGCTGCCATCGCCACTGCCATCAGGTCGTGTCGATCGTCGATGTCCCGGCGCCAGATGCTCGACGACGAGTCGGACGGCGCCACCGAGTTGCGAGGCGCCGCCGGCGCGGTCGCCGAGGATCACGAGCGCCGCGCCGCCATCGCGCGCGAGACGGGTGAGCCGCACGGCGGCCGACTTGGTGAGGGTCGGCGCCCCGTCGAGCACGACGAGGGCGAAGGCGGCGCTCCGGAGCAGGATGTCGGCGCACCATGCGGCGCGCGTCGCATCGTGGGGGCGAATGATCCACACGCCGTCAGCGTCCCCCAGGTGCACCCAGTCGCGTGCGTCCAGGGTGCGCTGCGCATCGATGACGGCGACCCAGCCGCGACCGGCGACCGTGGCTTCGACGACGGCGCGCACGAGGGTGGTCTTCCCGCTCCCGGTACTCCCGACGATCTCCGTGAGCCGCCCGCGTGGCAACCCGCCACCCGGCAGCACCAAGTCGAGCGTCGCGATCCCGGTGGGAATCGCGGGCGCGTTGGGCGCGGGCGGGGGAAGCAGTTGAACGAGTTCGGCGAGCGAGAGGGACATGCGGAATGAGGGAGCAGATATGGTGCCGTTTACCGAACAAACACCGAAAATTCAGGATGTGGGCCCAGGCAGCGGGCTCGTCACCACGTCCTCAGGCGGGGGTGCTATTTACCGAACGAATCCCGAAACTGCAACGGGTGCCGGTATGGCAGGAGAGACCTCGAGCCGCAACCTTCTGGATGGGCACTCGGGCGACGCAGATGCCAACTTCTCCGCTCGGCTCGCCAATGCCCCACACTCGCGCTCGCAGAACCAATCGGCGACGCAGCGAGTATAGACAGCATGCCCCGCGACACATGCGGGGCCGTCACGTCCCACACGAGGCACTGATGATCAAGACCGCTCTGCGAGCGTTCACGCTCCTGTCCTTCGCCGCTGCGCCCGCCTTCGCCTCAGCACCCGCTGGGATCGCGACGCCGCCCGCCGCGCAACTCGATACCGTCGTCTTCGGCGGCGGCTGCTTCTGGGGGGTGCAGGCGGTGTTCCAGCACACGAAGGGCGTGGTGAAGGCGACGTCGGGATACAGTGGAGGCACGGTCGCCCGCCCCAACTACGAGCAGGTGTCGGCCGGACGCACCGGACACGCCGAAGTCGTGCGCGTGGTCTACGATCCGAGCAAGGTGTCGTACCAGCAGCTGCTCACGGTGTTCTTCACCGTGGCGCACGATCCCACGGAGCTCAACCGTCAGGGGCCCGACGTCGGCACGCAGTATCGCTCGGCCATCTTCCACACGAGCGATGCGCAGCGTCAGGCGACCCAGGCCTTCATCGCCCAGCTCGAGAAGAGCGGCGCGGTGAAGCAGAAGGTCGTCACGCAGGTGACACCGCTGCGCGACTTCACGGTGGCCGAAGCGTACCACCAGAACTACGCGACGCTGCATCCCAACCAGCCGTACATCCGGTACAACGACGCGCCGAAGATTGCCGCGCTCAAGCAGGATCATCCGCAGTTGTGGACCGACACGCTGGCGTCGTACTGACGCACGGCCGAGTCTGGCGCGAGTCCGCATCGCCATCGGTGCGGACCTTGCCTCTCCGGTATGCATCATCAACTCGGAGCACACCGAATGTCTGAACGGAACAAGCCGCACAACGGTCGCGACGTGGATGGACATTACAAGGTGAAGCAGGCCGACGTCGACGACCTGGAGACCGATCCGAACGGACGCGCATTCATTCGTGATGACGTTCGACTCGGTGGTGCGGTGGCGGACATCGGCGCGCACGCAGGGCAGCGGGCCGCGCACATTCACGAGCTCGTCGAAGAGAACCGGGACAACGTGCACAAGCTCACCGGCCAGCCTGCGGATCGCAAAAAGCCGTCGCGCTGACGCAATCGACGATCATCGAGGCTGGTCCTCGAAGTGGCTCGCGCTCCGTGCGCGAGCCATTCTTTTTTGCACCTCGTACGAGCGGCGTGTCCAGCCCTCGCGCGACCGACGCGCGCACGGATCCACGTCGACGCGAGGCCGCACAAACGGATGACGCCTCGCCCTCGCTGATTGACGAGCACGCTGATCTCGCGCCATACTCTGCACGGAGTCTGCCTCGCCGTTCCCCGAGTGTGGACCGTTCGCTCGAATCGGAGGAGAGATCATGCGTTCCATCGTACGAACCGCGCTGTTCGTCTGCCTGTGTGTCTCCAGTACTGCCCAGGCGCAGAGACGTGTAACCGGCCGCGTTGTGGAAGCCGGCGGCGCAGTGCCACTCGGCGGCGTGACGATCACGGTCGCGGGCACGAATATCGGCGCCGTCACGAGTGACAATGGTGTGTTCACCCTGACTGCGCCGGCGGGCGACGTGCAGCTCAATGCGCGTCGCATCGGCTACCGGCGCCGGATCTTCACCGTGCGGGCTACCGAGGGCGACGTGCGGGTGGAGCTCGAGCGTGATCCATATCGCCTCGAGACGCAGATCGTCACGGGCGCGGCCACCTCCGTCGCGCGCCAGAACGTGGCGAACGACGTGGGCCTCGTCACCGCCGACCAGCTCACCCGCGTGCCCTCGGCCTCGATCGAGAATGCGCTCGCCGGCAAGATCGCCGGCGCGCAGGTGATCGCGAACGGAGGAGCGCCGGGCGGCGGCAACCAGATCCGCATGCGCGGCGTGACCTCGGTGTTCGGATCGGCCGACCCGCTCTACGTCGTGGACGGCGTGATCATCAGCAACGACGTCATCCAGCCCGGCACCAACGCACTCACCTCGGCGCGCCGTGCATCGGCGAACTCGTCGAACCAGGACAACGGCGTGAACCGTATCGCCGACCTCAACCCGAACGACATCGAGACGGTGGAGGTGTTGAAGGGCGCGTCGGCGTCGGCGATCTATGGATCGAAGGCGTCGAACGGCGTGATCATCATCAAGACGAAGACGGGCAGCACCGGCGCGCCGGTGTCGAACATCACGCAGCGGGTGGGGACGTTCGACCTCGCGCGGAAATTCAACCTGCGCAAGTTCACGCTGCCGGAGGCACAGGCGTACGCCGTCGCGCAGGGCTACTCGCTGACGCCGGCCGAGGTGGCCGCGAACTATGCCTCGTGCAACGGATTCTGCGACTTCGAGGAGCAGCTCTACGGCGAGCACCCGCTGTCGTATGAAACCGGACTCGGCGTGCGCGGGGGCACCGGCTCCACCAACTACTTCGTCTCGGGCCTGACGAAGTACGACGGCGGCATCCAGAAGAACACCGGCTACAAGAAGGATGCGATCCGGCTCAACCTCTCCCAGTTCATCGGAGACAAGCTGTCGCACCAGGTCAACAACAACTACATCCGCTCCGTCACGCGGCGCGGTATCAGCAACAACGACAACGCGAACATCACGCCGTACTTCGTGTTCGCGGCGACGCCGAGCTGGTTCGACATGCGGCCGAAGGACGGCGTGTATCCTGTGTCGCCAGTGATGGGGACGAACAGCTTCCAGAACGTGGACTTCATCCAGACACCGGACGAGGTGAACCGCATCATCAGCTCGGTCACGGCCTCGTATCAACTGATGAACGACGAGCGACAGACGCTCACGTTCAAGACCGACGCCGGCCTGGACCGGTTCAACGAGCAGGTGAACATCGTGTCGCCGCGCTTCCTCATCTTCGAGCCGAACGATGGATTGCCCGGCACGGTGACATCGAACAGCGGCTCAGTGATGAACCTCAACCTGAACCTGAGTCTCGCGCACACGTGGACGCCGGTGGGACGACGATACTCGGCGACGACGGCCGCGGGGCTCCAGCGGGAGACGAGCTCACTGCGCAGCACGAACGTGGTGACGCGCGACGTGCTGCTCGGCTTGGAGAACATCAATTCGGGCTCGGCCCCCGAGGTGTTCGCCAACCGTGAAGCGGTGAAGGGGTTTGCACTCTTCGCGCAGGAAGAGGTGCTCGCGCTCGACGAGAAGCTGCTGCTCACGGCGGGCGTCCGAGCCGAACGGAGCACGAGGAATGGCGACGTGGACAAGCTGTACGCCTTCCCAAAGGCGTCGGTGTCGTATCGCCTGGTGGATGCCGTGCCGGCGTTCGGCGAGGTGAAGCTGCGCCTCGCCGCGGGACAGTCCGGCAACCAGCCACTGTATCTCCAGAAATACCGTACGGCCATCACCAGCGTGTACGACCGGCAGAACGGCGTGCAGGCGGGGCCCTCGTTCGGTAATCCCGCCATCAAGCCGGAGCGACAGACCGAGATCGAGACCGGGTTCGACGCACAGTTCGGGAGCGGTCGCGGCGCGCTCTCCCTGACGCTCTACCAGAAGACGATCGACGACGTGATCCTCCAGATCGCCGCGGCGCCGTCGGTGGGCTATACCGTGCAGATCCTCAACGGCGGGCAGTTCCGCAATCGCGGCGTGGAGGCGCTGCTCGACTTCACGCCGGTCCAGCGGCAGAACTACGGATGGACCTCGCGCACGACGTTCGCGAAGAACGTCGGCATCGTGACGTCGCTGCCCGTGCCGGCATTCACCCTGTCGCAGGATGCGACGGGGCAGGGCGTGGCGTTCGGCGCCGGGTACGGCATCGCGCGCCTCGAGGAAGGGCAGAGCGTCACCCAGATCGTCGGCTCCGATGGCGCCAATGGCGTGGTGAAGAAGGGCGATGCCGCCCCGAACTTCACGATGGGGTTCACGAACGAGTTCAACTGGAAGTCGCTGCGTCTGTCCACCCTGTTCGATTGGCAGAAGGGTGGCAATCTCGTCAACGTCACGAAGAACGTGTTCGACGCATTCGCGCTCGCCCCCGATGTCGCGGACGGAGGACTCGCGCGCATCAACCTGAACGACACGCAGGGCATCGCGCAGTACATCGAGGATGCGTCGTTCGTGAAGCAGCGCGAGGTGGCGCTCGGCTACGAGCTGCCCGCAACGTGGATCTCGCGTCTCGGTGGCAAACCCCGGTCGGTGAAGCTCGAGCTGAGCGGACGCAACCTGTTCACCTGGACGAAGTACACCGGAGCCGACCCGGAGGTCAGCAATTTCGGCAATCAGCAGATCAGCCGCTTCATCGACCTCGCGCCCTTCCCGCCCTCCCGCAGTTTCTTCCTCACCGTCGACGTGGGGTTCTGACGATGACACCCATCATCCCGACCTCGCGCTCGCTCATCCTGCTCGGTGCACTCGCCGGGTCGGTGGCATGCTCCGACAGCGAGATCCCGAACTACAACAATCCCGTCCTGCCCGGAGTCGTGTCGGGCTCGGCGGCGCTCCAGTCGCAGGCGACCGGCATCGCGGCCGGCGATCGCGAGAATCACGCGTTCCAGATTCTCATCATGGAGACGATGGGCCGCGATGCGTATCGCATCGACGCCGCCGACCCGCGCTACATCAACAATCCGCTCGGGCAATTCAACCCGAGTGCGTTCGTGACGAACTTTCTCTGGAACTCGCACTACCGCACCATACGGAGCGCCAACGAGCTCGTCTCCGGCGTCGAGACAGCGGACTTTTCG
>JANLTI010000120.1:0-15113 GCA_031362845.1 Gemmatimonadaceae bacterium | reverse complement strand
GATGGGGACGTGCGTTCCATCGCGGAGGTGCTGTCGCCGGCGCCGCGCGTGATCTCCCTCGGCGCCACCACGCTCGCCGACGTCTGGCGCGACATCGCCGTGGTGGGAGACGCGCTCGGCCGGTGCGACGCCGCGACTGATCTGCTCGCGTCGCTCGCCGCGCGCCTGCGCCGCGTCCATGACACCCTCAAGGCCGCGCGCGCACCGCGACCGCGCGTCGCGGTGATCGAGTGGCTCGATCCCCTCTTCAGCGCCGGGCACTGGACGCCCGATCTCGTCCGGTGCGCCGGAGGCATCGACGCGCTCTCGGAACCTGGCGCACACTCGGTGGTCATGTCCATCGACCGCCTCCGTGACGCCGCGGCCGACGTGCTCCTGTTCGCGCCATGCGGCTTCGACGTCGTACGTGCCGAGCGGGACGCGAGGGCGCTGCTCGCTCGACCCGAGTGGGCATGGGCGGACTCGTGCGAATGCTGGTCGCTCGACGGCAACTCACTCACCAGCCGGCCCGGGCCCCGACTGGCGGACGCCGTGGAAACGATGGCCGCGATCCTCGCGCCCGCGCTGTTCGGGGCGCCATCGTCCGGATATGCGATCAGGCTGCGATGAGTGATGCGATGAGTGACATGAGGACGGACGTTGTCGTCCTGTCTTCAGCCGCTCCACTCGTGATGCCTCCGCAGCACGCGTCCCGCAACTCCGTCAATCGAACCGGCGTTCACACGACCGCCGTGCACCACCCCTACCCTCGACTCGATGCTCAGTTCGTCCTCGATCACGTTCCTGAAGCGTCTGCTGGACGCACCCGCGCCCTCGGGCTTCGAGACGGCGGCGTCCCGCGTGTGGAGGGCTGAAGCGGAGACATTTGCCGAGAAGGTGAGCGCGGACGTCGCCGGCAACAGCATGGCCGAGATCAATGCCGGCGGATCGGTGACGATCATGCTGGACGGTCACATCGACGAGATCGGCGTCATCGTGCAGTACATCGACGATGACGGGTTCATCTACATCGCCCCCATCGGCGGGTGGGATACCCAGGTGCTCGTCGGCCAGCGCATCCGCTTCCTCGGCCAGGACGGCGACGTGCTCGGGGTCGTGGGCAAGAAGCCGATCCATCTGATGAAGACCGAGGATCGCGAGCACTCGAGCAAGTTCGCCGACCTGTGGGTGGACATCGGCGCGAAGACGCGCGCCGAGGTACAGGAACGGCTCAATGTCGGCGACCCTGGGGTCATCGACTCACGCAGCATGGACTTTCCCAACGGCCGGCTCGTCTCGCGATCGATCGACGATCGCATCGGCGCGTTCATCGTGCTGGAGGCGCTGCGGCGCTATGCCGAGAAGCCGGGCGTCGCACGCGTCGTCGCGGCGGCTACCACGCAGGAGGAAATCGCGTGGCATGGAGGCGGAGCGCTCGTGTGCGCGCACTGCATCAACCCGCAGATCGCCATCGTGGTGGACGTGACCTTCGCCACGGATCACCCGAACATCGAGAAGAAGGAGATCGGCGAGCACAAGATGGGGGGCGGCCCTATCATCAGCCGCGGCTCGCTGATTTCGCCGGTCGTCCACACCATGCTGCGCGATGCGGCGAAGGCACAGGGCATGGCGCACGGGGTGCACGCCGTTGGGCGCGACACCTCCACCAATGCCGACGCCATCCACATCGCCCGCGAGGGCGTCGCCACCGGCCTCGTCTCGATCCCCAACCGCTACATGCACTCGCCGAACGAGATGGTGGACCTCTCGGACGTGGACGACGCCGCAACGCTGCTCGCCGAATTCTGCCGCACGGTCACGCCCGCCACGGATCTCACGGCGCGCTGACGCGCGATCGCGCGTCGCGATCAGGCCGGATCAGCCAGTCGCGCACGACGGCCCAGGGCGTCGACGGCTGCCGCCCGCACGACGTCGTCCCTGTCGCCCTGAAGCACTCTGAGCGCACCCGCGGCTGGTTCGCTCACGCAATCGGCCAGCGCCTGCACGGCAGCGACCCGCAACGCAACGGATTTCTTCCGGAACAATCCCTTGTCCGGCTCGGCGGTCGCTATCAGTCGCGTCACGGCGTCGGGCGTCGCCAGCCGTCCGAGCACGGCGAGGAACGACGCCGCGACCTGTTCGTCACGCTCACCGTCGAGGGCATCGAGCAGCAAAGTCGTGGTGTTTCCCTCCGTGCGTCCCACCAGCGCCGCAGCCGCGAACATGCGGATCTGGGGAGCACCGTCCCTGAGTCCATCCTGAATCGTGGGCAGCGAGCGCGCCGTGCCGAGTCGCATGAGGGCGACCGTGGCAGCATGACGCACTCGTTCGTCATCGTGGTGCAACTGCGCGGCGAGGGCGGACTCGGCGTCGCGGGCCTTCATCTCGCCAAGCAGGGTCGCCGCGTTGCGCGCGACGAACCATTGTGGATCGCCGAGCATGTGCACGAGCGTGGGTACGCCCGCCTGCATCTCCACGAGGGCATCGAAGTACAGCCGCCGTTCCTTGCGTCGTTCCTCCACGGCGAGCTGGTCGATGAGTGCATCGGCACCGTCCTCGCCCGCCCGGGCGAGCATCGCGATGCCCTGCGCGCGCGACTCGGGTGACCGGGCAAGATCGACCACGACCGCCTTGAGCAGCGCCGGCTTCGTCAGCCGCTTCACGGTGAGCACGAACGCGCGCTTCACCTCGAACTCGCGCGCGTCTCGTTCGCGCCGCACGATGTGCTCCAGGATCTCGATCGCGCCCGCCATCGACTGCTCGCGCAGCAATTCGTCGGCGCGCACAGCGAGCTGGTCGAGCAGTTCGATCGTCCGCGCGGGCGATGTCTCCACCTCCATGCGCGCGAACATCGCCGAGTGTGACTCCGTCGATGCACGCGCGGCGGTGAACTGATCGAACATCGTATCCACCCGATATTCGCTCCCGTCGTTCGCCGAAGCGTTCGAGGGTGAGACGGCAGGCGTCTCGCCTCGTATCCCGTCGCCGCGCGGATCGCCGAGCAAGTCTCCGAAGTCGAACGGATCGTTCGTCGAGAGCACCCTGGGCGCCTGCGCCAGGATCGGCGTCGCCGGCGTCGCGTTGACGCGGGTGAGGCGGACGGACGATCCGGACACCGGGCCCGACGCCGCGGGCGCGGCGGCGAGCAGGCGGGCAACGCGCAGTACGTCGGCGGGTGCTGCGTTCCGATCGACGTCGATCGAGCGGATGGCATGAACCGTCATCCGGTCGACGACGTCGGCGGCGCCGGGTAGTGCCTGCGGTGGCGACGTGCCGTTCGCCGTGAGCTGCCCGGCTCGCACACCCAGGATGACGAAACCCTCGGTCGCGATCGTGATGAGCGCTCGCAGTGCGGCTTTCTGCTCGTCCGTGTTCAGCGGATCGTGAAGCAGCAGGAAGACGAGCCGTACGAAGTGTCGAGCGAAGGCAATCGAGTAATCCATCGGCATCCTGTCGCTGAACGGGTGCGCACGGGCGACGCGGATGAGTAAACTATTCAGGCACGAGAGAGATACGCCACTTGTGCTCTGCTGTCGTGTTTCCTCACCCACTGCTTCTCGAGTGCTTCATGCGCCTTCATCACACCGTTGCCATCGCCGCATTATCGCTGAGTGCCTGTCGGACCACCGAGAGGGTGCCCGGCACCGGCGCCACCCCCGATGCAGAGCGGTTGCGGAGTGACATCGCCTGGCTGGCCGATGACCGCCGTGACGGCAGGGGCACGGGCACGGCGGGCAACGACACCGCCGCGGCGTGGCTGGCACGACGCCATGCGTTGCTGGGGTTGCGGACGCTTCCCGGCGCGGATGGCTTCCTGCAGCACTTCGACGCGCGCAGTGCGCAGATGGCGCACGCCGGAAAGCCGGATGGTGTGCCGACACAGAACGTGCTGGCGCTCCTGCCCGGGCGCGATCCATCGCTGCGGGGCGAATACGTGGTGATCGGCGCGCACTTCGACCACCTTGGACGGTCACCCTCTGGCGCCATGGATCCCGAGGCACGGGACGCAATTCGCAATGGGGCGGACGACAATGCCTCAGGCACGGCCGCACTGCTGGAGCTCGCGCGGCTGTTCGCCGCACGACCGGCACGGCGGAGCATCGTGGTGGCGCACTTCACGGGTGAAGAGCTGGGACTGCTCGGCTCCCAATGGTTCGTCGACCACCCACCGGTATCGCTGGACCGGGTGATCGCGATGGTGAACTTCGACATGGTGGGACGTCTGCGGAACGAGAAGCTCATCGTCTACGGTGTGGCGACCGCGCGTGAGCTGGGGGGCATCGTGGACAGCGCGAACGCTGCGCCGAGGCTGTCGGTCAGCGCCGTCGGCGACGGGTTCGGGCCGTCGGATCACAGTTCGTTCTACGCGAAGGGCATTCCGGTGCTCCATTTCTTCACCGATCTCCACGACGACTATCACCGCGCGTCGGACGACGTGGAGCGCATCGATGCCGTGGGAGAAGCGCGCGTCGTGGCGATGGCGGAGCGAGTCGTGCGCGCGATTGCCGATCGGGCGACCCGGCTGACGCCAGTGCGGGTCGCGGCGCCTGCGCCCATGGCCGGCAGCCGGACCGGGTCCAACGTGTATCTCGGGTCCATTCCCGACATGAGTGCGGGCGACGCGAGTGGCCTGCGCCTGAGCGGCGTTCGCGCCGGCAGCCCCGCTGATCTCGCAGGCCTCCGTGCGGGCGACGTGATCGTGGAACTCGGGGGGCGTGCGGTGAAGGACCTCTATGGATACAGTGAGGCGCTGTATGCGCGAACGCCGGGCGAGAAGGTCGTGATCGTCTACCTGCGCGCTGGCACGCGGTCGACCACGTCGGTGATCCTGGGGACGCGCGGGCAGTGATGCGGCCGGCGGTGCGCGGCGCGCGCTGATGCCGCTCACCGTGTGGTCGTCGGCGCGATACACGTTTCCGTTGCCGGCCGGCCATCGCTTCCCGGTGGAGAAGTATGCGATGCTGCGCGATCGTGTCGTCGCGGACGGTGTGGTGGCGCCGGAGCGAGTGCTCGACCCGGCGGCCGCCACCGATGAGATGCTGCGCCTGGTGCACACGGCGGATTACGTGGATCGATTCGTCGGCGGCGCCCTGTCGGCGACGGAAGTTCGCCGGCTCGGCTTCCCCTGGTCGACCGCCCTCGTCGAGCGCTCTCGGCGCGCGGTGGGAGGCACGGTGGCGGCGGCAAGGCACGCGCTTGCGCACGGCACGGGAATGAACCTCGCCGGAGGGACGCATCACGCGTTTGCCGATCACGGCGAGGGCTTCTGTGTCTTCAACGATGTGGCGGTCGCGATCCGCGCGCTGCAGGCGGAGGGAGCGGTTCGCCGGGCCGTCGTGCTCGATCTCGACGTGCATCAGGGGAATGGCACGCACGCGATCTTCGCCGATGATGCCGAGGTGTTCACCTTCAGCATGCACGGCGGGCGGAACTATCCGTTCGAGAAAGTGGCCGGCACGCTCGACATCCAACTCGACGACGGGACTGCTGACGCGCCGTACCTGCGCGCGCTGGCGGACGCCTTGCCCGGCGTGCTGCATGCGGCGCGACCGGATCTCGTGTTCTATCTCGCCGGCGCGGATCCGCACGAGGGAGACCGACTGGGCCGAATGAAGCTCACCTTCGGCGGATTGGAGCGTCGCGACGCGATGGTGATGCAGGCCTGTCGCGAGGTTGGCCTCCCGGTCGCAGTGATGATTGCGGGCGGCTACGGGCATCGAATCGAGGACACCGTGAGGGTCCATGTGTCGACGGCGCGGATCGTGGCGGCGATCGGCTGAACCTCCGGGATAGCCCCCTGCTACTGATGTTCCAGCGGACACAGCAGCAGATAAACGCTTGCGGCACAAACATTTGGCAAAAAAGGGTGCTTCGGGTCATTGACAACGCCGGGACGCCCTCTTACGGCCCTCCCAGGTTTGTCGTACTGTCTGCTCCCCCACCGTCGGTGCACACCGCGCCGATGGGCGCCCCTCCCAGTACAGGAGCAGACGACATGCGATGCCGCGTGCTGTTGTGCCTGACGCTCATCTATGCCATGAGCGCCTGCAATGGTGATCGGGTCGGTACGCCGATCGGATCCGCCGCCAAGCCGACGAACGACATCTCCGATGCCACCCACTCCGGTGACGGCCTCGCGAGCAATCGGGATTTCTTCTTCCTGCCCCCGATGGTGAAGAATCCCAGTGGTAGTACGCATTGGAACGCCGGAGCGTTCAATCCGAACCTGCGTCCCACCGTCGAGATCTGCGCTTCGAGCGCCGCCACCGAGCCACTGATCTCCGTGTCGCCGTGCGAACCACTGCCGACGCTCGCGGCCACGGTCAGTATCGTGGACGAACACTATCAGGTGAATTGGAAGGTTCCGTCCACCAGTACGAAGTATTACCGACTGACCGTCATGGTGGGCGCAACACGGCTCGGCTACGCCGACATCGCGACCGGCGCCAACATGGCGGAGGTCAAGAGCCTCGCGTCGGACGAAGTCATCGCCTTGATGGATGGGCGCACATTGCCCATCAAGTTCCGCATCGAGCGGTATGCGCTGTGTGCGGTCCCGGGAGTGGGTCCGTGCACGTCGGCCTCGGCGGATATTTCCACCACGCCGATCACCGTGTCGACAGGGTCGCCCACCGCGGATCCCAGCGGCATCTCCACCTCCGCCGGCGTGACGATTCCGGCGCAGGGGGGAGCGACGGCCACGCCGATTACCGTCACGCTCGCGACCTGTGCCGATCTCAGCGCGGTACTCCGCCGGCGTACGGTGGGAAGCTGCATCAGCGTGACGACCAGTCCGGTGCTCGAGGCGCCACTTGTCAATCGGGCGACGGTCTTCATCTGCGAAGTCGGGTTCGGGGCGTACGGCCTGACTCCGGCCTCTGAAGCGGCCATCCGGATGTATCGCTCCGACGCCGCCGGCATCGCCGTGCTCGCACAAGCTCCCGCCTGCAAGCCCGGCTCACCCGGCGGCGTTCTTGCTTCGGCGACGCCGAGTGTGCGCGGATTCTTCGCGAGCCTGCTGAACGGAAAGTTCAGGCACGCGGCGGACGAGGCACTCGCGCTGGTGACGCCCAAGCCTTTGTACGCCGCGATGTTCATCGATCAGGGCGGCGGCGGGTTCACCGATTCGTTCAGCGACTTCCAGTTCGCCGTACCGAGCGTCCTGATCTATGGACCGACGTTGTTCACGGCACTCGACGCAAATCGACCGAACAACGAGCAGACGCTCGCGACCGCCGCCGGATTCGACGTCACGGTGTGGGATGCCGCAACGTGGGCGACCAAGACGACGGCGGATTTCGCGAAGTTCAGCGCGATCATCTTCCCCGATCCGTTTGTCAGTGGAAATTGCGTCACTTCGACGGCATCGCTCGCGGCGGCAGAGGCGAATCGAGCGGTATGGTCGCCAGCGGTGAACGGACCGGCGGTCGTCATCGGAACCGACCCGGTGTTTCACCAGTACAACGTGGCCACCGCGTCCATCCGGACGCAGGCCGTGTCGTTGATGGGTGATGCGGTCAAGTTCGCTGCAAGTGCGCCGACTAGGACCGGCGTGTACGCCACGCTCAACTGCTATTACAATGGCGTCACCGGGCCCACCCCGGTCACTTTCCTGAGCGGAATCGGTGCGTTCACCGTTGTCGGGATATCCAACCTCGGCGAGACGGCGAACATTCTGAATGCCAGTCATCCCGTGACGGTGAACTTGACCAATGCCGGCCTATCGAACTGGAACGACTCGGCGCACGAAGCCTTCCCGATCATGAGCTCATACCCCGCCAGTTTCGAGGCGTTGGTGGAGATCAACCGAACGACTGGCGGACCCGTCACCTACATCATCGCGCGGCCCTGACGTCCGGTCGCTCGGCTGCACGAAACGGGACGGGGACGATCGCGACGCGATCGTCCCCGTCTCGCATTTCCACCCCTTCCCCTTCGCGGCCTCGCTGACCACACTGCCTGCGCATGCCTCCAATTCCGGCACCACGCGCACACGGATTCACCACCACCACGCCGGTGCCGCTGTTCTGGGCCGAGTATGGCGATCCCGATTTGCCACCCTTGCTGCTCCTGCACGGCGGTCCAGGCGCGAGCCACGAGTACCTGCTGCCGCAAATGCTCGAACTCGCTACAGACCACCGGCTCGTCACGTACGACCAGCGCGGCGGGGGTCGCTCTCGTCATGACGACGATCGCGCGCTGATCGGCTGGCAAGATCAGGTGGCCGATGTCGAGCGCGTCGCCCACGAGCTGCGCGTCGCGCCGCTTCACCTGGTCGGCTACTCCTGGGGTGGCTTGCTCGCGATGCTGTACGCCATCGAGTCGGCGGCAGGGCGGATCAGCACGTCGCCGTCGAGTCTCGCGCTGATCGATCCTGCCCCCATCAGCCGCGCGTACCGCGACGCCTTCGAGCGCGAATTCGCGTCACGACAATCCGGACCGGCGGTCCAACTCCTGCGCGCCGAGCTCGAGCAATCGGGTCTCAAGTCTCACGACCCGGCGGCGTTCCGGCAGCGTGCATTCGAGCTCAGCGTGGCCGGCTATTTCAGCGATCCGCGGCGCGCCCACGACCTCACGCCGTTTCGCGTGACGGGACGCGTCCAGCAGTCCATCTGGAATTCGCTCGGCGATTACGACATACTCTCGGCGCTCGGCGCCGTGCACCTGCCCGCGTTCGTGGTGCACGGGCTGGACGATCCCATCCCCCTCGCGTCGTCGCAGGCGGCGGCGCGTGCCCTCGGGACGGAGTGCGTCGTCCTGCATGATTGCGGGCACGTACCTTATGTCGAGCAGCCCGACCAGCTCTTTCCGCCCCTGCTCGCGTTTCTGCGCGAACGTCGCGCTTCCGTACACTCCACCAGGTAAGGCTCCGTGGCCGACGAGATCGTGCAGCCGCACATCGCTTCGCTCGACTACGATGGACGACAGTTCAACGTCTCGTGCCGGATCGCCTTCGACGGGATCGAGTACGTCGGACGTCTCTGGTTCGCCGACGAGAGCTGGGACGACGGCGGCCTCCCCGATCGCGGGGCGATTCCCGGGCGTACCCGCGAAGAGGTGATCGTCGTCGCGCGACGGCTCACGCAGCAGGATCTCATGCTGCGCTATCGGCGCGCGCTGGCCGAAAAGCGTCGTTTCACCGGGCTCCGCCGCGCGACCGATGAGATCCTCGGCAAGATCCGCTATCTCAACCAGGTCGCGATCTCCATGCGTGCCGGCCTGCTGGATACGGAGGGCGCCGCCGCCGAGATCGATCTCACGGAGCGCCAGCTGCACGAGATCGTCGAACGGCTCAAGTCGCACGCGGGAGTCGAGGGGTAGGCTGTGCGACGCAGGTCGCCGCGATGACTGAGCGCGGGAAAGCCGCCCCCAGCGGTGCCGCACGCCCGCGCGCGCCGCGCATTCGGCGCCCGCGTGGCGCGGCGCTCAAGATTCACGCGCACGTCATCCTCCACCGCTTGCTCGCGGCGTATCCCGGCGCGCACTGCGCGCTCGACTTCGGCAACGCGTTCGAATTGCTGTGCGCCACGATCCTCAGCGCACAGTGCACCGACAAGCGCGTGAACATCGTGACGCCAGCATTGTTCGCCCGGTATCCCGATGCAGCGTCGCTCTCGGCGGCCAATCCGGAGGAAGTTGAGGACCTCGTCCGGAGCACCGGATTCTTTCGGAGCAAGACGAAGAGCCTGATCGGGATGGCGACTGGGCTCGTGGAGCGGCACGGAGGCCACGTACCGGCCGAGATGGGTGCACTCACGGCCTTGCCGGGGGTGGGACGGAAGACCGCCAACGTGATCCTCGGCAACGCGTTCGGCCGCAATGACGGCATCGTCGTTGACACCCATGTCACGCGCCTGGCCAACCGGCTCGCGCTCACGTCGCAGACGGATCCCGTGAAGATCGAACGTGCGCTGATCCCGCTCTTTCCCCAGGAACGGTGGACGCTCCTGTCACATCTGCTGATCGAGCACGGACGGCAGGTGTGCCTCGCACGCGTGCCGCGTTGCGGCGCGTGCATGCTCTCGGACGTTTGTCCCTCCGCCCGTGGCCGAGCAGGCGCGTCGACCGGGGACAGCTGATTATCTTAGGCCCTACACCCGCTCGGAGACCTACCGTGAAGACAGCCACGTTCGAGACCAATCGCGGCACCATCACCGCGGAACTCTACGACAAGGACGCCCCGAAGACCGTCGAGAATTTCGAGAAGCTCGCGAACGAGGGCTTCTACGACGGCGTGAAGTTCCACCGCGTGATTCCCGACTTCGTCGTGCAGGGCGGCGATCCGCTGTCGAAGGATCTGCCCGACGGCGATCCGCGCGTCGGCACCGGTGGGCCCGGGTGGAAGATCAAGTGCGAGACGGCGGGGAATCCGCGCAAGCACGAGGTCGGCTCGCTCTCCATGGCCCATGCCGGCAAGGATACGGGCGGCAGCCAGTTCTTCATGGTCCTGTCCGAAGACAACACCCGTCACCTGAACGGCGTGCACACCGTGTTCGGCAAGATCACGAACGGACTGGAGTTCATGAAGGCGATCAAGAAGAGCGATGTGATGACCAAGGTGCGCGTCGCATGAGCGCGCCGCATGCGGGCGACAAATCCGCGGCGTTCACGGGCCTGATCCTGGGCGCCATCGCGATCTTCGTGCTGATGTTCGCCATCGTGCGATTGACCAATGCGAAGTATGCGGGCCACGGTGCCGGCGAAGGCACGTCGGCTGCGCCGGCCGCCGCAGCGCCGCACTGAGTCCCGGCGCGGCCGGGCGGCAAAAGGTCCGACGCCGAAGTCGGCGGGCGGTCGGCGGTCGTCCGGCGGTTAGCTCCGTCGTAACGCTCTCAGGTATCGCTCGGGCGCATTGAGGAATTCGCGCGTCAGCACCACGTGGTCCAGCTCCGCGTAGGCCACGGCGGCGGCCGGCGCGACATCGAAGCTGTAGATCGTCGCCCCGGGGTATGCCAGCAGGATTGGTGAGTGCGTGGCGATGACGAACTGGGCTCCCTCGGCCAACATGTCCTGCATCATCGACATCAACGCCAGCTGACTCTGGGGGCTGAGCGGGGCCTCCGGCTCGTCCAGCAGATACAGCCCGTCCGGCACGAATCGAGACTGGAAGAGCCGCAGGAAGCTCTGTCCGTGCGAGTTCGCGTCGAGATCCACGCCGTATCGTCGTTCCATGTCGGCGAGCGAGGCCTGTGCGGGACCCATCGCCAGTGCCTTGGCGTATGCCGACCGATCCTCGTATTCGACCTCGAGCTGTGCGATGCGCCCGAGGAACTCGCTCCGCATGGCGGACAGCCGTTTCGCGAAGCCGAAGAAGTCCTCGGCCCGCAGGAAGAATCCGCGCGATGTCTTCCGGGTCCAGACCAGGCGGAGCGCCCGCCCGAGCTCGCGCTGTGCGTCCAGCGTCGCGTCCGCGTCCAGGTCGCTGCTGCCCACCGCGGGTAGTCTCGCTGCCGCTGCGATCCCTTCCAGCAGGGTGGACTTCCCCGAACCATTCTCCCCCACGAAGAACGTGACCGCCGTCGGGAAGGCGAGGGTTTCGAGCGACCGGATGACAGGCACGGTGAAGGGGAAGTGCGTAGCGTCGCCCTCGCCGCGCCGCGTGATCGCCCGCAGGAAGGGCGCGCGGCCATCGTGCGCCGGGGCGTGGCTGGCGGTATTCTCCGGTTCCTTGGGTCGCGGGCGCATGCCGAATGCTGCGTACGTGCATCGTCGCCCCGCAATGCGCGCTTTGACGCTTCACTCACACCAGTGCCCACATGCTGCCCAGTCGTGATGACGCCCTCGCACTCATGCACGAATACACGGCCAGCGACTCGCTGCGGAAGCACATGCTGTCCGTGGAAGCCGCGATGCGCGCCTATGCGGAGCGCGGGAACGAGGACGTCGATCGATGGGGACTTGCGGGTCTCATCCACGACTTCGACTACGAGCGCTGGCCGAACGACGCGCATTCTCCCACCGAGGAGCATCCGGCCGAAGGTGTCCGCATCCTCCGGTCGCGCGGCTGGCCTGAAGACATCCTCGACGCGATCATGGGCCACGCGCTGTACTCGGGTGTCCCCCGCGTGACGCCGATGGCGAAAACGCTCTTCGCGGTGGACGAGCTCACGGGACTGATCACGGCCACGGCGCTCGTGAAGCCCACGCGCAGCGTGCACGATGTCGAGGCGAAGTCGGTGCGCAAGAAAATGAAGGACAAGGCATTCGCGCGTGGGGTCAGTCGCGACGACGTGGTGAATGGCGCCGCCGAGCTGGGTGTGGATCTCGACGAGCACATCGCCTTCGTCATCGGGTCGATGCAGCGCTCGGCGGCGGCGATCGGGCTGGCTGGCACCACGCCCGTGGGATAGCGGCGTGATGCGCACCGCTCGTTCAACAGTTCGGACTCCGCCACCGTATTCGGGATGACGCCCTCTCACCGAATCGATGCTCGCCACCGCAGGCTCACCTCCGCCGCACGTCATGCCAACGCGCCCTGACGGGGCGGCGGCGGAGCGCGCGATCGTGCTGGCGGCGCAGGGTGGGGCGGACGATGCCTTCTCGGCGCTCGTGCGCATCCATCAACGCCGGGCGTACGCCATCGTGCGCGCCATCGTGCTCTCGCATGAAGATGCGGAAGACGCGGTGCAGGAAGGGTTTCTCCACGCGCACCGCGCGCTCGACCGGTTTCGTCCCGACCAGCCATTCGGGGCGTGGCTGTACCGGATCATGGCGAACGCGGCGCTCGACCTCGTGCGTCGCCGCAAGGTGCGTGACGCGGACGAGCTTCCCGAGTCAATCCCGATGCCATTCCGCGATCCGGCGGAGTCGGGGGAGTTGCGAGAGCGCTTGCAGCTGGCGCTGTCCCACCTCACGAGCCGCCAGCGTGCGGTCATCGTGATGCACGACGTGGAAGGCTTCACGCATGGGGAGATCGGGCGCACGCTCGGCATTCCCGAAGGCACGGCCCGATCCGACCTCCATCACGCCCGCGCCGCATTGCGCCGGCTTCTGCAGAATATCCGGAGCTCATCATGACACACGACCGCTGGACGTCCGACGACGCCGCGCTCACGAACGCGCTGCGCGCCCTGTATGCAGCGCCGACCGACTCGAGTTACTGGGACGCGCTCGAAGCGCGCATTCTTTCGCACGTCGCGCAGGCCAGGGACACCGGGCTGTGGTGGGGTGAGCTGGTGGACATGGCTCGGCCGGGACTCGTCGCAGCGGCAGCACTCATTCTCGCCGCCACGCTGGCGATGGCGCGATCGCACCAGCTTGACGCCCGAAATGCGTACGGCAGCGTGATCGCGGCGCCGTCCACGCTCGAGGCATCCACGCGCGGCGCATCGCTTGGCGACGGTGACGTCGCCATTTACTATCTCCTTTCCCGGTAGGCCCCATGGAGCGACCAAAGCAGCAGGCGCTCGCGTTTCTGCTCGGAGCCGTACTCGTCGGTGGGGTCGTCGGTTTCTCGGCCGATCGCGTGCTCCGGCGGGACGATAGCTCGATCACGGCGAAGCGGAAGGCGATGTACGACGACCTCGCGCTACGGCCCGCGCAGCGCCTCGCGATGGACTCGCTGTTCGATGCCCGGAACTGCAAGTACGATGCGATCTTCAAGCCGATCCAGCCCGCGCTTGACACACTCAAGATGGACACGCGCGCGCGGATGGATGCCATCCTCACCGTGGAGCAACGCGCGCGTCTCGACAAGCGTCGCCGAGACGACGATCTGAAGAAAGACGCTGAGCGTCGGCGAATGGACGCGGCCTGTCGCACCTAGGCGGTCGGTGCAACGGCTGTAGGTGAGTGGGCGCACCATTGGTCGAGCTGCGAGATCAGGCCAACAATCACGATGACCACGAGGGGCGCCGGCTCAGCCGGCGCCCCTCGTGCTCGTCGCCAACGCGACGATCAGGTGTTACGATCGATCTTGCTTTCGGCTTCGCCGATCTTGCGCTGACCCTTCCCTTCCAGCTCACGAGCCTTGCCCTTCAACTCCTGGCTATGATTGTCGGTCAGGTCGCCCACGTTTTTCTGCACCTTGCCCGCGACTTCCTTGGCCGCGCCCTTCACCTGGTTCTTCAGGCCATCCGTGCCGAGATCGTCCGTCATATGTCGTCTCCTCAGTGGAAGAAGGTGCCGTGCTTGTCTTGCCCCCCTCTAAAGCAAGCGATGTGCCTGATTTTCTCCGGTCATCGCGCCATTGATTCATCACGTATGCATACTCATGCAGCAGGCTCGGTCCATCGAAACGTCGTTCCGCCGTTCGCATTCCGTGCACGGGCGTGGCGCGCGTTCGCCGGATGCTTCAGCGTGCTCATGCCCGCCGTGGCGGCGGCACAGGACACCGCTCGCGTGCAGCCACTTCCTCCGCTGAGCGTGACTGCATCGCGTACGCCGGTCTCCATCTTCGACGTTCCGCTGGCTGTCACGCTCATCGACTCGGATGTGCTCCGGCTGCGGCGGGGCGTCGGTCTCGACGAGGCGCTCGCGCTGGTGCCCGGCGTGCTCGCCCAGTCGCGCTCGGGTGGCGGCGACGTGCGAATCGCCATCCGCGGCTTCGGCTCGCGCGGGGCGGGCGATCGTTCCAATGCGGGCACGACGCGCGGCGTTCGTATCCTCATCGACGGCATCCCCGAGACGGAGCCCGATGGGCGCACGTCGCTCGACCTGGTGGACCTGGCGCTCGTGGAGCAGGTGGAAGTGCTGCGATCGAACGCGTCGGCGCTGTATGGGAACGCGGCGGGCGGCGTGCTGGACTTGCGCACCGTTCCGGTCGCGGGTGCTCGACTCGCCAGCCTGCAATCGCAGGCGGGAAGCTTCGGGCTTCGTCGCGTGATCGGTCGAGTGGCTGCGCCTGTTGCCGGTGGAACGCTCTATGGTGGCGTGGCCAACACACATCTCTCGGGATGGCGCGCGCATTCGCGGAGCGATCGCACGACGGTGCTGGCTGGCATCGCGACCTCATTCGCCGACCGCACCTCGCTCGCCGTGCTCGTCGCCGGGGGCAATGACCGCTTCCAGATCCCGGGACCACTCACGCGCGCGCAGGCCGATGCGTCACCGGAGCGCGCCAACGCGACGTACGCCGCGCGCGACGAACGCCGTCACAACCGGCTGCTGCGCATCGGAACCACGGTGCTGCATCG